>NZ_JBIWOA010000002.1:217594-704190 GCF_044767525.1 Streptomyces sp. NPDC101234 | reverse complement strand
TGTTGGTGTGTTTGTGGGGGGGGGGGGGGGGGGCGTGGGGGGGGGGGGGGGGGGGGGGGGGGCCCCCCGGGGGGGGGGGGGGGGGGGGGGGGGGGGGGGGCCCCCCCCGGGGGGGGGGGGGGCGGGCCCCCCACTTCCGGTGGCTGAGCCGATCAGTCGCCGCTGGGGACGGCGGTCTCCACGCCCGGCATACCGACGGCGAGGTGATCGATCTGGGTCTCGGTCAGCGCACCCTGGAAGACCCAGACGTCGGAGAGCGAACCGGGGAAGTACCCGCCGGACGTGCTCCCGGCGGTGTCGCGGCCGAGCTGCAGGGTCTTAGCCGCCTTGTAGGTCAGCACGTCGTCGGCCCACGAGACGGTGTCGGCACAGCTCGCGTCGTCCTGCACCCCGTCGTCGTCGGCGTCGGCGCAGGCGGTCTCCTGGAGTTCGCCGTTGACGTAGAGGCGGACCTCCTTGGAGAAGCCGTCGTAGACGAGTGCCACGTGGTTCCAGTCGGTGGGGCTGTAGAACATGCCGTTGCCGATGTCGGAGACGGTGGCGGAGTCGCTGTCGGAGTCGGCGGTGGCGATCCGCCAGCGGCCCGGATCGGTGGCCGGGGTGGTGCTGGGTTCGTAGCGCACCGCGAACGCGCTCTTCTTGGTACCGGGAGCGCTCATGACGGTGACCGGACTCGTCGGAGTGGCGGCCGCCTGGACGAAGGCGCTCACGGTGAAGCTGGCGCTGGTGTCGACCGGCACCACGGTGGCCGCGGCGTAGTCGTCCGTGCCGTCGAGGGCGACGGCGCCGTCGACCCAGCCCGAGCCCGTCTGGGCGCCGTTGTAGAGCGTCATGGCGTTACCGGAGGACAAGGCGTCGGGCGAGGTCAGCGGGGTGCCGGTGGCCGTCTCGAACTTCCAGCGGCCCTTGACCAGAGCGCGCTGCTTGAACAGCTGCTGCACCTCGCCGGCGGACACCGGCCGGTCGAACAGCCGCACGTCGTCGATCTGGCCCGGGAAGAACGAGGTGGCCGCGCCCGCGAACGCACTGGCGCCGATCTGCACCGCGCCCCCGGCATACCAGGTCGAGGGCAGGGCCGTGGTGCCGGCCAGGGTCCCGTTGACGTACAGCGAGAGCTTGTCGGCCTCGGTGTCCTGCACTCCGACCAGATGCGTCCACTCGCCGCCGTAGGCGGTGGTGCCGTCGGGCTGCATGGCCCGCACCACCGTGGAGTCGGCGGTGTCGGCGCTGTGCTGGTTGAACACCCAGCGGTCGTAGGAGCTGGAGTAGTACAGCTCCGGCCCGGTCACCGTGGTGCCGATCTGCGTGGCGACGGTCGCGGCGTGGGTCGGCTTGGTCTTCGCCAGCTTCACCCAGGCCGACACGGCGAAGCTGTACGAGGTGTTGATGTGCGGGCCGGCGGTGGTGGCGTAGTCGTCGGTCCCGTCCAGGGTGAGCGCGTTGCCGTCCGCTCCGGTCGCACCAGTGGTGGCGCCGCCCTTGAGGACCGCGGGGTTCACATCGGCCCGGCCGCTCAGCGCGGTCACGCCGGCGGCGTCGTCCATGTGGAAGACCGCGCGGGCCGGACGGCCGTCGCCGATCGCGTTCGTGCTGTACAGGCTCGACACCTCGGTCCCCGACAGCGGCTTCTCGAAGGTCTTCACCTCGTCGATGGCACCCGGGAAGGGCGCCGTCGGCGTGCCGTTGAGGAAGCTGCCGCCGATCACCATGCCGCGCCGTGCGTTCCAGGCCGTGGAGTAGGCCGTGGACCCGGCGAGCGCACCGTTGACGTACAGCTTCAGCAGCTTCTCGCCGGCGGCGTAGATACCGACCAGATGCGTCCACTCGCCGGCCTTGACCCCGCCCGCGGCGGCCTGCATGGCCCGTACGGGGGTGCCGTCGGCGGTGTCGGCGCTGTACTGGTTGAACACCCAGCGGTCGTACCCCTTGGAGTAGTACAGCTCGAAGCCCGGCGCGTTGTTGCCGCGCTGGGAGGCCACCACCGCCGCGCCGGACGGCATGGCGGACAGCTTCACCCAGGCCGACACCGAGAAGCTGACGTCGGTGTTGATGGTGGCGATGTCCGTGGCGGCGTAGTCGTCGACGCCGTCGAACTGCACGGCCTTGCCGAACCTGCCCTCCACGTTCGGCGTCGGACCGTTGTACAGGGTCGCGGTCTGTTCCGGTGCGCTGCCCGCCACCTGGGTGGCGCCGGCCGTCTCGTCCATGGCCCAGCCGGCGCGTTCGCGCTGCCCCGACTTGACCCGGAACTGGTAGGTGCGGATCTCGGAGCCGTTGCCCGCGGAGTCGAAGGACCGCGCCGTGAAGGTGTTGAGGCCCGGCCTGACCGGCAGCACGGGCACGGTTTTGGCCGCTCCGCCCGAGGTGGTGACCGTGTTGGCCGAGACCGGGTCGCCGTTGAGGCCGAACCAGTACTTCGTCACGTCGGAGACGGCGCCGGTGATCACGAAGTCGCCGTACTGGCCGACTCCGTCGTACCAGGGGTCGTCGGGGTCCTCGGGGTCGGAGGCCGGGTAGATGGCCGAGGAGATGGCGGGTGCCTTGGGCACGCTCGTGTCGTACACGAAGTAACAGGCGGTCGGGTCGCCGGTGTACGACCACGGCGAGTACTGGGCCCCGTCGTAGGAGTGGACGTACCAGTTGACCGTCTTGTTCGCGGGGATGGAGGACGGCAGCGTGATCGCGAAGTCCGAGCCGGACTTCTTCGCCGTCGTCGGACCGGACTTCCAGCGGGTGACGACGCCCTTGCCGTCACCGGTGTCCCAGCTCGCCCGGAACTCCACGGAGACGGAATCGCCGTCGGGGTCGGTGACGTCGTTGGCGTAGATCTTGCCGAGCGTGCGTACCCGCGCGGCACTGGCGGGGCTCTTGCAGGAGCCGCCGTACTCCATGGTCAGCTGCGACATCTTGATCTGCGGCGGCGGGCGGTTGTACTGGACACGCAGATAGGCGTCGTCCGAGAACCGCTTCCAGGCGTAGCCGTCGGTCTCGCTCGCCGCCTTCATGCCGAAGGTCATCGTCGACCACTTCTTGTCGGCGGCCTGCTGCACCGCGGACTTCACGTCGAACTCCGCGTCCTTCGCCGCGCAGCCGGTGTACCCGTAGGCGAAGGACTCCGTCCTGAGGCGATCGATCCAGAAGGCGTCGTTGTCCTGCGAGTTCCAGGTCGTCGAGGAGGAGATGTCCTTGGTGCGCCACAGCTCCACGCTCCGGTCCGAGCAGGACGCCGACCAGGTGTTGCGGACCACGAACTCCGCCTGCAGCACGGTCCGGCCCGCGAACTTCGAGGTCGGGATCCGGTAGAAGAGCCGCTTGGTGTCGTACGGCGCGCAGTACGACCAGTTGCAGTACCCCAGGCCGGCGTCCGAGTCGCCGTTGAACTTCCACTGCGGCGACGACGCCCAGTACTTGGAGGCCATCGTCCAGGCCGAGGCCTTCGGGGAGTACCACTGGGGGTCGATGAAAACGGGGTACACCGTGCCCTTGCCCCTGAGCACGCCGGTGTCCGGCGTCAGGACCAGGGCGTTCTGCGCGGCGGGAATCTCCACGCCGACCGGGGCCACATTGCCGGACTCCGCTGCACCGGCCTCGGAGGCGGTGGGGCCGGTGGTGGCGGTGGCCACAGAGTTCCGTGCGGCGCTGGACGACGTCGTTCGGGCGGGTCCGGCGGTGGACCCGGACCGGGTCGAGGAGGCGGGCGCCTCGGTACTGGAATCCCACATCAGGGGGCGGGGAGCCTCGAAGACGGCGCTACCGGCTCCCTGGTCGACCGCCGCCAGGCCGCCGTCGGCGGTCTCCTTGACCTGCATGCCGTCGGCGTCCAGCTTCAGCCGCAGTTCGCTCAGTTCGGCGCTGGCCGCGGCCTCGGCCGACTTGATGACCAGGAGCTGGGTGAAGCTGTCCTGCTGCGCCGTCATCCGCAGATCGACACCGGGCAGTACGTCCGGATAGGTGGCGGTGTTCCCGCTCAGCTCGGGGGAGGGCAGGTCCTTCGGCCAGGAGAGCGCCAGTTCACGGCCGTTCTTCGTCATCCGCACCAGCGGCGACGAACCTCCGCCGGAGAACGTCAGACCGACGGTCGTCGCCCTGGGCGCCACCGTTCCGTTCGCGCCGCGGGTCAGCGTGGTGTCGATGTCCCGCCACGCGCCGTCCACCCGGGTCCGCACCGGCCGCAGATGCTCCCGGGCTTCCAGGTGTCCCTCCGGGGTGGCGTACACCTCGCTGCTCTCACCGCGTAACGAGACGATCTCCACCGGCTTGCCCGTACGCGCGGCCTCGGCCAGCGCCTTCGCATCCTCGCCCGTACCGTCACCGTCACCGGCGGCGGCCTTGGCGGCGCCGTCGGCCGAGATGACGGCGTTCTCGTCGGCGACCGCCATGGCGCCGTTGGCTGCGCTCGCCGCCAGCACCAAGGCCGCGGAGAGCACGACGCCGACTGTGCGCAGCCGGCGTCTCCCCCTGTGCGTATTCATATGAACTGCTCCCCCACAGAGCCCTGTTGGGCTACGACTGGCCGTCTTCGATCAGACGACCGGCCCGCAACATATGAGCACTTACAGTTCGTTAACCAGGCCCTTACGAAGGGACAAAGCGCACAAGATCTACTAATCAAGCGAAGTCAGGTCGTGAAATACTTCACGTTTGCCCCCTGAATTCGCCACGATCCAACACCGATGACCCAATTGGGGGTCGCGCCTCCGGCCCGCACACCGCCGCCGCGATGAAGGCCGCCCTCAACAAGCACCTCGGCCTCGCACCACAGGGCACCCGGGGCATGCGTACAGACCCCTCGGAACAACAAAAAGGCCAGGTCACGTGTTACGTGACCTGGCCTTTCCCGGAGCCGCTTTCGGGATTCGAACCCGAGACCTACGCATTACGAGTGCGTTGCTCTGGCCATCTGAGCTAAAGCGGCGTGTCGTCCGCACTATGGTGCGATCAGCGACGTCGGTAAGTCTACACAGTTTCCGGGGTGCTCCGTACACGCCCCGGAGCGAGTGGCTCCGGGGCGGGTGGCAGGGCTATGAGCAGCGCTTTCCGTTCGCCGGCGGGGTGCCGTGGAGGAGGTATGTGTCGATCGCCGAGTCGATGCAGGCGCTGCCTCGGCCGTACGCGGTGTGACCGTCGCCGACGTAGGTGAGGAGGCGGCCCGAGGAGAGCTGGCTCGCCAGGGACCGGGCCCAGGGGTAGGGGGTCGCCGGGTCGCGGGTGGTGCCGACCACGACGATCGGGGCGGCGCCCTTCGCCGTGATGCGGTGCGGTTCGCCCGTCGCCTTCACCGGCCAGTACCCGCAGTTCAGCGAGGCCCACGCCATGTTCGGGCCGAACACCGGGGACGCCTTCTCGAACGCGGGCAGCGCCTTCTCCACCTGCTCCGGGCTGGTGAAGGCGGGCGGCAGGTCCAGGCAGTTCACCGCGGCGTTGGCGGACATCAGGTTCGAGTAGCGCCCGTCGGGGTCGCGCTCGTAGTAGCTGTCGGAGAGGGCGAGCAGTCCCGCGCCGTCGTTCTCCGTCATCGCCGCGTGCAGCGCGTCGCGCAGCTGCTCCCACTCCGCCTGGTCGTACATCGCCGCGATCACACCGGTCGTACCGAGGGACTCGGTGAGCTTGCGGCCGTCCGCGTCACCGGTGGGGAGGGGGTGCGCGTCGAGTTTCAGGAAGAACGTCCTGAGGTTGTCGGCGATCTCCGCCGGTGGGCTGCCCTTCGCGCCGAGCGGGCAGTCGGTGCGCTTCGCGCAGTCCTTCGCGAAGGACTGGAACGCCGTCTCGAACCCGGCCGTCTGCTCCAGGTTCAGCTGACGCGCGGAGAGGGAGGGGTCCATCGCGCCGTCCAGGACCATCCGGCCCACCCGGTCCGGGAACAGGCCCGCGTAGGTCGCGCCCAGGAACGTGCCGTACGACGCCCCCACGTAGTTCAGCTTCTGGTCGCCGAGGACCGCCCTGGCGATGTCCATGTCCCGCGCCGAGTCGGCCGTGGACACATGGTGCAGCAGCTGCGCCGAGTGCGTCCCGCAGGCCTCCGCGAACTTCTTGTACGCCCCGACCAGCGCGTCCGTCTCCCTCTGGTCGTCGGGCGTCACATCGGTCTCGGTGTACGCGTCCATCTGCCGGCCGTTCAGGCACTCGACGGGCTCGCTGCGGGCGACGCCGCGCGGATCCACCGCGACCATGTCGTAGCGCGCCCGCACCTCGGCGGGGTAGCCGATGCCGGCGTACTGCTGCAGGTAGTCCACCGCCGAGCCGCCCGGGCCGCCCGGGTTGACCAGCAGCGACCCGAGCGGCTTCGCCTTGCCGGTCGCCTTCTTCCGGGCGACCGCCAGCCGGACGTCACCCGCGCCGGGATTGGCGTAGTCGAGCGGGGCCTTCATCGTCGCGCACTGGAAGCCGGGGGCACCGCAGCTGCGCCAGGTGAGCTTCTGGTCGTAGTACGGCGCCAGCGAGGACGGTGTCGAGTGGGGCAGCGCGGCCAACTGGGCGGTTTCGGCCGAGGCCGCCGCCGTCGTCGCCGACGGGCTCCCCGAGGAGCATGCGGACACGAGCAGGGCGGCGGCCGAGAGCAGGGCGGCAGCCGCCACGGTCCGGGTGCGGGTCCGGGGCCGAGTCGGGGTCCGGCGGGCGATTCGCCTGATATGCATCAATCGAGCGTAACGCCGAGAGATGATCTTTGTGCTGTGCCAGTTGACTGTGGCTCGTACGGGTGACCCCGTCAACGTGGGGCCCCGCCCATGTCCGGGCGGCGACTCAGCCCGCTCCGAGCACCGTCGTCAGCCCGCTCTGAGCGCCATCGTCATCGCCTCCACCGCCAGCAGCGGCGCCACATTGCGGTCCAGGGCCTCCCGGCACGCGGCGATCGCCTCGATCCGGCGCAGTGTGGACTCGGGCGAGCCGGCGCGGGCCAGCCGTTCCAGGGCGTCCTCGGCGTCCGCGTTGGCGATCGCCGTGCGGGAGCCGAGCTGGAGGGCGAGGACGTCGCGGTAGAAGCCGGTGAGATCGGTGAGGGCGACGTCGAGGCTGTCGCGCTGGGTCCTGGTCCGGCGGCGCTTCTGCATGTCCTCCAGGTCCTTCATCACACCCGCCGTGCCACGCGGCATCCGCCCGCCCTGGGCCGCGCCGAGCGCCACCTTCAGCTCCTCGGTCTCCTTGCCGTCCATCTCCTCGGCGAGCTGCTTGGCGTCCTCCGCGGCCGCGTCCACCAGCTCCTGGGCGGCCTTCAGACACGCGCCGACCTCGTCCAGCCGCAGCGGCAGCTTCAGCACGGCCGCGCGGCGCTCGCGGGCGGCCGGGTCGGTGGCCAGCCGGCGGGCCCGGTCGACATGCCCCTGGGTGGCCCGGGCGGCGTTCGCGGCGGCCTCGGGCTCGATGCCCTCGCGCCGTACGAGCATGTCGGCGACCGCCTCCACCGAGGGCGTGCGCAGGTTCAGGTGGCGGCAGCGGGAGCGGATCGTGGGCAGCACGTCCTCCAGCGAGGGCGCGCAGAGCAGCCAGACCGTACGGGGGGCGGGCTCCTCCACGGCCTTGAGGACGGCGTTGGCCGACTTCTCGTTCAGCCGCTCGGCGTCCTCGACGAGGATGATCTGCCAGCGGCCGGTCGCCGGGGACGTGTACGACTTGCGGACCGTGTCACGCATGTCCTTGACCAGGATCTCGGCGCCGACGGCGGCGACCGTGGTGACATCCGCGTGGGTGCCGATCAGCGCGGTGTGGCAGCCGTCGCAGAAGCCGCAGCCGGGAGCTCCGCCGAGAGCGCGGTCAGGGCTCACACACTGGAGGGCGGCGGCGAAGGCCCGCGCCGTCTGGTTGCGGCCGGCGCCGGGCGGGCCGGTGAACAGCCAGGCATGCGTCATCTTCGACGTCTCCGGCAGGGGCTGGTCGGCCGCGGCGGCGGTGACCAGGGCGTCGGCGTCCCGGGCGGCGGCGGTCAGCACCTCGCTCACCCGCTCCTGCCCGACGAGGTCGTCCCATACGGTCATGGGTCACGCCGCCCTTTCGTCTGCGTCCAACGTCCTGATCGAATCGATCCGCGCCCCGATCGACCCGTCTTCCATCGACCCGTGTACCGATCGATCCGCGTCCCGATCGACCCGCGTTCCATCGATCCGCGTTCCATTGTGCGGGCGCCCACTGACAACGCGGTCCACATCGCACGTGACGACGCGACGAGGGGCGGCACCGGCCGGAACCCCGGCCCGCACCGCCCGCGCGCACACCCTCAGCCGCGCCGCCCGCGACCCCGGCGGCCCTGCTCGTCGTCGTGCTCCTCCTCGTACGACCCCAGCAGCTCGTCCGCCAGCGACGGCAGGTCGTCCAGCGGCGTCTCCTCGGCCCAGTCGGGCCGGGGGCGCTGCCGCCGGGCCGTCGCACCCTCCGCGTCGACCTGCGGCATCTCACGCGTACGGTCCTCGGAACCGTCGGGGTTCCCGCCGGGGCGCTCGTCCCGGAAGAAGCCGCGCGGCATCCGGTCCGCCGGGGCATCGGCGGGAGCCTGGGCGTCGTCGCGCACGGGAGGCAGTACGGCGGTCTCGTCGGCCGCACCGGACGGCACCGGGGGCAGTACGGCCGTCTCGTCGGCCGCGCCCACGGGAGGCAGCACCGCGGTCTCATCGGCCGCCCCCGCCTCCGGGACCGGCGGCTGCGGCAGCTTCGCCGTCACCTCGGACTCGGACTCCCGGGCCGCGGGCGCCCGGTCCTCACGCACCGGACGCAGCACCGTCGTCTCGTCCACCGCGCGCTGCGCCGCCGAGGATCCGCCCGTGCCCGAAGCGGCCTGAGGCCTGTCGTCCGGCTTCACCACCGGCGTCGGCACGGTCACCGCCTCCGGTGTGACACCGGGCGCCGTCGGCTGCGGCGCGGACGACTCCCGGGCGGCCACGTCGGCCGCTGCCGCCGCCTCCGCCGCCGCGCGACGCGCCTGCTCGGCCTTGACCAGGGCCTCCTCGGCCTTGCGCTGCTTCTCCAGGCGCAGTTCCTCGGCCTCGGCGCGCAGCCGGGCCTCCTCCGCGGCCTGCTTGCGGCGCTGCTCCTCCTCGGCCTTGCGGCGGGCCTCGGCCTCCGCACGGGCCTTCTCCTCGGCGAGCAGCCTGGCCTGCTCCTCCTCGGCCCGCTTACGCGCTTCCTCGGCCCGCTGCCGGGCCTCCTCCGCCTGCCGTTCGGCCTCGCGGCGCTGCGCCTCCTCCAGCTCGCGGCGCTTGCGCTCCTCCTCCTCGGCGCGCAGCTTGGCGAGCTGCTCCTGGCGCTCGCGCTCCAGGCGCTCCTCCTCGGCCTTGCGCGCGGCCTCTTCCTCGGCCTTGCGGCGGGCCTCCTCCTCGGCCTTCTTCCGCGCCTCCTCGGCGGCCTTGATCTCGGCCTCGGAGAGCGGCAGCACGGTGTCGAGGCGGGCCCTGATGACGGTCGTGACCGCCTCGGGCTCCTGGCCGGCGTCCACCACCAGGTAGCGGCCGGGGTCGGCGGCGGCCAGCGTCAGGAATCCGGCCCGCACGCGCGCGTGGAACTCGGCGGGCTCCGACTCCAGCCGGTCGGGGGCCTCGGTGAACCGCTCGCGGGCGATCTCCGGCACCACGTCCAGCAGGACGGTCAGATGCGGGACCAGCCCGTCGGTGGCCCAGCGGTTGATGCGGGCGACCTCGGTCGGGGACAGGTCGCGACCCGCGCCCTGGTAGGCGACCGAGGAGTCGATGTAGCGGTCGGAGATGACGACCGCGCCGCGCTCCAGGGCGGGCCGGACGACGGTGTCGACGTGCTCCGCGCGGTCGGCGGCGTACAGCAGCGCCTCCGCGCGGTGGGACAGACCGGCCGACGAGACGTCCAGGAGGATCGAGCGCAGCCGCTTGCCGACCGGCGTGGCGCCCGGCTCGCGCGTGAGCACGACTTCGTGGCCCTTGGCGCGGATCCATTCGGCGAGGGCCTCGGCCTGGGTGGACTTGCCGGCGCCGTCGCCGCCCTCCAGGGCGATGAAGAAACCGTTGGTCGCGGGCGTCTCGGCCGGGTCGTCGCCGCCGAGCAGCGCGTCCCGCAGGTCGTGGCGGAGCGGTACGCCCGCGCGGTCGTCGACCTTGGCCAGCACCAGCGCGGCCACCGGCAGCAGCAGCGCGCCGACCAGCATCAGCGTGAACGCGGCGCCGCCGTGGGCGAACACGAACTTGCCGTTCTCCAGCCGGTGCGGCCCGATCAGCGCGGCGACCAGGGGCGCGATCAGCGCGCCGAGCGCTATGGCGACCCGGACCACCGCGTGCAGGTGCTCGGTGGTGCGCGCCCGGCGGAAGTCCTCGGTCTCCTGGTCGAGCAGGGTGTGCCCGGTGTTGGCGGCGACGCCCGCGCCGATGCCGGCCAGCGCGGCGATCAGCAGCACGCTGGTGACGTCCGGGACCAGACCGGCGGCCAGGAGCGCGACGCCGGTGAAGGCGATCGCCAGCGACAGGAGCCGGCGGCGCGAGAGCGTCGGCAGCAGCGAGGGCGCCGTACGGATGCCGACGGCGACCCCGCCGGTCAGGGCGAGCACCAGCAGGCCGTAGAGGACCGGGCCGCCGTGCAGGTCCCTGGCGTGCAGCACGGAGACGGAGACGGAGACGGAGATCGCCCCGGCGACGGCCGCGCAGGCCAGCACCAGCAGCGGGATGGCGCCGGTACGGCCCGCGTCGGCGCCGGTACCGGTCCTGGGGCGGCGCAGGCCCTCCAGCGGCGACCGCGCCCGCGGGGTGCGCGTGCCGGGCACCTCCAGGTACACCAGCACCGAGAGGGAGGCGGCGAACAGGCCCGCCGCCACGTACGACCCGAGGGCCACCTGGTGCTGGGCGAACCATGCGATGCCGGTGCCCAGCAGGTTGTTGACCAGCGACGCGACGACGAGCGCGGCGGCCGCGAGGGGGATCGCCAGGAACGTCGTCCGCAGCGACAGCCGGCGCAGCGCGTCCAGGTGGTCGGGCAGCGGTCGTACCGTCGCGCCCTCCGGAGGCGGAGCGGGCAGCAGCGCGGGGGCCGCGCTCTCCCGGCACACCGTCCACAGACGCTCGGCGACCCCGATCACGAAGACGGTCACCAGCAGCAGGGCCGGCGCGTTCTGCGGGGTCCAGTCGATCCACAGGGGCGCGATGAGCAGCAGGACGGTACGCAGACCGTCGGCGCCGACCATGGTCCAGCGGCGGTCCAGCGGCCCGTCCTGCGCGGTCAGCGTGGTGAGCGGGCCCAGCAGGACCGCGCCGAAGAGCAGGGTGGCCAGAATGCGCACCCCGAAGACGATCGCCACCGCGAACGCCACGCCCCGGTACCCGCCGCCGAACGAACCCTCGGCGACAGCCGCCTGGAGGGTCAGCACGACCAGTACCAATAGGGCCAGGGTGTCGCCCACACCACTCACCAGCTGGGCGCTCCACAAGCGCCTCAACTCGGGTCGGCGCAGCAGCGAGCGGACGGCGCGCTCGCGGGAATCCGCTACCAGCGCGTCGTCCGGGTCTGTCTGGGGGGCCGTTGGCTGCTCGGCTCGCGTCATGCTTTCAGCCTATCGGCAGCCACCGACGGCCCGGTGCGGCCGTCCACAGGTACGCACGCCCCGACACCAAGTTGATGCCGGGGCGTTTGCTTTGCGAAGCCGATGTGACCAATACGTGGACCGGTTCGACCGATGCGCGGACCGGCGCAAGCCGTCCCGGCCCGTGCGAACCGGTCCGACCGGCACCGACCGGCCCGGCCGGTGCGCGTGCCCGGGACCAGGTCAGTCCTCCGCAGCCGCCTTGGTGGCCGTCGCCTTCTTGGCGACCGTCTTCTTCGCGGTGGCCGTCTTCTTGGCGGCCGTCGTCGTCTTCTTGGCCGCGGTCTTCTTGGCCGCGGCCGTCTTCTTCGCCGGAGCGGCCTTCTTCGCGACGGCCTTCTTGGCCGTCGTCTTCTTGGCCGGCGCCTTCGCCCGCTTCTCGGCGAGCAGCTCGTAGCCGCGCTCCGGGGTGATCGTCTCGACGCTGTCGCCGGAGCGCAGGGTCGCGTTGGTCTCCCCGTCGGTGACATACGGCCCGAAGCGGCCGTCCTTGACCACGACCGGCTTCTCGCTGACCGGGTCGGTGCCCAGCTCCTTCAGCGGCGGCTTGGCGGCGGCCCGGCCGCGCTGCTTGGGCTGGGAGTAGATCTGCAGCGCTTCTTCGAGGGTGATCGTGAAGAGCTGGTCCTCGGAGGTGAGCGAACGCGAGTCCGTGCCCTTCTTCAGGTACGGCCCGTAGCGCCCGTTCTGCGCGGTGATCTCCTGGCCCTCGGCGTCGGCGCCGACGACACGCGGCAGCGACATCAGCTTGAGGGCGTCCGCCAGGGTGACCGTGTCCAGGGACATGGTCTTGAAGAGCGAAGCGGTGCGCGGCTTGACCGCGTTCTTGCCGGTCTTCGGGGTGCCCTCGGGGAGCACCTCGGTGACGTACGGGCCGTAGCGGCCGGCCCGGGCGATGATCTGGTGGCCCGACTCGGGGTCGGCGCCCAGCTCGAAGTCGCCGCTCGGCTTGGCGAGCAGTTCCTCCGCGAGTTCCACGGACAGCTCGTCGGGGGCCAGGTCCTCCGGCACGTCCGCGCGCTGGTGGCCCTCGGAGTCCTTCTCGCCGCGCTCGATGTACGGGCCGTAGCGGCCGACCCGGAGCACGATGTCGTTGCCCACCGGGAACGACGACACCTCGCGCGCGTCGATCGCGCCCAGGTCGGTCACCAGCTCCTTGAGGCCGCCGAGGTGGTCCCCGTCGCCGTTGCCCGCGTCGGCCGCGCCGCCCGTGGCAGTGCCCTCACCGAAGTAGAAGCGCTTCAGCCACGGCACGGCCTTGGCCTGACCTGCGGCGATGCGGTCGAGGTCGTCCTCCATCCGGGCGGTGAAGTCGTAGTCGACCAGTCGGCCGAAGTGCTTCTCCAGGAGGTTGACCACGGCGAAGCTCAGGAAGGAGGGCACCAGGGCCGTCCCCTTCTTGAACACATAGCCGCGGTCGAGGATCGTGCCGATGATCGACGCGTACGTCGACGGGCGGCCGATCTCGCGCTCTTCGAGCTCCTTGACCAGCGAGGCCTCGGTGTAGCGGGCCGGGGGCTTGGTGGAGTGCCCGTCGACCGTGATCTCCTCGGCGGACAGCGGGTCGCCCTCGCCGACCTGGGGCAGCCGGCGCTCGCGGTCGTCCAGCTCGGCGTTCGGGTCGTCGGCGCCCTCGACGTAGGCCTTCAGGAAGCCGTGGAAGGTGATCGTCTTGCCGGAGGCGCTGAACTCGACGTCCCGGCCGTCGGCGGCGGTGCCGGCGATCTTCACGGTGACGCTGTTGCCGGTCGCGTCCTTCATCTGGGAGGCGACGGTGCGCTTCCAGATCAGCTCGTAGAGCCTGAACTGGTCACCGGTCAGACCGGTCTCCGCCGGGGTGCGGAAACGATCACCCGAGGGGCGGATCGCCTCGTGCGCCTCCTGGGCGTTCTTGACCTTGGCGGCGTACGTACGCGGGGCCGAGGGCAGGTAGTCGGCACCGTACAGCTGCGTGACCTGGGCGCGGGCGGCCGCGATCGCGGTGTCGCTCAGCGTCGTCGAGTCCGTACGCATATAGGTGATGTAGCCGTTCTCGTACAGCTTCTGCGCGACCTGCATGGTGGCCTTCGCGCCGAAGCCGAGCTTGCGCGAGGCCTCCTGCTGGAGGGTCGTCGTACGGAACGGGGCGTACGGCGAGCGGCGGTACGGCTTGGACTCGACCGAGCGGACCGAGAACCGGGTGTTCTCCAGGGCCGCGGCCAGAGCGCGGGCGTTCGCCTCGTCGAGGTGGAGGGTGTTCGCGGTCTTGAGCTGCCCGACCGAGTCGAAGTCACGGCCCTGGGCGACGCGCCTGCCGTCGACGGCCTGCAGCCGGGCGACCAGGGACGACGGGTCGCTCGGGTCACCGGCCCGGCCGGTCCCGAAGGTGCCCGTCAGGTCCCAGTAGTCGGCGGAACGGAACGCGATGCGCTCGCGTTCCCGCTCGACCACGAGCCGGGTCGCGACCGACTGGACACGGCCGGCCGACAGGCGCGGCATGACCTTCTTCCACAGGACCGGCGAGACCTCGTAGCCGTAGAGGCGGTCGAGGATGCGGCGGGTCTCCTGGGCGTCGACGAGCTTCTGGTTGAGGTCGCGCGGGTTGGCGACGGCCTCGCGGATCGCGTCCTTGGTGATCTCGTGGAAGACCATCCGCTTGACGGGGATCTTCGGCTTGAGGACCTCCTGGAGGTGCCAGGCGATCGCCTCGCCCTCCCGGTCCTCATCGGTGGCCAGGAAGAGCTCGTCGGATTCCTTCAGCAGGTCCTTGAGCTTCTTGACCTGCGCCCTTTTGTCGGCGTTGATCACATAGATGGGCTGGAAGTCGTGTTCGACGTCCACACCGAGGCGCCGGACCTCGCCGGTGTACTGCTCGGGCACCTCCGCGGCGCCGTTGGGAAGGTCACGGATGTGCCCGACGCTCGCTTCGACGACGTATCCGGGGCCCAGATAGCCCTTGATCGTCTTCGCCTTGGCGGGCGACTCGACGATGACGAGTCGGCGGCCGCCCTGTGCGGTCTCGCTGGTCGGGGACAACTTCGCTCTTCTCTCCGGTCGACGCTGGGGCCTCCCCAGGTCTTGCTCCCGGGGTCGCGGCACGGGCACGGACGCCCGTTCACTTGGTGACGCTGCGGAGTGTGACGGTACATCCCGCCCCCGTGTCAAACGGGAAAAGCCCACAACGGCCACTCGAACGGTAACCCGACTACCGCCATTCCTGCCGCCCGGAGTCCTCGGTCACTCTCTCGGCCCTGTCCGGAGCGTGACGCTCCCATTACCGGAGCGGTCCCCTCAGAGGCGGGTCAGGCAGTAGGCCCCGAGGCCCAGCGAGACCACCGCGGCGAGGCTCGCGAGGGTCACCGACGCGGCCTGGCTCACCCCCTGGGCGACGGGTTCACCGCGCCGGACCCGGGTGCCGGTCCACACCAGCAGCACGCCTCCGAACAGGGCGAACACCGCCCCTGCGAAGATCGCCGGTCCGCTCTCCATGACCCGCGCGCCCCTTCCCTGCCGTCCACGAGTGCCCAGCGCCCGGAGAGTGACACGCACGGACGGCGGGCGGGAGGCCGCCGGACGAACGCGAAGTGAACGAGACACCCCGAGATTCTCGAACATTCGATCGACGGACCACGGGACGAACGTTCCGGCCACATTTTTCCGGCCTTTTTCTTTTTCCGGCGTGTCCCGCAGGTCCACAAGCCCCCTGGACGCCCCGTCAGCCCGCCGGCTCGAGGAACCCCTGCTCCACCAGCAGCCGGATCTGCGCAGGCGTGCGGTCACGCAGCAACACCGGGTCCTCGCCCATCAGTTGGGCGATGGCGTCGAGAATCCGCCCCGCACTCAGCGTGCCGTCGCACACCCCTGCGAACCCGGCGCCGACCGTGTCCACCTTGGTCGCACGGCGCATTCCACGGTGCTGACGCAGCACCACATGCTCCGGATCCTCGGCGCCGGGCAGTCCCACCTGCTCCTGAACCACCTCGACGGCAAGCTTGAAGTGGCCTTCGAGGAGATCCGCGTCGTCGTGCTCACGGAGGTAGTCGAGCCGGTCGAAGTGCGCCCGGATCGTGTCACCGAGCGGCTGTTCGATCGAATGCGGCCACTCCTCCACGGTGACCGAGGGCACGGCGGCCGCCGTCTTCCGCAGCGTGATCCAGCCGAACCCCACCCCCTTCACCTTGCGCGCCTCGAACTCGTCGAGCCATGCGTCGTAGCGCGCCCGGTACTCCACCGGGTCGCCGCGGTGGTCGCCGGAGTCCCTGAGCCACAACTCGGCGTACTGGTTGACGTCCTGCACCTCGCGCTGCACGATCCACGCGTCGCACCCGCGCGGCACCCATGACCTGACCCTGTCCTGCCAGTCCTCCCCTGCCACGTGCTGCCAGTTGGCGAGGAACTGCGCGAACCCGCCCTCGTTCAGCCGTTCCCCGGCCTGTTGAACGAGCGAGCGGCACAGATCGTCCCCGCTCATCCCGCCGTCCCTGTAGGTGAGTCGGGCCCCCGGCGAGATGACGAACGGCGGGTTGGACACGATCAGGTCGTACGTCTCCTCTTCCTTCACCGGCTCGAACAGCGAGCCCTCGCGCAGGTCTGCCGCCGGGGCGCCGGAGAGCGCGAGCGTGAGCGCCGTGATGTGCAGCGCGCGCGGATTGAGGTCGGTCGCCGTCACGCGTGTGGCGTGCTGGGCGGCGTGCAGCGCCTGGATCCCGGAGCCGGTGCCGAGGTCGAGGGCGGCGGCGACGGGCGTACGGACGGTGATGCCGGCGAGGGTCGTGGACGCGCCTCCGACGCCCAGGACGACGCCCTCGTGGCGCTGGCCGATGCCACCGGCGCCGCCGACCGCGCAGCCGAGGTCGGACACGATGAACCAGTCCTCGCCGTCCGGCCCGCCGTACGGCCGTACGTCCACGGTGGCCGCGACCTCGTCGCCGCCCGCGCGGGTCAGCCAGCCGCTCTCCAGGAGGTCGTCCACGGGCAGGAAGTCCGCCACGCGCGCGTGCGGCACGGGCTGCTGGAGCAGGAGCAGCCGGACGAGCGTCTCCAGCGGTGCGTCCCCGCGGGTCGCCCGGAGCGCGGGCACCGTCTCGCTGCGGGCGAGCGCCGCGTACGCGGGCGCACCGAGCAGTTCCAGGAGCCCGTCGGCGGTGAAGGAGGCCCCCAGCAGGGCGGTACGCAGCCGGGCGGCGACGTCGGGGCGGTCGGAGGCGGGCAGGATGGCGAGGCCGGAGTCAGTCACGTCCTCCATTGTGGCCCGCGGCCACCTCCGGACGCGGGCTCAGCACACCAGGCGCCATCCGGCTCGGCACACTCCCCCAGCACACGGGACCGGCACGGGCGACCCGGAACGCACACGGGACCGGCACACGGCGCCGGCACCGACCCCTACCTCAACGCGGGCCCCCAGCACGCACGGACCCCACGACACGGCCCAGCGCAGCGGTCCCGGCGCACTGTTTCGGCTTCGGCCCCGGTCTCCTGCTTCGACTCGCGGTGCTCGGCGTGCCGCCGTCAGCCCCGTCAGCCCGCGGTCGACGAGCCCGATGCCGCGGACGTCGCCGTCGTGGCGACCTTCTTGCAGCTGGCCTGATCGGCGATCGCGTCCTTGACCTCGCCCTGCTCCAGAGCCTGCAGAGCCGCGGTGCCGCTCTTGTTCTGCGTCTCCAGGTTCGCCATCTGCGAGGCGACGTCGTGCAGACCGGAGGCGAACTTCGCCTGGTCCTTGGTGTCCAGCGCGTCGACCTTCTTCTTCAGGTCGGCATAGGACGCGGAGAGGCTGTCGAGGTTCTTGACGACGTCCTGCTGGCGCTTGGCGCCGTCGTCGACCCCGGGAGGCGCGCCGGCGCCGCTGATGGCGGCGGCGAGCGCCTTGTAGCCGTCGGACATGTCCTGGAAGGCCTGGGAGTCGGTCTTCTGGATGGTCGCGGGCGAACTCGTGGTGTCCGAGGCGGTCTGCGCGATCGCCGCGTTGGCGGCCTTGATCTTCGCGTCCTGCGTCGGCACCGCGTCACACACGGTCTTGGCCCAGGCGATCAGCTTCGGGTCGGTGCCCTTGCTGCCGCTGCTGCACCCGGTCAGTGCCACTACCAGTACCGCACCGCCGGACAGTGCGGCCGCGAGCTTCTTGTTCACCGGATCGGTCCCTTCCACGGCTCTCGGCCCCCGGAATCTACACGGCAGACGGACAGCACCCCCATGACCTGCACCCGATAAGTACGTTTTTATGCAGTTTGCCCCTAGGAGAGAAGGCTCACGACGAAACGGCGCACACAGGAGGCTTACGGCATGAAACGGACGCCAGCGTGTGCATGACGAGGTGGGCACCGACGCATGTGCGACGAGGCCGCGCGGGCGCAGGGACGCGAAACGGGCGGACGGCGCGTCAACACACGCCATCCGCCCGCTCGTTGGCCGGCCCCCTCGCGAGGGCCATGGTGGCCGTCGTAAGACCGCCTACGAAACCACCGCAGGATCGGCCGACTTGGCCACGCGTTCGGAGCTGTCCTCGTCGTCGCCGACGGCGATGCCGCGCCGCTTGGAGACGTACACCGCCCCGACGATCACGATCAGTGCGAGGACCGCGATCACGATCCGGACGCCGATGCTCTTGTCATGGCCGTAGGAGAACTTGATCACCGCGGGCGCGATGAGCAGTGAGACCAGGTTCATGACCTTGAGCAGCGGGTTGATCGCGGGACCCGCGGTGTCCTTGAAGGGGTCGCCGACCGTGTCGCCGATGACCGTGGCGGCGTGGGCCTCGCTGCCCTTGCCGCCGTGGTGGCCGTCCTCGACGAGTTTCTTGGCGTTGTCCCAGGCGCCACCGGAGTTGGCCAGGAACACCGCCATCAGGGTGCCCGTCCCGATCGCACCCGCGAGGTAGGAACCGAGGGCTCCGACGCCGAGGGTGAAACCGATGAAGATGGGCGCCATCACGGCGAGCAGTCCCGGCGTGGTCAGCTCGCGCAGGGCGTCCTTGGTGCAGATGTCGACGACCTTGCCGTACTCGGGCGTCTCCGTGTAGTCCATGATCCCGGGCTTCTCGCGGAACTGCCGCCGCACCTCGTAGACCACCGCGCCCGCCGAACGCGACACGGCGTTGATGGCGAGTCCGGAGAAGAGGAAGACGACCGCCGCGCCGGCGATGAGGCCGACGAGGTTGTTGGGCTGCGAGATGTCCATGGACAGGGTCAACGGGGAGCCCGCACCGGTCAGTTTGGCGCCCACGTCCTGCACGTTCGTGGTGATGGCGTCCCGGTACGACCCGAAGAGCGCCGACGCCGCGAGGACGGCGGTGGCGATCGCGATGCCCTTGGTAATGGCCTTGGTCGTGTTGCCGACCGCGTCCAGGTTGGTGAGCACCTGCGCGCCCGCGCCCTCGACGTCGCCGGACATCTCGGCGATGCCCTGGGCGTTGTCGGAGACCGGCCCGAAGGTGTCCATGGCGACGATCACGCCGACCGTGGTGAGCAGGCCGGTGCCGGCCAGCGCGACCGCGAACAGCGCGAGCATGATGGACGTACCGCCCAGCAGGAACGCGCCGTAGACGCTCAGGCCGATCAACAGGGCGGTGTAGACGGCCGATTCGAGGCCGACCGAGATTCCGGCGAGGACCACGGTGGCCGGGCCGGTCAGCGAGGTCTTGCCGATGTCCATGACCGGACGCCGGTTGGTCTCGGTGAAGTAGCCGGTCAGCTGCTGGATGACGGCCGCCAGCAGGATGCCGATGGCCACCGCGACGAGCGCGAGGATGCGCGGGTCGCCGTCCTTGCCCCTGATGGCCGCGTCCGTGATGCCGGCGAGGTCGGAGTACTTCCCGGGCAGATAGACGAAGACCGCGATCGCAACCAGCACCAGCGAGATCACCGCGGAGATGAAGAAGCCGCGGTTGATGGCGCTCATGCCGCTGCGGTCGCTGCGGCGCGGGGCGACCGCGAAGATGCCGACCATCGCGGTGAGCACGCCGATCGCCGGCACCAGGAGCGGGAAGGCGAGACCGGAGTCGCCGAAGGCGGCCTTGCCGAGGATCAGCGCGGCGACCAGGGTCACGGCGTACGACTCGAAGAGGTCGGCCGCCATGCCCGCGCAGTCGCCGACGTTGTCGCCCACGTTGTCGGCGATGGTCGCGGCATTGCGCGGGTCGTCCTCCGGAATGCCCTGCTCGACCTTGCCGACCAGGTCGGCGCCGACGTCGGCGGCCTTGGTGAAGATGCCGCCGCCGACACGCATGAACATGGCGATGAGGGCGGCTCCGAGGCCGAAGCCTTCGAGCACCTTCGGCGCGTCGGCCGCGTAGACCAGCACCACACAGGAGGCGCCGAGCAGGCCGAGCCCCACCGTGAACATGCCGACCACGCCGCCCGTGCGGAAAGCGATCTTCATGGCTTTGTGCGCGACAGCGGTGAGATCCTTTTCCGGTTCTCCTTCCGCCGGAGTTGCTTCGCGGGCCGCCGCGGCGACCCGCACATTGCTGCGTACGGCGAGCCACATGCCGATATAGCCGGTGGTCGCCGAGAAGGCCGCGCCGATCAGGAAGAAGATCGATCGGCCGGCGCGCTGATTCCAGTCGTCCGCGGGCAGCAGCAGGAGCAGGAAGAACACCACGACGGCGAATACGCCGAGGGTGCGCAACTGCCGGGCCAGATAGGCGTTCGCGCCTTCCTGGACCGCCGCCGCGATCTTCTTCATGCTGTCGGTGCCTTCGCCCGCGGCGAGCACCTGACGCACCAGGATCCAGGCGACCACGAGCGCGGCCAGCGCCACAGCGGCGATCACCGCCACCAGGACCCGGTTGCCGTCGGTCAGGACCGCGGCCGCGAGGGTTGAGGGGTGGCCCAACTGTTGAGGGGTAGAAAGCCCCGCCATTCGTCCTCCTTGACGCTTGGGCTGAGCTCAAGATGTGGACGGATTCTAGGTACCCCGGAGTGATCTCAACAGGGGACGGTAAACGGAATTGGCCTTCTCGTGCTCTTCAGCAAATGATCGAGGTCATGCCATCGAACCCGAAAGTGGTAACGCCCTAAAAGCATTGACGATCACAACTGGAGCAATCGACGCTTGATCAAATTATCGGGCGATCTACCGGGCATTGATCGTGAATTCCTTCACGAATTCGGCGACCGGATGACATCCGACGGAAAATAACAAGAAGGGCCCTGCTCAGCAGGGCCCTGCTTGTTCAGGTGACTCTCAGGCGAGCGCGATCCCCGGCGAGGCGGTCGGCCAGGTCATGCGGATCAGCCCGCCGTTCTCACCGGCGGTGACCTCCACGTCGTCGACGAGGCCGCTGATGACCGCGAGGCCCATCTCGTCCTCCTCGGCCTCCGCGTCCACGTCCGCCGCGCCACCGGGCGCCCGGTCACCCGGAGCGGAACGGGGTGCCTCGTCGCCGACCTCGATGGAGAACTGTTTCTCCTCCTCGATCAGCGCCACCCGCACCGGCTCGATGATGCCGGCGCTCTGGTGCAGACCTACGGCGCGGGAACAGGCCTCGCCGACGGCCAGCCGGACTTCGTCCAGAACGGCCTCGTCCACTCCGGCCCTGCGTGCCACCGCCGCCGCCACCAGTCGGGCGGTGCGGACGTGCTCGGGCAGCGCGCTGAAGCGGAGTTCAACGGTGGCCATACGTCCCCCTCGGAACTACGGGCGTGCGATGGGGGGCCGGGCCGCCGAGAACCCGGACCCCCGATGAATTGCGTCCGCCATAGGGCCTGTGACCCGTGAACGGCTGTTGGCACGGGCACGCGGGCCCGAGCGGGCGGGGGCGACACGGGCGGGCGCACAGCTCTGTACGGGCTCGTGTCGGAGGCCGGCCGGAGCGGCGCGGACCGATGGCGGTCCGGGTGCCGTCGGCCGGCCCGGGGTCAGTCGGTGGCCGCCACCGCTTCCTCGACCGAGGTGTGGATCGGGAACACCTTGGTGAGGCCGGTGATGCGGAAGATCTTCAGAATGCGCTCCTGGTTGCAGACCAGGCGCAGCGAACCCTCATGGGCACGCACCCGCTTAAGGCCGCCCACCAGCACGCCGAGCCCGGTGGAGTCGAGGAAGTCCACGCCCTCCATGTCGACGACGAGGTGGAAATTCCCGTCGTTCACCAGCTCGACCAGCTGCTCGCGCAACTTGGGCGCGGTATATACGTCGATTTCGCCACCGACCTCGACGACCGTACGATCGCCGACGGTACGGGTCGACAGGGACAGGTCCACGGATCCTCCAGCACCTTGCTATCGAGCGGTCGCCCCTTGGGGCACTTCGGCTTGCGGCCCCTGGGACGTTCGCCAGCCGCGATGGCATTCAATCACTTACCGGCAGGCGTGCACGACGCCTTGGCCCCATTGTCCGTCACTCCAGTGACACACTCGGTCCCGATGGCCATAAATCACCGATCCGATCGACCCTCGGTTCCGACCGCGTCCGGGTTCTCTCCGGGCACGGTCCTGGACCGGCTCGCCTCCGGGCCGAGCCGGGCTTCGCGCATCACTCATACGGAGCACTTGCCCCCGCGCGCCGGTCGGCATGCCGTCTGGCCTGACCGGATTCGTGCGGAGGTCGTCGCGGCCGTACAGGAGTGCGGCATCGAGCATCCCTGGGAGCACCAGGCCCTGGCCGCCGAGCACGCCCTGGACGGCGACTCGGTGGTGGTCGCCACCGGCACCGCCTCGGGCAAGTCCCTGGCGTACCTCGTGCCCGTCCTCTCCACCCTCCTGGAAGGCTCCGAGGCCCCCAACGGCCGGGGCGCCACCGCCCTCTACCTCGCGCCCACCAAGGCCCTCGCGGCGGATCAGTGCCGATCGGTGAAGGAACTTTCACAACCGCTCGGCAACGCCGTACGCCCGGCCGTGTACGACGGCGACACGCCGTACGAGGAACGCGAGTGGGTCCGCCAGTACGCCAACTACGTGCTCACCAACCCGGACATGCTGCACCGCGGGATACTTCCCGGGCACCCGCGCTGGTCCTCCTTCCTGAAGTCGCTGAAGTACGTCGTCGTCGACGAATGCCACACCTACCGGGGCGTCTTCGGCTCGCACGTCGCCCAGGTGCTGCGCCGGCTGCGCCGCCTGTGCGCCCGCTACGGCGCGTCCCCGGTCTTCCTGCTGGCCTCCGCCACCGCCGCCGAACCGGCCGTCGCCGCCCGCCGCCTCACCGGCCTGCCGGTCGTGGAGATCGCCGACGACGCCTCCCCGCGCGGCGAGCTGGTCTTCGCCCTCTGGGAGCCGCCGCTGACCGAGCTGCACGGCGAGAAGGGCGCCCCCGTCCGCCGTACCGCCACCGCCGAGACCGCCGACCTGCTGACCGACCTCACCGTGCAGGGCGTGCGGTCGGTCGCCTTCGTGCGCTCCCGGCGCGGCGCGGAGCTGATCTCCGTCATCACCCAGGAACGGCTGGCCGAGGTCGACCGTTCCCTCTCCCGGCGTGTCGCGGCCTACCGCGGCGGCTACCTCCCCGAGGAGCGGCGCGCCCTGGAACGCGCGCTGCACTCCGGGGAACTCCTCGGGCTTGCCGCCACAACGGCCCTGGAACTGGGCGTGGACGTCTCCGGGCTCGACGCCGTACTGATCGCCGGGTACCCGGGTACGAGGGCCTCTGTGTGGCAGCAGGCGGGCCGCGCGGGCCGCTCCGGCCAGGGCGCCCTCGCCGTCCTGGTCGCGCGCGACGACCCACTGGACACCTTCCTCGTCCACCATCCCGAGGCGTTGTTCGACCAACCGGTGGAATCGACGGTCCTCGACCCCGACAACCCGTACGTCCTCGCCCCGCACCTGTGCGCGGCCGCGGCCGAGATCCCGCTCACCGACGAGGACCTCGACCTGTTCGGGCCCGCCTGCGAGGAACTGCTGCCGCAGCTGGAGGCCGCGAAGCTGCTGCGCCGTCGCACCAAGGCCTGGCACTGGACCCGCCGGGAGCGGGCCGCCGAGCTGACCGACATCCGCGGCGAGGGCGGCCGCCCGGTGCAGGTGGTCGAGGAAGGCACCGGACGTCTGCTCGGCACGGTGGACGCCGGCGCCGCGCACTCCACCGTCCACGAGGGCGCGGTCCACCTCCACCAGGGCCGCACCTACCTCGTACGCCACCTCGACCTGGAGGACTCGGTGGCCCTGGTCGAACAGGCCGAGCCGCCGTACTCCACGGTCGCCCGCGACACGACCGCGATCTCCGTGCTGGAGACCGACGTCGAGATCCCCTGGGGTGACGGCCGCCTCTGCTACGGCTCCGTCGAAGTCACCAACCAGGTGGTCTCCTTCCTCCGCCGCCGGCTCATCACCGGCGAGGTCCTGGGCGAGACGAAACTCGACCTCCCTCCCCGTACGCTGCGCACCCGCGCGGTGTGGTGGACGGTCACCGAGGACCAGCTCGACGAGGCCCGGATCAACCCGGAGATCCTCGGCGGCGCCCTGCACGCCGCCGAGCACGCCTCCATCGGCCTGCTCCCGCTCTTCGCGACCTGCGACCGCTGGGACATCGGCGGCGTGTCGATCCCGCTGCACCCCGACACGCTGCTCCCGACGGTCTTCGTCTACGACGGCCACCCGGGCGGCGCGGGCTTCGCGGAACGCGCGTTCCACACGGCCCGCACCTGGCTCTCGGCCACACGTGACGCCATCGCCGCGTGTGAGTGCGACGCGGGGTGCCCTTCCTGCATCCAGTCGCCCAAGTGCGGGAACGGCAACGATCCTTTGCACAAGCGGGGAGCGGTGCGGCTGCTCACGGTCCTGCTGAAGGGGGCACCGGAGCAGGTGGTTGCGTGAGTGCGGCTGCGTGGGGGCCGGTCACGCAGGTCCCCACGCCCCTACGGGGCGCGCTGCAGGCGTCGCCCGTGGAATCGGTCGCCGGGCCCGCTCTGGCCCTGACCTCCGCCGCGAACGGTCCCGCTCCCGACGCCGCCGTCACGTCCGAGACGTCACCCACGACCACGCACCGCGTGAGCCGGGTGCCCTGCGCCCGCGCCACGCCGTCGGCCCTGGCGCAGGCCGCCGTAGCCCCCTCGGCCCAATGGTCCGCCGCCGCGAGCGCGGCCATGTCGGCACCACCGGCGGCACGGTGCCGCGTGACCACGGCCTGCCCCAGACCGAGCACGATGCCGAACACAACACACAGAGCGGCGATCGCACCGACGCTCCACACGGTGGCAGAGCCTCGATCAAGCGCCCCGTAGGGGCGCGGGGAACTGCGCGACCAGCCCCCACCGGCCCGCAGCCACCCGACCACCGCCCCAAACCGGCCCTTCACGGCGCCGCCCCCGTCGGTCCCTCCGCCAACGCCACCGCCGACTCCCGCACCTCGAACGGCAGCGCATGCAGCACCGGCGGCCTCGCCACCACCGTCACCCGAACCTGATCACCCTCCCTGCCGATCGTGACCGTCGCCCCGTCCGGCGCCGCCTCCTTCGTCACCGCGACCACCGCGTCCTCGGCGTCCTGCCGCGCAGCGGCCCGCGCCCCGGTGCGGGCGGCATCCACGCACTGGATCTGGGCGGCCACCACCAGCAGCCCCCACACCAGCGCCATCGTGAACGCCACCAGCACCGGCAGCACCACGGCCGCCTCCGCCGTCACGAACCCGCGGTCCGCGGCACGCCCCCGCTCACATCCGCGCACTGAGCGCTCGTTTCACGATGTCCTGGAGTTCCGCACTGACCTCACCGCTCGTCACGACGGCGTAGAGAACCGCCGCGAACCCGACGGCGGCGATGATCCCCATCGCGTACTCGGACGTGACCATGCCCTCGTCCCGGCGAAGCACATTCCGCATCCTCTGGATCTTCTGGTACATCTCGACTCCTTCGACTCTCCTGAAATCACTTCCTGTTGTCGGCCCTGCTGTCGCCGCTCTCATCCACCACCCCCTCGCATCACCCCGCCCGCCAGCCCGATCACCACGGGCAGCACCCCGACCGCGATGAACGCGGGCAGAAAGCACAGCCCCACCGGCGCGGAGATCAGCACCGCCGCCCGGCGCGCCCGCGCGGTCGCGCTCCGGGCCCACTCCGCGCGGGCGTCCGAGGCGAGCCGGGCGACCGGGGCGGCCGCCGGCAGCCCGGACTCGTCCGCGCGCTCCAGCAGCCGGGCCAGGGCGTCCGCACCCGGCAGTGCCGCCAACCGCCGCCAGGCGTCCGCGGGTTCGCCGCCCAGCCGTACCTCCGCCGCGCCCCGCGCCAGCCCTTCCCCGACGGGTCCGCCGAGGGCCTCGCCGACGGCCTGGGCGGCGACCACCGGACCGGCCCCGGCGGCGATGCAGGCGGCCAGGAGGTCCGAGGCCAGGGGGAGTTGGCGAGCGGCCTCGGCCGTCTCCGCCTCAGTCGCCCGCTCCCCGTCCCCGTCCCGGCGCCGCCACCGCCACAGCCCCGCGGCGGCGCCCAGCCCCAGCAACGCGCCGACGACCCCGCCGACCAGCACCCAGCCGCCGCACACCACACCGACGACCGGCAACCACCTGCGGACGGCGCCTGTGACGTCGGAGTGCTTCTCCGTCCGCTCCAGGGCCAGCAGTTCGGCGACCCTGTGCCTGGCCCAGCGCCTGCGCCGGGCCGACTCCAGTCGCCACACCGCCCAGCCCAGGGCCGACAGCACCGCGACCGTCACCCCCAGCCTGTGGACAGCCTCCGCGCTCATGCCGCCTCAGCTCCCCGTACGATCCGGGCCGCCCACCACATCCCGGCGCCCTCGAACATCGCGCCGACGGCCAGGCAGCCCAGCCCGGCCCCGGTGTGCAGCAGTACGCGCAGCGGATCGGCGCCCATGGCGGAACCGAGCAGAAGGCCGAGGGCGGGCAGGGCGGCGAGCATCACGGCGGTGGCGCGGGCGCCCGACAACTGGGCGCGCAGGTCGGCACGTTGGTCCCGCTCGTTGCGCAGGGCCGCGTCCAGGCGGTCGAGGCCGGCGGCAAGTCCCGCGCCCTGGTCGACGGCCACCCGCCAGCAGGCCGCGAGACCCAGCAGACCGTCGGCGCCCGGCCGGCGCGCCGCCACCGCGAGCGCGCCGGGCACATCCCCGCCGAACCGCGCGGCCGCGACCACGGCCGCCTGCGCCTCGCCGAGCCCGCCGGAGTCCCTTGCGGCCCGCAGCAGCGCCTCACCGGGCTGCCGTCCCACGCGCACCTCGCCGGCGAGCGCTCCGCACAGCGCGATCACCGCGTCGGCCTGCGCCTCCCGGACCCGCCGCGCCTGACGTGCCAGCCGTACCCGGCGCAGGACCGGCACCCCGGCCGCTCCCGCGAGGACCGGAATCACCGAGGCGGCAAGGAGAGCCAGCGCGACACCGACGGCCAACGCCCACCACTCATCCCGCCACCGGCCGCACAGCCGCCGGAGTTCCCCGACCGTCCGCTCCCAGGAGGGCGGCCCGTTGGCCACCACCCCGCCACCGGTGAGCAGCAGCCGTGTCCGCCGCACCTCGCGCTGCCGCTCGGCCAGGAGCCACGCCATGACCCCACCGCACACCACGACCGCGCCGAACGTCGTCTCACCCATCACCCACGCCCTTTCCACTCATGCAACTCAGGCCACTTCGGTTCGGAGCACTCGACCGCCTCGGACTCACGGATCGCCGCCATCACTGCGCAGCAGTTCCCGCAGCCGCTCCCACCCGCGCTCCCGTGCGAACGCCTCCGCGCCCCAGCGCAGCGCCGGTACCGTCCGCACCAGCCCCGAGGGATCCCGCTCCAGCACATGCACCTCGGCGATCCGCCGACGGCCCGCGCGGTCCCGCACGAGGTGCAGCACCACCGACAGCGCGGCCGCCAACTGGCTGTGCAGGGCGGCCCGGTCCAGACCGGCGGCCGTGCCGAGGGCCTCCAGGCGGGCCGGTACGTCCGCGGCCGCGTTGGCATGCACCGTGCCGCACCCGCCCTCGTGTCCGGTGTTCAGCGCGGCCAGCAGGTGCACCACCTCGGGCCCGCGCACCTCGCCGACGACGAGCCGGTCGGGCCGCATCCGCAGCGCCTGCCGGACCAGGTCCTCCAGGGTGACCAGACCGGCACCCTCCTGGTTGGCGGGTCTGGTCTCCAGCCGTACGACATGCGGATGTTCGGGCCGGAGCTCGGCGGAGTCCTCGGCGAGCACGATCCGCTCCCCCGCTCCGACCAGGCCGAGCAAGGCGCTCAGCAGGGTCGTCTTGCCGGTACCGGTGCCGCCGCTGACGAGGAAGGAGAGCCGGGCCGCCATGAGCGCGCGCAGGATCCGGTCGCCGCCCGGTGGCACGGTCCCGGCCGCCACCAGTTCGCCGAGCGTGAAGGCCCGGGGGCGCACGACCCGCAGCGACAGGCAGGTGCAGCCGATCGCCACCGGGGGCAGCACCGCGTGCAGCCGGGTGCCGTCGGGCAGCCGGGCGTCCGCCCAGGGCCGTGCGTCGTCCAGGCGCCGCCCGGCCACCGCGGCCAGCCGCTGTGCGAGGCGTCGTACGGCCGCCGCGTCCGGGAAGGCGACCGGGGTCAGTTCCAGGCCGCCGCCGCGGTCCACCCAGACCCGGTCCGGGGCCGACACCAGGACGTCGGTGACCGTGGGGTCGGCGAGCAGGGGTTCCAGCGGGCCGCTGCCGACGAGTTCGGAGCGCAGTTGCTCGGCCGCGCCGAGGACCTCGGCGTCGCCGAGCACGCGCCCCTGTTCGCGCAGCGCCTGTGCCACGCGTGCGGGGGTCGGTTCGGCGCCGCTCTCGGCGAGCCAGCGCCGTACGCCGTCGAGGAGAGCCGGGCCGTCCGCGCCCGCGGTGCCGGGTTTCATACGCCACCCGCCTCGACCAGCGTCCGCTCCCAGAAGTCCTTGCAGAAGCGGGCCAGTGGTCCGCGGGCGGCGGAACCGGGTGGTTTGCGGTGGGGGCGGGACAGGCCCGGTTCGACGGGGACTTCGCCGGCCAGCGGCAGTCCGAGCAGCCGGGCCACCTCGTGGTCGTCCAGCCCGGGCGCGTACGGCCCGCGTACCGCCGCCCGCAGATCGCGCACGACCATGCCGACGGTGGCCGCCACCCGGCCGGCGGCCGCGACCGCGCGGAGTTCGGCGGGGACCACCAGGACGCAGAGGTCGAGCTGCGCAAGGACCTCCCTGACCTCGTCGTCCAGCCGGCGGGGCAGGTCGACGACGACGGTGCCGCCGCGCCGTCGGGCGGCCGCCAGCACCGCGCGGACGGCGGGCGGCGGGATCGCCACGCTGTCGCCGCGATCCCAGCTGAGGATCCGCAGCGAGTGCAGTTCGGGCAGCGACTCCTCCAGGGCGCCGCTGCCGAGCCGGCCGCGCGAGGCGGCGAAGGCGGGCCAGCGCAGACCCTCGGCCGTCTCGCCGCCGAGGAGTACATCGAGTCCGCCGCCCAGCGGATCCGCGTCCACGAGCAGGGTGCGCAGTCCCTCCCGCGCGGAGGTGACGGCGAGCGCGCAGGCCAGCGTGGAGGCACCGGCCCCGCCCCGGCCGCCGATCACCCCGACGGTGAGGGCCGGGCGGCCGACCCCCTCGACGACGTCGGCGATCCGGTCCACCAGCCACTGCTCGCCGTCGGGCAGCATCAGGACGTGATCGGCGCCGATCTCCACGGCCCGTTTCCACACATCGGGGTCGTCCTGGTCGAGGCCGACCAGGACCACTCCCCGGCGGCGCACGGCCCCGCGCAGCCGCCGCGCGGCGTCGTCGCCGACCAGGACGAGCGGGGCGGACTCCCAGCCGCCGCCGCGTTCGGGTACGCCGTGATGGACCTCGGGTTTGGCGCCGGCCGCGGCGCACAGACGCAACAGGTCGTCGAGGAGTTCGGCGTCCTCGGTGACGATCATCGGACGTCCGGGCCGTCCCGAGGCGGCGTACGGCGGTTCGTGGGTGACAGTTCCGGCCACGTGAGCTTCCCCCTTGGCTGCGTTCTTGCGCGCGGCCACTGCGGCCACGCGATTCCCAAACGTGTGAAGAACCGGCAAGCGGCCTCCATATGCACGGCCGACAGAAACCGGCCAATGGCGCCCGGCAATCGGAACCGGCCATGAACTCGCCGCTGCCGGAGCGCGCTGGAATCACGGTGCAGCGAACCGGGAAATCGTGTGGATCTTGGTCCAAAACTGTGGACAACTCGGCGGTTGTGAATATCGCTGTCACCCATACCGGTGAGGCCCGTCCTGCGCCCTGCGCGACTTCCACAGAGCAGCGCCACGACTACCCAGGGTGACGGATCATGGGCATAGAAGAAGGGCGACCGCGGCCGCCCGATCAAGGCCGTATGGCCCGCGAGAGAGACGAAAAACCCACCCGGACATGCGACGACCCCCACCGGGGGGGAGAGTGGGGGTCGTCTCCACGGCCGACTCGGGGGGGGAGGAGCCGGACCGGGTTAGCACGGTCGCGAACGATCCGTGACTTCCATGGTGTACCCGAGAGACCTCTCAGGCAAACCCACACGCCCCACCTTACGCCGAATGGTGGGCGCCTATGCTCGGGTCGTGGAAAACCACTCCTTGCCCCGCACAGCGGCCTTCTTTGACCTGGACAAGACGGTCATTGCGAAGTCGAGCACGCTCACGTTCAGCAAGTCGTTCTACCAAGGCGGTCTGATCAACCGCAGGGCGGCGCTGCGCTCCGCGTACTCCCAGTTCGTCTTCATGGTCGGCGGTATGGACCATGACCAGATGGAGCGCACCCGCGCATACCTGTCCGGTCTCGTCCGTGGCTGGAATGTCCAGCAGGTCAAGGAGATCGTCGCCGAGACCCTGCACGACCTGATCGACCCGATCATCTACGACGAGGCCGCCTCCCTCATCGAGGAGCACCACCGGGCCGGCCGGGACGTCGTCATCGTGTCCACCTCGGGCGCCGAGGTGGTCGAGCCGATCGGCGAACTCCTGGGCGCCGACCGGGTGGTGGCCACCCGCATGGTCGTCGGCGACGACGGCTGCTACACCGGCGAGGTCGAGTACTACGCGTACGGCCCGACGAAGGCGGAGGCCATCCGCGAACTGGCCGCCTCCGAGGGGTACGACCTCGACCGCTGCTACGCCTACAGCGACTCGGCGACCGACGTGCCGATGCTCCAGGCAGTCGGGCATCCGCACGCCGTGAACCCGGACCGCGCGCTGCGCCGCGAGGCACTCGCGCGCGGCTGGCCGATTCTGGACTTCCACCGTCCGGTACGGCTCAAGCAGCGGATCTCCGCACCGCCGCGCCCCGCCCTGGTCGCCGCTGCCGCCATAGGGGCGGCGGCCGCCACCGCGGGCCTGGTCTGGTACGCGAGCCGGCGCCGGAGCACGGTCGCCTGACCCAGCCCTCTCCCCCTTTTTTCACCCGTTCGGCCCATCCGCATCCCTTTAGTACGTCTTTGAACCTAAAAGTAAAGAACTGTAGGCAGGGCTTCCGCTTGCTCCAGGCTTGCAGTACAAAGGGGTTAGCGGCCCGCGAGACCAAAGGACATCCGAGAGGATCACCTTTAAAACGCATTTGGCCCCACGGACCCCGCATGAACACCGAGCACCCACGCGACGTCGACCCGTCGATTACGGGCCAGCCGCACCAGGTGACGGGCAAAGCACCGACCTGATGGGCGACATATCGAGGACGCTTGGTAACCCGGTGAACATGCCAGCGGCGGTACGAGGACTCGTACCGCCGCAACCCTTTTCGGCCGCCTACCGGGACACCTTCACGCCGCTCCGCGCTGCAGCGCCTCGCACACCGCCGTCGACTCGCGCACACCCAGCTCGACCGCGCGCCCGCAGTGCGCGATCCAGGCCGCCATGCCCTCCGGAGTGCCGGAGACATAGCCGTCCAGGGCCGCCAGATAGGAGGCGCGGCCCAGTTCGGCGTGGCCGACCTCGGCCGGGCAGATCGCCTTGGGGTCGAGACCGCTGCCGATCAGCACGATCCGCTCGGCCGTGCGGGCGACCAGCCCGTTGTACGACGTGAAGGGCCGCAGCGCGAGCAGTTCGCCGTGCACCACGGCGGCCGTCACCAGCGCGGGCGCCTGCGTCCCCGCGATGATCATCTCGGAGAGCCCGTCCAGGCGCCCGGACACCTCGTCGGCGTCCGGCAGCGGCAGCTCCACCAGCGGCTCGTCGGCCGCTTCCCCGGCCCGGCGCGGCCGGCCGACCTCGTCACCGCCCGTCGCGGCCGCCACCAGGTGCAGCCGGGCCAGCACCCGCAACGGCGACTGCCGCCAGATGGACAGCAGTTGGCCCGCCTCGGCGGTCAGCCGCAGGGCCGCGCCCACCACGCGCGCGTCGTCGTCGACACCGAAGTCGGAGCGCCGCCGCACCTCCTCCAGCGCCCAGTCGGCACCGGACAGTGCGGCACTGCCCCGGGCACCGCGCAGCGCGGCCTCGGAGGTGACGGCGTGGCTGCGGCGGCGCATGACCCGGTGCCCGTAGACCCGGTCCACGGCCTTGCGCACGGACTCCACGGACTCGGCCACACCGGGCAGCGAGCCCAGCACCGCGAGCGGATCGGCGCTCGCACCTGTCGTACTCATGAGTACGACAGTACGCACCCCTCCCTTCCGCTCCACGAAGGAGTGGTCTTCTTCACTCCACTCGACACATACAGCTATGTGCCGACTACCGTTCGTGAACATGAAAATTGCTTTCGTCGGGAAGGGCGGCAGCGGCAAGACCACGCTCTCCTCCCTGTTCATCCGCCACCTGGCGGCCGCCGGCGCGCCGGTCGTCGCCGTCGACGCCGACATCAACCAGCACCTGGGTCCCGCGCTCGGCCTCGACGACGCGGAGTCGGCGGCACTGCCCGCGATGGGTGAGCGGCTCTCCCTGATCAAGGACTACCTGCGCGGCAACAACCCGCGCATCACCTCCGCCGCAACGATGATCAAGACCACCCCGCCCGGCGAAGGCTCACGGCTGGTCCGGGTGCGGGAGCCCAACCCGGTGTACGACGCGTGTGCGCGGCCGGTGGAACTCGACGGCGGCGCCGTCCGTTTGATGGTCACCGGGCCCTTCACGGACGCCGACCTGGGGGTCTCCTGCTACCACTCCAAGACGGGTGCGGTGGAGCTGTTCCTGAACCACCTCGCCGACGGCCCCGACGAGTACGTCGTGGTCGACATGACCGCGGGTTCGGACTCCTTCGCCTCCGGCATGTTCACCCGCTTCGACATCACGTTCCTCGTCGCCGAGCCGACCCGGAAGGGGGTCTCCGTCTATCGCCAGTACAAGGAGTACGCCCGGGACTTCGGCGTCGTGCTGAAGGTCGTCGGCAACAAGGTGCAGGGACAGGACGACATCGACTTCCTCCGCGCGGAGGTCGGGGGCGACCTGCTGGTCACGGTCGGGCACTCGGACTGGGTGCGCGCCATGGAGAAGGGCCGTCCGCCCCGGTTCGAGCTCCTGGAGGACGCCAACTCCCGCGCCCTGCACACCCTCAAGGTGGCCGCCGACGCGACGCACGAGCTGCGGGACTGGGAGCGCTACACCCGGCAGATGGTCCACTTCCATCTCAAGAACGCCCTCTCCTGGGGCAATGAGCGCACCGGGACCGACCTGGCGGCACAGATCGACCCCGGCTTCGTGCTCGGCGAGGGACTGGCGGCACCCGCCTGACGGTGCCGCCGGCCCCCGTCCGTCGCCTACTGCCTGACCGCCGGCGCCCCGGGCACCCCCTTCGGCGCCGGGGCGGGACGGCCGGACAGGAAGGACGCCCAGCCCTGCCGCGGGGCCTCGCCCACGTTCAGGGTGCGCAGGCTCGCCAGGACCTGCGGATCCTGGGCGTCCAGCCAGTCGGCGAGCTGACGGAAGGAGACACAGCGCACCTCGGGCTTGTTGCACACGTTCTCGACGACCGAGTCGATGGCGCGCATGTAGGTGCCGCCGTTCCAGGACTCGAAGTGGTTGCCGATGACGAGCGGCGCCCGGTTGCCGTTGTAGGCCCGGTTGAAGCCCTGGAGCAGCCCGTCACGCATCTGGTCGCCCCAGTAGTCGTACTTGTCGGGGTCGCCCTGGGTCGAGGTGCCGGACTGGTTGACCATGAAGTTGTAGTCCATGGTCAGCTGCTCGAAGGTGTGGCCGGGGAAGGGGACGAGCTGCATCGACAGATCCCACAGCCCCTCCTTCTTCTTGGGCCAGACCTGGTCGTTGACACCACTGGTGTCATAGCGGAAGCCCAACTCCCGGGCCGCCTGCGTGAAGTTCTTCTGCCCCTCCAGGCAGGGGGTGCGGGCGCCGATGAGCTCCTTGTCGTAGTCGAAGGGCAGCGGTGCGGCGTCCTTCATGCCCGTGTTGGTCTTCCAGGTCTTCACGAACTGCTTGGCCTGGGCGATCTCGCTCTTCCACTCCGGCACCGACCACTCGCCGACCCCACCGTCGGGGCCGCAGAAGTGCCCGTTGAAGTGGGTGCCGATCTCGTTGCCCTCCAGCCAGGCCAGCCGGAGCTGCTTGACCGTGTCGGCGATGCCCTGTTCGTCGTTGAAGCCGATCTCGGAGCGGCCGGGTGAGTGCTGCGGAGGCCGGTAGAGGTCCCTCTTCTCCTCGGGCAGCATGTAGACGCCGCTGAGGAAGTACGTCATGGTCGCGTTGTTCTCCCTGGCGACCTTGCGGAAGTGCGAGAACAGCTTCTGGCTGTCCTCACCCGAGCCGTCCCACGAGAACACCACGAACTGCGGGGGCTTCTCACCGGGCTTGAGTCGCTCGGGCACGGGCAGATGCGGCTGGGCCCCGGTGTACGCGGTGGAGCCGTCGCCGATCAGACGGACCACGCTCTGGGGCGCCGGTGCTCCCTTCTGCGGCCCGGATGCCCCTTCCTTGGAGTTGGTGCCGGTCGCGCAGCTGGCGAGCGACGCGGCACAGGCCGCGGCGGCCACGGCGCCGACGGCGATCCTCTGGGTGGCGGCCAATTCCGCCCACCTTCTTCCTTCTCTCGGCGAACGCCGGTGACGGCGTTTTATGGCGATGTGCCGGGTATGTGCCGACAGCGCCGCCAAGGTCGCATAGGACCGAGAGAGGGATTAATACGACAAGCCGATGAACTGCTCACTTCACCCAACGAGGCGAATCGATGCCCCATTTGCGCAGATAATCCATGCCTGACCTTTACTCTGCATTACGATTCGTTTACTGAGTGTTGATCCATCCCGCCACTGCACGCCGTGACCCACGGCCGCGTCCGAGCCCCCGCCCCCCGGGCGAGGGGACCCCCAGATCCGCGACCGCGCTGCCCCGGAGGAGACGGGAAACATGTCATCAGCCTGCGTACCCACCCACCCCGAGCCACTGAGCCCCGCCCGAGCCGGGGCCCCGACCCCCCGCAGCACCACCCGTGCCGACCGGCCGCCGCACCCGGCCACACCCCCGCGCCACGGCTTTCCCCCCGACGGCGCCGACCTCTCCGCGTCCGTCGCGGTGTTCCTGATCGCCCTGCCGCTGTCCCTCGGCATCGCCCTCGCCACCGGCGCCCCGCTCCAGGCCGGCCTCGTCGCGGCGGCCGTCGGCGGTCTGGTCGCCGGGCGGCTCGGCGGCTGCCCGCTCCAGGTCAGCGGCCCGGCCGCCGGGCTCACCGTGGTCACCGCCGACCTGATCCACCGCTACGGCTGGCGGGCCACCTGCGGCATCACCGTCCTGGCCGGACTCGCCCAACTGGGCCTGGGCTGCCTGCGCGTGGCCCGCACCGCACTCGCCGTCAGCCCCGCCGTGGTGCACGGCATGCTCGCCGGGATCGGCATCACCATCGCCGTCGCCCAGCTGCACATCGTCCTCGGCGGCAGTCCACAGAGCTCGGTCCTCGCCAACATCCGTGCGCTGCCGGCTCAGTTGGCGCACCTGCACCCGGCCGCCGTGTCGATGAGCGCACTCACCCTGGCCCTGCTCCTCGGCTGGCCCCGGATCCCCGGCAGACCGGGCGAGCTGCTGCGCAGGGTCCCGGCCGCCCTGGTCGCCGTCGCCGGTGCCACCGCGACCGCCTCGCTCACCGGGCTCGCCCTGCCCCGGGTCGACCTGCCGTCCTGGAGCAGCCATGCCCTGGCGGGACTGCCGGAGGGGCCGGTGCTCGGCATCGCCGCCGCCGTGCTCACCACCACCCTGGTGTGCAGCGTGCAGTCACTCCTCGGCGCGGTCGCCGTGGACAAGCTGGTGGCCGGCCGCCCCGGCCCCCAGTCCCGGATCTGCCGCTCCGATCTGGACCGGGAGCTGCTCGGTCAGGGCGCGGCCAACATCGTCTCCGGCGCGCTCGGCGGGCTGCCGGTCGCGGGGGTGGCGGTGCGGAGTTCGGCGAATGTGCGATCCGGTGCCGTCAGCCGGAACTCCACGATGCTGCACGGCGTTCTCGTAGTAGTCGCCGCGCTGCTGATGGTCCCGGTCCTGGATCTCATCCCGCTCGCCTCGCTCGCCGCCCTGGTGATGGCCGTCGGCATCCAGATGGTGTCCCTGCACCACATCCGCACGGTGACCCGCCACCGTGAAGTGCTGGTGTACGCCGTCACCACACTCGGGGTGGTTCTCCTCGGCGTCCTGGAGGGCGTGGTCCTCGGGGTCGCCGTGGCCGTCGGTCTGGCTCTGCACCGCCTCACCCGTACCCGCATCACCCATGAAGAGAAGGGAGGAGTCCATCACGTACATGTGACAGGACAGCTGACGTTCCTCGCGGTGCCCCGGCTCAGTAGAGCCCTGCATCTCGTACCCCAAGGCGCCGACGCCGTGGTGGAGCTGGACGGTTCGTTCATGGACCATGCGGCGTACGAGTCACTGCAGGACTGGCGGAAGGCCCACACCGCGCAGGGCGGCTCCGCCGAACTGACCGGCTGCCGCATGGGCGTCCGCTCGGCGGAGTACGGCCACCGCCCGGAGCACGACCGCGGGCCCGAGTACGGCCACCGGGCCGAGCCCGGGAGCCGCGCCGTGCACCGCCGTGGCCCGGAGCCCGGTATGGGCCGCGGTCCCGGACCCCGGCTCGGCGGATCGGCCGATGCCGGTCATGAACTCGCCCGTGGGATCAGCGCGTTCCAGCGTGACACCGCGCCCCTGGTGCGGGAGGAGCTGGCCCGGCTGGCGCGCGAGGGGCAGCGGCCGTCGCAGCTCTTCCTGACCTGCGCCGACTCCCGACTCGTCACCTCGATGATCACCTCCAGTGGTCCGGGTGACCTGTTCGTGGTCCGCAACGTCGGCAACCTGGTCCCCCTTCCGGGTGAGGAGAGCGGCGACGACTCGGTGGCGGCCGCGATCGAGTACGCGGTGGACGTACTGAAGGTGCGGTCCATCACGGTCTGCGGGCACTCCGGGTGCGGGGCGATGCAGGCCCTGCTGACCGCCGGGTCCGGGGCCGGCACGACCCCGCTCGGACGGTGGCTGCGGCACGGGCGGCCGAGCCTGGCGCGGCTGGCCGACGACGGCCGTCCCTGGGTCCGGCTGGCCGGGCGGGCACCGGCGGACAAGGGGGAACAGCTCTGTCTGACCAATGTGGTCCAGCAGTTGGAGCATCTGCGGGCGCACGACTCGGTGGCGCGTGCGCTGACGGCGGGCGAGCTGGAGCTGCACGGGATGTACTTCCACGTGGGCGAGGCGCAGGCGTATCTGCTGGGCCGGTCCGAAGGCGACGAAGAGGGGGAGGTGTTCGAGGGGGTGCCGGGCGCGGAGGAGTTGCACAGCCCGGCCTGAGGAAGGGACGGCGAGGCCCGTCGGCGCGGGGTCGGTGAGGGCCTGTCGGCGTCGTCCGGGCGCTCTGCGGCGAGGGCCCGTTGTGCCATGCCACACTCAACAGGTCTAAACCACTTTCCGACGGCCCTTGTCACCGGACCCCTGGGTCTGATGAGCTGTGTGGTCTGGGACACAACGGACACCCTTCGAAAGGGAGATGTCGTGAGCAACGAAAGCCTGGCCAACCTCTTGAGGGAGGAGCGACGCTTCGCGCCGCCCGCTGACCTGGCCGAGAACGCCAATGTCACGGCCGAGGCGTACGAACAGGCCAAGGCTGACAGGCTCGGCTTCTGGGCCGCGCAGGCCCGTCGGCTGGCCTGGGCCAAGGAGCCGACGGAGACGCTGGACTGGTCCAACCCGCCGTTCGCGAAGTGGTTCAAGGACGGCGAGCTCAACGTCGCGTACAACTGCGTGGACCGGCATGTGGAGGCCGGGAACGGCGACCGGGTCGCCATCCACTTCGAGGGCGAGCCCGGCGACAGCCGCGCGATCACCTACGCCGAGCTGAAGGACGAGGTCTCCAGGGCGGCGAACGCCCTGCTGGAGCTCGGAGTTCAGAAGGGCGACCGGGTCGCCGTCTACATGCCGATGATCCCGGAGACGGCGATCGCGATGCTCGCCTGCGCCCGGATCGGCGCCGCGCACTCGGTGGTCTTCGGCGGCTTCTCGGCGGACGCGCTCGCCACCCGTATCGCGGACGCGGACGCCAAGGTCGTCATCACCTCCGACGGCGGCTACCGGCGCGGCAAGCCGTCCGCGCTCAAGCCGGCCGTGGACGAGGCGATCGGCAAGGTGGACAACGTCGAGCATGTGCTGGTCGTGCAGCGCACCGGGCAGGAAGTGGCCTGGGACGACACGCGGGACGTGTGGTGGCACGAGATCGTCGGGCGGCAGTCGGCCGAACACACCCCGGAGGCCTTCGACGCCGAGCACCCGCTGTTCATCCTCTACACGTCCGGGACGACGGGTAAGCCGAAGGGCATCCTGCACACCTCGGGCGGCTACCTCACCCAGGCGTCGTACACGCACTGGGCGGTGTTCGACCTCAAGCCGGAGACGGACGTGTACTGGTGCACGGCCGACGTCGGCTGGGTGACCGGCCACTCGTACATCGTGTACGGGCCGCTGGCCAACGGCGCGACGCAGGTCATGTACGAGGGCACCCCGGACACCCCGCACCAGGGCCGGTTCTGGGAGATCGTGCAGAAGTACGGGGTGACGATCCTGTACACGGCGCCGACGGCGATCCGCACGTTCATGAAGTGGGGCGACGACATCCCCGCGAAGTTCGACCTCAGCAGCCTGCGGGTGCTGGGTTCGGTGGGCGAACCCATCAACCCCGAGGCCTGGATCTGGTACCGCAAGCACATCGGGGCCGACCGGACGCCGATCGTGGACACCTGGTGGCAGACCGAGACCGGCGCGATGATGATCTCGCCGCTGCCGGGCGTCACCGCGACCAAGCCCGGTTCCGCGCAGACCCCGCTGCCCGGCATCTCGGCCACGGTCGTCGACGACGAGGCGAACGAGGTGCCCGACGGCGGTGGCGGCTACCTGGTCCTGACCGAGCCGTGGCCGTCGATGCTGCGCACCATCTGGGGCGACGACCAGCGGTTCCTGGACACGTACTGGTCGCGGTTCGCGGGCAAGTACTTCGCCGGTGACGGTGCGAAGAAGGACGACGACGGCGACATCTGGCTGCTCGGCCGGGTGGACGACGTCATGCTCGTCTCCGGGCACAACATCTCGACGACCGAGGTGGAGTCGGCGCTGGTGTCCCACCCGTCGGTCGCCGAGGCGGCCGTGGTCGGAGCGGCGGACGAGACGACGGGGCAGGCGATCGTCGCCTTCGTGATCCTGCGCGGTACGGCCAACGCGGAGGACGAGGGGCTGGTCAACGACCTGCGCAACCATGTCGGCGCCACCCTCGGCCCGATCGCCAAGCCCAAGCGGGTCCTGCCGGTGGCGGAGCTGCCGAAGACCCGCTCCGGCAAGATCATGCGCCGGCTGCTCCGCGATGTCGCCGAGAACCGCCAGCTCGGTGATGTGACGACGCTGACGGACTCGACGGTCATGGACCTCATCCAGGCGAAGCTGCCGGCGGCGCCCAGCGAGGACTGACCCAGGACGCATGGTCCCGAGAGGGCGCCCGGAGCCGAACGCGCCGGGCGCCCTTTTTGCACCTACCGTGAGACACATCTGACAACCCCCGGCACACCTTAGGTAAACTAAGCAAAGTATCGTGATCCTCAAGGTGTGCCGGGAAGTCTGGTCGGCAAGTAGTTCCGTCCTGCCCACCGACCGGAGGTCTCCCCGTGTCCGCGCTCCGCACCGCCCCCGCCCGCAAGGTCCTCGGCCGGCTCTCGCTGCCCGAGCGGGCCTTCGTCGCGGACGCGCTGCGGACCGAGACCGTCGGCGGTGTGCTGCTGCTGATCGCCGCGATAACCGCACTGATCTGGGCGAACATACCGGCGCTGCACCACAGCTACGAGACCGTCAGCCACTTCCGCTTCGGCCCCGAGGCCCTCGGCCTGAACCTCTCCGTCGCCCACTGGGCCGCCGACGGCCTGCTGGCGGTCTTCTTCTTCGTCGCCGGCATCGAGCTCAAGCGCGAGCTGGTGGCCGGCGATCTGAAAGACCCCAGGACGGCCGTCCTGCCGGTCGTCGCCGCCCTGTGCGGGATGGCCGTACCGGCGCTCGTCTACACCCTCACCAACCTCACCGGCGGCGGCTCCACCCATGGCTGGGCGGTGCCCACCGCCACCGACATCGCCTTCGCGCTGGCCGTGCTGGCCGTCATCGGCACCTCGCTGCCCAGCGCCCTGCGCGCCTTCCTGCTCACCCTCGCGGTCGTCGACGACCTGTTCGCGATCCTGATCATCGCCGTCTTCTTCACCGAGCGGATCGACTTCGCCGCGCTCGGCGGCGCGGTCCTCGGCCTCGCCGTCTTCTGGCTGCTGCTGCGCAAGGGCGTGCGCGGCTGGTACGTGTACATCCCGCTCGCGGTGGTCGTCTGGGCGCTGATGTACAACAGCGGCGTGCACGCGACCATCGCCGGTGTCGCCATGGGCCTGATGCTGCGCTGCACCACCCGAACGGGTGAGGAGCACTCCCCCGGCGAGCACGTCGAGCATCTGGTGCGTCCGCTGTCGGCGGGGCTGGCCGTACCCCTGTTCGCGCTGTTCAGCGCCGGCGTGAAGGTGTCCGGAGGGGCGCTCGGGGACGTGTTCAGCAGGCCGGAGACGCTCGGGGTCGTCCTCGGGCTGGTCGTCGGAAAGACGGTCGGGATATTCGGCGGGACCTGGCTGACCGCCCGCTTCACCCGGGCCTCCCTCAGCGAGGACCTTGCCTGGGCCGACCTCTTCGCGGTCGCCTCGCTCGCCGGCATCGGCTTCACCGTGTCGCTGCTCATCGGTGAACTGGCCTTCGCGGGCGACGCCGTACTCACCGACGAGGTCAAGGCCGCCGTACTGACCGGATCGCTGATCGCGGCCGTGTGCGCCACCGTGCTGCTGAAGATGCGCAACACCCGCTACCGCAGACTGGTCGAGGCCGAGGAACGGGACGACGACCTCGACGGCATCCCGGACGTCTACGAGCAGGACGACCCGGCATACCACCTGCGGATGGCGGAGATCTACGACCGCAAAGCCGCCGAGCACCGCCGGATGGCCGCCGAGAAGGCCGCACGGTAGGGGCCCGGCGGGCGAACCCGTAGGCATGACTCGCTTGCCGAAGTACCGGGCGGGGCAGGCGAGCAGGGCGACCGTCCGGCATGATCTGACGAGACGGTACAAAAGACGATGACAAGTACGCAGAGGGAGACCGCGATGAGCGCACCCGACGGCAGCCCGGTCGGTGCCGAACGCAGCATCGGCCAGCTGTTCGCCTCGGCCACGGCCGAGATGTCGGCGCTGGTGCACGACGAGATCGCGCTGGCCAAGGCCCAGCTGAAGCAGGACGTCAAGCGGGGCGCGACGAGCGGCGGCGCGTTCTCGGCGGCCGGTGTGCTGCTGCTGTTCTCCCTGCCGATGCTCAACTTCGCGCTGGCGTACGGCATCCGGACCTGGAGCCACTGGAATCTGGCGATCTGCTTCCTGCTCTCCTTCGCGGCGAACGTCCTGGTGGCCGTCGTCCTCGTGCTGATCGGCGTGGTCTTCGCGAAGAAGGCCAAGAAGGGCCAGGGCCCGCAGAAGGTGGCCGCGTCGATGAAGGAGACGGCGGGCGTGCTGCAGAACGCCAAGCCGCATCCCCGTCCGGAGCTCCCCCGGGACGAGGTGCCGGCCATCGAGGCTGTGGGACGCTCGACCTCATGACGGATCCCGCTCCCTCGGCCGTACGGCCGGAGGGCCCCTGGACGCACCGGGACGTCGCCGCCAACGGCGCGCGCTTCCACATCGCCGAGCTCGGCGACGGACCCCTGGTCATGCTGGTGCACGGCTTCCCGCAGTTCTGGTGGGCCTGGCGGCACCAGCTGGTCGCGCTCGCCGACGCGGGCTTCCGGGCCGTCGCCATGGACCTGCGGGGCGTCGGCGGCAGCGACCGCACCCCGCGCGGCTACGACCCGGCCAACCTCGCGCTCGACATCACCGGTGTGATCCGCTCCCTGGGCGAGCCGGACGCCGCGCTGGTCGGCCACGACCTGGGCGGCTACCTGGCGTGGACGGCGGCCGCGATGCGCCCCAAGCTGGTACGACGGCTCGCGGTCGTGTCCATGCCGCACCCGCGGCGCTGGCGCTCGGCGATGCTCCGGGACCGCCGGCAGTCCGCCGCCGCCTCCTACATCTGGGGCTTCCAGCGGCCCTGGATCCCCGAGCGGCAGCTCACCGCCGACGACGGCGCCCTGGTGGGCCGGCTGATCCGGGACTGGTCCGGGCCGCGGCTGCCGGAGGACGAGGCGGTGGAGACCTACCAGCGGGCGATGTGCATCCCGTCCACGGCGCACTGCTCGATCGAGCCGTACCGTTGGCTGGTGCGCTCGCTGGCACGTCCTGACGGCATCCAGTTCAACCGGCGGATGAAGCGTCCCGTGCGCGTCCCCACGCTGCATCTGCACGGTTCCCTGGACCCGGTGACCCGCACCCGCAGCACGGCCGGCTCCGGCGAGTACGTCGAAGCGCCGTACCGCTGGCGGCTGTTCGACGGGCTCGGGCATTTTCCCCACGAGGAGGATCCCGTGGCCTTCTCCACCGAGCTGATCAACTGGCTGAAAGACCCCGAACCCGATCGGTGACCGCGCCGATGCGCCCGGTATTCGAACTCGCACATCTGTCCTACGAACAGCCACATGCCCGGCGCATAGGCCGATTGAGGGGCGCGGGGGAGGTTATCGACCTTGGGGCAGGGGCAGACGTCGGGGTATGGGCTGGACGCACGACTACAGTGACGCACCCCGCAACCGCCGTACGACAGGCGGTCTGAACTCCCACCGAGGAGGCGCCCCGCAGCTGCCGGGCACGGATCTCAGGGTGGGGATTCCGCGCATCCTGCGGCGCCGGGCCCGCTGGGTCTCGGTACGTCTGCGCCACACCCGCGGCTGACCCCCTCACGGGGCCCCGAGGCCTCTAGAGGGCGCAGCTGTCGGTGCCCACCTGCTGGTTCGCGGTACGGCCCCGGGCGATGTCGGCCTGGATCTCGTCGGCCGTGAGGGCGTACCCGGTGTCGGCGTCGTCCAGTGACTTCGCGAAGACGACCCCGTACACCCTGCCCTGCGGTGTGAGCAGCGGGCCGCCGGAGTTGCCCTGGCGGACGGTCGCGTACAGCGAGTAGACGTCACGGCGGACGGTGCCGCGGTGGTAGATGTCCGGGCCGTTGGCCGTGATACGGCCGCGCACCCGGGCGGCACGGACGTCGTACGACCCGTTCTCCGGGAACCCGGCGACGATCGCGCTGTCGCTGGTCGCGGCGTCCTTGGCCGAGAACTTCAGGGCCTTGGCCGGCAGGTTCGGCACGTCCAGTACGGCGATGTCGCGCTGCCAGTCGTAGAGGACGACCTTCGCGTCGTACTTGCGGCCCTCGCCGCCGATCTGGACGGTGGGCTCGTCGACGCCGCCGACCACGTGCGCGTTGGTCATGACGCGGCGGTCGGCGAAGACGAAACCGGTGCCCTCCAGGATCTTGCCGCAGCTCTGGGCGGTGCCCGTCACCTTCACGATGGACTGCTTCGCGGTGGTGGCGACCGCGCTGTTCACGAGGGCGGGGTCGGGCGGCTCGACGTCGGTGATCGGCTCGTTGGCGAAGGGGCTGAAGACCTGCGGGAAGCCGTTCTGCGCGAGGACCGAGGAGAAGTCCGCGAACCAGGTGTCGGCCTGGTTGGGCAGCGCTCTGGACACCCCGAGCAGCACCTTGGAGTTGCGGACCTCCTTGCCGAGCGTCGGCAGGGTGGTGCCCGCGAGGGCGGAGCCGATCAGCCAGGCGACCAGCAGCATCGCCACGACGTTGACGAGCGCGCCGCCGGTGGCGTCCAGGGCACGGGCCGGGGACCAGGTGATGTACCGGCGGAGCTTGTTGCCCAGGTGCGTGGTCAGGGCCTGGCCGACGGAGGCGCAGACGATGACGACGACCACGGCGACCACCGCGGCGGTCGTGCTCACCTCCGCGTTGTCGGTCACCGCGTCCCAGATGACGGGCAGGGTGTAGACGGCGACGAGTCCGCCGCCCAGGAAGCCGATCACCGACAGGATGCCGACGACGAATCCCTGGCGGTAGCCGACGATCGCGAACCACACGGCGGCGACCAGCAACAGGATGTCCAGCACATTCACGAACGACACCCTGTCATGACCGCCAGTCGAGCGGGACCAGCTTCTCGCGGTCCCAGGAGCGCTCCCATCCCGCGTAGTGCAGCAAGCGGTCGATCACCCCGGCCGTGAACCCCCACACCAAGGCCGATTCGACCAGGAATGCCGGACCTCGGTGGCCGCTGGGGTGCACGGTGGTGGCCCGGTTGGCCGGATTCGTGAGATCCGCCACGGGGACCGTGAAGACCCTCGCCGTCTCGTTCGGATCGACCACCCCCACCGGGCTCGGCTCGCGCCACCAGCCCAGCACCGGTGTGACCACGAACTTGCTCACCGGGATGTACAGCTTGGGCAGCACCCCGAACAGCTGGACCCCGGCCGGATCCAGCCCGGTCTCCTCCTCGGCCTCGCGCAGAGCGGCCCGCAGCGGCCCGTCGGCCTTCGGGTCGCCGTCCTCGGGGTCGAGGGCGCCACCGGGAAAGGAGGGCTGCCCGGCGTGCGAGCGCAGCGAACCGGCCCGCTCCATCAGCAGCAGCTCGGGACCGGTCTCGCCCTCCCCGAAGAGGATCAGCACGGCCGACTGCCGTCCCGCGCCGTTCTCCGGCGGCAGGAACCGGCTCAGCTGGAGCGGCTGGACCGTCTCGGCGGCCCGCACCACCGGGTCCAGCCAGTCCGGCAGGCCCTCCTTGCTGAGCACGGCGCTCGCGCGCGGCTCTCCGGTGTGCGCGTTGCCGGTGTGTGTCATGGCATCCCCCGTCGTCGTGCCCGGTCCAACGCCCGAAGCCCTCCTGTTCGTTCCGTCACCAGACCCCCACAAGACCCCTGGGTCACGTCCCTGACGCGGCGCCCAGCGGCGGAGCCGGCTTCCCGCCCGCGTCCAGATAGGCCTGCGGAGGGTTGAGCCGCTGCCCCGGGAAGCCGCCCTTCTCGTACTTGAGGAGCTTCTTCGCCTTCTCCGGATCGGTCTCGCCCTCGCCGTAGGCCGGGCAGAGCGGCGCGATGGGACAGACACCGCAGGCGGGCTTGCGGGCGTGGCACATCCGGCGGCCGTGCCAGATGACGTGGTGCGAGAGGTCGGTCCAGTCGCTCTTGGGGAACAGTGCGCCGACGGCCGCCTCGATCTTGTCGGGATCGGTCTCCCCGGTCCACTGCCAGCGGCGGACCAGACGCTGGAAGTGCGTGTCCACGGTGATGCCGGGGTGCCCGAAGGCGTTGCCCAGCACCACGAACGCGGTCTTGCGGCCGACGCCGGGCAGCTTGACGAGGTCCTCCAGCCGGCCCGGGACCTCGCCGCCGAACTGCTCCACCAGGCCCTTGGAGAGACCTATCACCGACTTGGTCTTGGCCCGGAAGAACCCGCAGGGCCGCAGGATCTCCTCGACCTCCTCCGGGTTGGCTGCGGCCAGGTCCTCCGGGGTGGGGTACTTGGCGAAGAGCGTCGGGGTGGTCTGGTTGACGCGCAGGTCGGTGGTCTGGGCGGACAGCACCGTGGCGACCAGGAGCTGGAAGGAGTTCACGAAGTCCAGCTCGGGGTGGGCGTACGGATACACCTCGCCGAGCTCTCGGTTGATCCGGCGGGCACGGCGGACGAGGGCGGTCTGCGACTCGGGCTTCCGGGCAGCGGCCTTCGCGGGGGCGGCGGCCTTCGGCGGCGCGGCCTTCTTCGCGGCAGTGGCGGCCTTCTCGGGCGCCGCTTTGCTCACCGGCGCCTTCTTGGCCGCCACCGGCTTGGCCGCGGCCTTCTTCACGGCGGCCTTCTTCACCGCCGCCTTCTTGGCCGTCGCAGCCGGGGTCTTCACAGCGGCAACCTTCTTCACTACTTCTGCCGCTTTTGTCGCCTTCTTCCGTTCACTCGGGCCAGTATCGGACCCTTGTTCGCCCACGGCGGAATCACGACGTACAACCACCCGCGCAGCCCCCTTGGCCTGTGCTCTCACCGGCATTTGGACACCCAGCCACCCTAAAGCCCGGCACCGACATCCGCCCCGGACCCGGAAGATCAGCCCCCGATTGGACCCCTGCCGCTTACCTCGGGACACCTGTGCGGCATCCTTGTGACAGATCACACTGTTTGGACCGTCCAGCAAAATGGGGAGCACGGTCCCCTGGTACCAAGGGGGAGCAAGATCCCCTGAGCAGGTCGACAAGGAGAGAACTCGTGGACGACCCTCTGCGGCGCAACCCGCTCTTCGCGGCTCTCGACGACGAGCAGGCCGCGGAGCTTCGCGCCTCCATGAGCGAGGTGACCCTGGCGCGCGGCGACTCCCTCTTCCACGAGGGCGACCCGGGCGACCGGCTCTACGTGGTCACCGAGGGCAAGGTCAAGCTGCACCGCACCTCCCCCGACGGGCGCGAGAACATGCTCGCCGTCGTCGGCCCCGGCGAGCTGATCGGCGAGCTGTCGCTGTTCGACCCGGGCCCGCGGACGGCGACCGCCACCGCACTGACCGAAGTCAAGCTGCTCGGCCTCGGCCACGGTGACCTGCAGCCCTGGCTGAACGCGCGCCCGGAGGTGGCCGGCGCCCTGCTGCGCGCCGTCGCCCGCCGGCTGCGCAAGACCAACGACCAGATGTCCGACCTGGTCTTCTCCGACGTGCCGGGCCGTGTCGCGCGCGCCCTGCTGGACCTCTCCCGCCGCTTCGGCGTGCAGTCCGAGGAGGGCATCCACGTCGTCCACGACCTCACGCAGGAGGAGCTGGCCCAGCTGGTCGGCGCGTCCCGCGAGACCGTGAACAAGGCGCTGGCGGACTTCGCGCAGCGCGGCTGGCTCCGTCTGGAGGCGCGGGCCGTGATCCTGCTGGACGTCGAGCGGCTGGCCAAGCGCTCGCGCTGACGCCGAACCCCGACCGCATGACATCAGGGTTCCGTCTCCTGCGAGACGGAACCCTGAGTCGTGATCGCCCCCTGAGGCGTGATCGGCCCATCGGCCCCTGAGCCGTGATCGAAGTTGGCACAGTTGCCCCATGGCTGAATCGGCTGCACCTTCCCGAGGTCTCGACCCCCTGGGCTTCATCGCGCGCGAGGGCTCCCTCGCGCGCGTGCCGCACGTTTTCCGTCCCGTGGTCGCCGCTGCCCGTGACCGAGTTCTGGACGTCTTCGGGGCCCGGCTGGACAGCGCCTACCTCTACGGGTCCGTCCCGCGCGGCACCGCGCGCGTGGGCCGCAGCGACCTGGATCTGGTGATCGTCCTCCGTGAGGAGCCGGCCGACGCCGACCGGGAGGCGGCACGCGCCCTCGGCGCGGGCGTCGACAAGGAGTTCCCGGAGATCGACGGGGTCGGAGCCCTGCTCTACTCACGCGCGCGGGTGCTCAGCGAGCTGGAGCGGTACGACATCGGCTGGTTCGTGGCCTGCCTGTGCACCCCGCTGCTCGGCGAGGACCTCGCCGAGTTCCTGCCCCGCTACCGCCCCGACTCCCTGCTCGCCCGGGAGACGAACGGCGACCTGGCCGAGCTCCTGCCGCGCCTGCGCAAGCGGATCGCTGCCGCCGAAGACAGCGAGGAGGCCCTGCGGCCCCTGGTGCGCTCCATGTCACGGCACCTGGTGCGCACCGGCTTCACGCTGGTCATGCCCCGCTGGAACGGCTGGACCAGCGATCTGCGGGAGATGGCCGAGGCGTTCGCCGGCTACTACCCGGAGCGGGCCGGACAGCTGCGCCGCGCGGCCGAGTCCGGGTACGAGCCCGTCGGCGACCTCGCCGTACTGCGGTCGTACGTCGACGACCTCGGGCCCTGGCTCGCGGACGAGTACGCGCGCGTGCACGGCACGAAGGCGCCCAGGCCCGAGGGCTGGAACTAGCGCCGCAGGGGTGGACCCCCTAGATCAGCCCGTGGTCGCTCAGATAGTCCAGTTGGGCCCGGACCGACAGTTCCGCCGCCGGCCACAGGGAGCGGTCCACGTCGGCGTAGACGTGGGCGACGACCTCGGCGGGGGCGCGATGGCCGTTCTCGACGGCCGTCTCGACCTGGGCGAGCCGGTGGGCGCGATGGGCCAGGTAGAACTCGACGGCGCCCTGAGCGTCCTCCAGGACGGGTCCGTGGCCCGGCAGGACCGTGTGCACGCCGTCGTCGACCGTCAGCGAGCGCAGCCGTCGTAGCGAGTCCAGGTAGTCGCCCAGGCGGCCGTCCGGGTGCGCCACGACCGTCGTACCGCGCCCCAGGATGGTGTCGCCGGTCAGGACCGCGCGGTCGGCCGGGAGGTGGAAGCAGAGCGAGTCGGCGGTGTGGCCGGGGGTCGGTACGACGCGCAGTTCCAGGCCACCGGTCGTGATCACGTCACCGGCCGCCAGGCCCTCGTCGCCCAGACGCAGTGCCGGGTCGAGGGCACGCACGCGCGTGCCGGTCAGTTCCGCGAACCGGACGGCGCCCTCGGCGTGGTCCGGGTGGCCGTGGGTGAGGAGGGTGAGCGCGACGCGCCGGCCGGCCTTCTCCGCCGTGTCGATGACCGCACGGAGGTGGTCGTCGTCCAGCGGCCCCGGATCGATCACCACGGCCAGGTCGGAGTCGGGCTCGGCGACTACCCAGGTGTTGGTGCCGTCCAGGGTCATCACGGAGGCGTTGGGCGCCAGCACGTTGACGGTCCGCGCGGTGGCGGGCCCGGAGAGGACTCCGCCGCGGGGCTGGCCGGGCAGGGCTGCGGCCTCGGTCATGCGAGGGCTCCTTCCGGCAGCGCCGTCGGTGCGCCGAGCCGTCGGTCCGAGGCCGGTACAGCGCTGCCCCGGCCGGAGGCCGGCACAGCGCCCCGCGGCCCGCGCACCGGTGGTGCGAAGTGCGCGCGGGGAACCGGAACTCCGCCGGGGAGCCCGTCGGGCAGGGCGGCTGCGTCCGTCATGGTCAGGCTCCACCGGTCGGGAGGTCGGTCGGTATGTGCTTGGTGAACTCGTCGTGGCCGGGCCAGGTCAGGACGATCTCGCCGTCCGCCAGGCGGGCACGTGCCAGCACCGGCGTCATGTCCCGCGCGGGCGCCGCCGCCAGCGTCTCGGCGGCCGAGGCGTACGGCAGGAGCTGGCGCAGGGTCGCGATGGTGGGCGGCATCATCAGCAGCTCGCCCTTGTCGTAGCCGGCGGCGGCCTGTGCCGGGCGGATCCACACCGTGCGGTCGGCCTCCGTGGAGGCGTTGCGGGTGCGCTGGCCGGCGGGGAGGGCGGCGACGAAGAACCAGGTGTCGTAGCGGCGGGTCTCGAACTCCGGGGTGATCCAGCGCGTCCAGGCGCCGAGGAGGTCCGAGCGCAGGACCAGGCCACGCCGGTCCAGGAACTCCGCGAAGGACAGGTCACGGGCGACCAGGGCGGCACGGTCGGCCTCCCAGTCGTCCCCGGTGGTGTCCCCGACCACGGCGTCGGCGGCCGGGCCCGCGAGGAGCACGCCGGCCTCCTCGTAGGTCTCGCGCACGGCCGCGCAGACGATCGCCTGGGCGCCCGCCTCGTCGACGCCGAGCCGCTCGGCCCACCACGCGCGCGTGGGGCCCGCCCAGCGCACCTGGTGGTCGTCGTCGCGCGGGTCGACACCGCCGCCCGGATACGCGTACGCGCCTCCGGCGAAGGCCATGGAGGCGCGTCTGCGCAGCATGTGGACGACGGGACCGTCCGGGGTGTCCTTCAGGAGCAGCACGGTGGCCGCGCGCTTCGGGGACACCGGCACGAGGGTGCCCTCCGCGTGCGCGCGGATCCGGTCCGGCCACTCGGGGGGATACCACTGTCCATCGGCCATTACCGGAGGCTATCCCGTGGGGAGCGAATGTTCGAGAGGGGCTTCGGCGGGCTACGGCAGCAGCTCGACCTGGACCTCGACCTCGACCGGCGCGTCCAGCGGCAGCACCGCGACGCCCACCGCGCTGCGCGCGTGCACGCCCTTGTCGCCGAGGACCTCGCCGAGCAGTTCGCTGGCGCCGTTGATCACGCCGGGCTGGCCGGTGAAGTCGCTCGCGGAGGCGACGAAACCGACGACCTTCACCACGCGCGCGATGCGGTCCAGGTCACCCGTGACGGACTTCACGGCGGCCAGGGCGTTCAGCGCGCAGGTGCGGGCCAGTTCCTTGGCCTCCTCCGCGGTGACCTCGGCGCCGACCTTGCCGGTGACCGGGAGCTTGCCGTCCACCATCGGCAGCTGGCCGGAGGTGTAGACGTACGCACCGGACCGCACGGCGGGCTGGTAGGCGGCCAGCGGCGGCACGACCGCGGGCAGCGAGAGACCGAGTTCGGCCAGCTTGGCCTCGACCGCGCTCACTACGCCTTCTCCCGCTTCATGTAGGCGACGAGCTGCTCCGGGTTGGGCCCGGGCACGACCTGGACGAGCTCCCAGCCGTCCTGGCCCCAGTTGTCCAGAATCTGCTTCGTCGCATGGACGAGCAGCGGTACGGTCACGTATTCCCACTTGGTCATGCGGCCGACTTTATCCGCTGTGACGCACGGGACAGTCGTACGACCGGGAGCACGGTTATCCACAGCCTCCCGCGTGAGTGTCCGGCCGACTGGTTAGTCTCGAAGACGTGAGCAGGCTCCAGGTCGTCAGCGGCAAGGGCGGGACCGGAAAGACGACGGTCGCCGCCGCACTCGCGCTGGCCCTCGCGACCGAGGGGAAGCGGACGCTTCTCGTGGAGGTCGAGGGCCGGCAGGGCATCGCCCAGCTCTTCGAGACGGAGGCGTTGCCGTACGAGGAGCGGAAGATCGCCGTAGCACAGGGAGGCGGTGAGGTCTACGCGCTGGCCATCGATCCCGAACTGGCCCTTCTGGACTACCTCCAGATGTTCTACAAGCTCGGCGGGGCGGGCCGGGCGCTGAAGAAGCTCGGGGCGATCGACTTCGCCACCACCGTCGCCCCCGGTCTGAGGGACGTGCTCCTCACCGGCAAGGCGTGCGAGGCGGTGCGCCGCAAGGACAAGGCGGGACGGTTCATCTACGACTACGTGGTGATGGACGCGCCCCCGACCGGCCGCATCACCCGCTTCCTGAATGTGAACGACGAGGTGGCCGGGCTGGCGAAGATCGGTCCGATACACAATCAGGCGCAGGCCGTGATGCGGGTGCTGAAGTCCGAGGAGACGGCTGTGCACCTGGTCACGCTGCTGGAGGAGATGCCGGTCCAGGAGACCGCCGACGGCATCGCCGAACTGCGCACCGCGCGGCTGCCGGTGGGCCGGGTCATCGTGAACATGGTCCGGCCGGAGATGCTGGACGCGGCCGACCTGGATCTCGTACGGACGGTGCCGCGCACCGCCGTGGCGCAGTCGCTGTCGGCCGCGGGCCTGGGCGGAGCGCGCCGCGGCGGGAAGGCCGAGCAGCTGGTGAACCCGCTGCTCGCGCAGGCCGCCGAGTACGCCGAGCGGTACGCGCTGGAGCACGAGCAGCGCGCGGTCCTCGCCGAGCTGGACCTGCCGCGGCACGAACTGCCGCTGCTCGCCGAGGGGATGGACCTGGCGGGCCTGTACGAACTCGCCAATGAGCTGCGGGAACAGGGGATGTCATGACTCCGGATCCGGACCCGGCACAGGAACCGGCGCAGGACGGCACGCGGCGCCTCGCCCACGCGCCCGCGCTCGACGTCGACCCGCTGCTGGACGATCCGAAGACCAGGATCGTGGTCTGCTGCGGCTCGGGCGGGGTCGGGAAGACCACCACCGCGGCGGCGCTGGGGCTGCGGGCGGCCGAGCGCGGCCGCAAGGTGGTCGTGCTGACCATCGACCCGGCCAGGCGGCTGGCGCAGTCCATGGGCATCGACTCGCTCGACAACGTGCCGCGGAAGGTGAAGGGCACCGAGGGCGGCGGCGAACTGCACGCCATGATGCTGGACATGAAGCGCACCTTCGACGAGGTCGTCGAGGCGCACGCGGACGCCGAGCGGGCGGCCGCCATCCTGGCCAACCCCTTCTACCAGTCGCTCTCGGCGGGCTTCGCGGGCACGCAGGAGTACATGGCGATGGAGAAGCTGGGCCAGTTGCGGGCCCGGGACGAGTGGGACCTGATCATCGTCGACACCCCGCCCTCCCGTTCCGCGCTGGACTTCCTCGATGCGCCGAAGCGCCTCGGCTCCTTCCTGGACGGCAAGCTGATCCGGCTGCTCACCGCACCGGCGAAGCTGGGCGGCCGCGCGGGCATGGCCTTCCTGAACGTCGGCATGTCGATGATGACCGGCACGCTCGGCAAGCTGCTTGGCGGTCAACTGTTGAAGGACGTCCAGACGTTCGTGGCCGCGATGGACACGACGTTCGGCGGGTTCCGCACCCGCGCGGACGCGACGTACAAGCTGCTCCAGGCGCCCGGTACGGCGTTCCTCGTGGTGGCGGCTCCGGAGCGGGACGCGCTGCGGGAGGCCGCGTACTTCGTGGAGCGGCTGGCCGCTGAGGACATGCCGCTGGTGGGGCTCGTCCTCAACCGTGTCCACGGCAGCGGCGCCGACCGGCTGTCGGCCGAACGCGCGCTCGCCGCCGCGGAAAATCTCGAGACCGCGTATGCCGAGACTGTCGAGACTGCGGAAAATCTTGAAGAGCCCCGCATTGTCGATCAGGGTGGCGGGAAAGCTGGACTTCGTAACTCTCCCGACACGTACGGCAGTTCTGAATCACCCGCGCCCGCGCCGTCCGGGTCCCGGCCCGACGAATCCCCCTCGCCGAAGCCCGAGGACATGACCGACGAATCCCCCTCGTCAGACGACCCGGACCGCACCGTCGACCAGCTCACCGCAGGTCTGCTGAGGCTGCATGCCGAGCGCATGCAGCTGCTCTCCCGCGAGCAGCGCACACGTGACCGCTTCACCGCGCGCCACCCCGAGGTGGCTGTGGTGGAAGTGGCCGCACTGCCCGGCGATGTGCACGACCTCACAGGGCTGCGGGACATCGGCGACCGGCTCGCGGCCGGCCGACCGGAGCTGCCGTAGACCTGCGTGGACCTGCTCGGTCTAGCTCACCGCCGCGTAGTTCTCGTACACCTCGTCGCTGTCGAGGGGGACGATGCCGGTCCCCCGCTCGTACTCCGAGCGCGCTGTCTCCAGGAGCCTGCGCCAGGAGGTCACGGTGGGCCGCCTGCGCAGCAGTGCGCGACGCTCCCGCTCGGTCATTCCTCCCCACACGCCGAACTCGACGCGATTGTCCAGCGCATCGGCCAGGCATTCCGTGCGTACCGGACATCCGGTGCACACCGCCTTGGCCCTGTTCTGCGCTGCTCCTTGAACGAACAGTTCATCCGGATCGGTAGTGCGGCAGGCAGCCTGCGCACTCCAGTCGGTTACCCAGCCCATACCGGCGCCGTCCTCTCCCGAATCGAGGCTCCCCCACGGCGGCAGCGGCATATTCACCGCCGCCAGTTGAGGACGTTACGGAAGGTGGGCACAGCGCAACACCCCCTTCGGGCCCAATCTTGAATGGCCCGAACGGACTATGGGTAAGCGGCAGATCACCCGCGGGAGTGAGCTGACGACATGCGCGAACATCCCGGCAAACCGGGACAGGTACGGTGCGACACAACGGACGCCGGATGACACAAGAGGCGGATTCGGACACGTCGCCAACACATGGCCCGAAAAAAAGTGGGCTGGTTCCGGAACGATTCGGGGTCGCCGGACGTATTGATACGTGGCCGCACTGCTGTGACAGTTGAGAGCAGCTTAGGCCAAGGCCTGTACGCGTGTCCGGCGAATGGCAAGGTAGACCGTCCATGTCGTCGTGCCGTCAGACAGACTCGGCGGTGCCGCCCTCTGTCTCCCTCTATGTCACGATCAGGCACTCGAACATCCCGAGAGCCGCCCGCTCACCAGGAATGCTCAGTCCTACGGATTAGGCTGCCCCCATGCCAAAGAAGCGCTCGGGCGGTGGTCTGTCGGCCACGCAGCAGGCCGCCAAGTTCCTCGGTGTCAGTGTGCTCGCGGGAGCCGTCATGGCGGGCATCGCACTGCCCGCGGCCGGCGCCCTGGGCCTCGCGGCCAAGGGCTCGGTCCAGGGCTTCGACGAGATCCCGGCCAACCTGAAGAGCCCGCAGCTCAGCCAGCGGACCCGGATCCTCGACAGCCAGGGCAACCAGATCGCCCAGGTCTACTCCCGTGACCGCACGGTGGTGGACCTCAAGGACATCTCGCCGTACATGCAGAAGGCGATCGTCGCGATCGAGGACTCGCGTTACTACCAGCACGGCGCCATCGACCTGAAGGGCGTGCTGCGCGCGCTGAACAAGAACGCGCAGAGCGGCGGGGTCTCCCAGGGCGCTTCCACGCTCACCCAGCAGTTGGTGAAGAACTACTTCATCGAGGAGGCCGGCGACGACCCGACGAAGGTCGCCGAGGCCACCCAGCAGACCCTCGGCCGCAAGGTCAAGGAGCTGAAGTACGCGATCCAGCTGGAGGAGAAGCTCGGCAAGAAGAAGATCCTCGAGAACTACCTGAACATCACCTTCTTCGGCGAGCAGGCCTACGGTGTCGAGGCCGCCTCCCAGCGCTACTTCTCCCAGCACGCCAAGGACCTCAACCTCCAGCAGGCGGCCCTCCTGGCCGGCATCGTCCAGTCGCCGAGCCGCTACGACCCGGTCAACGACGAGGCCGAGGCCACCAAGCGGCGCAACGTGGTGCTGGAGCGCATGGCCCAGCTCGGCGACATCTCCCAGGCGGAGGCCGACAAGGCCAAGGAGGCACCGCTCGGGCTGAAGGTCACCCAGCCGAAGAACGGCTGCATCACCGCCACCAAGGGCGCCGGGTTCTTCTGCAAGTACGTCGAGAACGTCTTCCTCACCGACCCGGTCTTCGGCAAGACCCGTGAGGCGCGCGCCAAGCTCTGGAACCAGGGCGGTCTGACCATCCGTACGACGCTGGACCCGCAGGCCCAGGACTCGGTGCAGAGCTCGATCAAGGACCACGTCTACAAGTCCGACGCGGTCGCCGCGGCCGCCACCCTCGTGGAGCCCGGCTCCGGCAAGATCCTGGCGATGGGCCAGTCGAAGCCGTACGGCTACAACAAGAACGAGACCGAGTACAACTTCTCGGTCGACCGGGACTACGGCGGCTCCAACTACGGCTTCCCGACGGGTTCTACGTTCAAGCCGTTCGTGGCCGCGGCCGCCATCGAGGGCGGCAAGTCGGCGACGCAGGAGTACTCGTCGCCGTACAAGATGAACTACCCGAGCCCGGTCCAGGCCTGCGACGGCAAGCAGTGGGTCAACACGACGGGCGAGCAGGTCGAGAACGAGAACGAGTCCGAGGTCGGGCCGTACCAGATGAAGAAGGCGATGGCGAAGTCCATCAACACCTACTTCGTCCAGCTGATCTCCGACATCGGCCTGTGCCCGGTGGTGAAGATGACCGACGCGCTCCACGTCCACCAGGGCGACGGCTCGAAGCTCCCGCAGACCCCGGCCATCGCGCTCGGCGCGATCGGCCTCTCCCCGCTGACCATGGCGAGCGCGTACGCCACGTTCGCCGACCGCGGGATGTACTGCACGCCGGTGGCCATCGAGTCGATCACCCAGAAGGTCGGCAACGAGCAGAAGTCCCTGGCCGTGCCCAAGTCGACCTGCTCGCGTGCGATGAGCGAGAAGACCGCGGACACGATCAACACCCTGCTGCGCGGTGTGATCGACTCCGGTACCGGTCAGCAGGCCGGCCTGGACGACCGGGAGAGCGCGGGCAAGACCGGTACCACGGACTCCCGCAAGAACGCCTGGTTCGTCGGCTACACGCCGAACATGGCGGGTGCGGTCTGGGTCGGCAGCGCCAAGCAGAACATCGAGATGACCAACATCACCATCGGCGGCGTCTACCACTCCGAGGTCTTCGGCGCCGACACGCCCGGCCCGATCTGGAAGGACGCCATGACCGGCGCCCTGGAGGGCAAGCCGTCCGAGTCGTTCAACCTGATCGACATCCCGGACGAGAACGACAAGGGCAAGGGACACGGCGACGGCAACAACAACGGTGACAACACCGGTGGCCTGATCGGCGGTCTCATCGGCGACACGAGCGACGGCGGTACGACGAACGGCTCGACCAACGGCGGCTCCACCCCGACCCCGACCTTCTCCTTCCCCGACGGCTTCATCCAGGGGAACGGGAACGGCGGGAACGGCAGGGGCCGAAACTGACCTTCCGGTACCTTCCGGTACGACGGCGGGGCCGTACCTCTGAGAAAGAGGTACGGCCCCGCCGTCGTACTGCCTGCCCTGAGCTCTGTCCCGCTCCCTCAGCCCTGAAGGTGCTTCTTCACCGCGGCGGCGACGCGGCCGCCCTCGGCCAGGCCGGCCACCTTCGGGTTCACGATCTTCATCACGGCGCCCATGGCCCGCGGCCCCTCGGCACCCGCCGCCTTCGCCTCCGCGACGGCCTGGGCGACGACCGCGTCCAGCTCCTCGTCGCCGAGCTGCTTCGGCAGGTACTCGGCGAGGACCCCGCCCTCCGCCTTCTCCCGCTCGGCGCTCTCGGGACGGCCACCCTGCGCGAAGGCATCGGCGGCCTCCCGGCGCTTCTTCGCCTCCTTGGCGATCACCTTGAGCACCTCGTCGTCGGAGAGCTCGCGCTTCTGCTTGCCGGCGACCTCCTCGGTGGTGATCGCGGCGAGCGTCATCCGGAGCGTGGACGAGCGGAGCTCGTCGCGCCCCTTGATCGCGGCGTTGAGGTCGTCGTGCAGCTTCGACTTGAGCGTGGTGGTCATGAATCCGATTGTCGCAGGTACCGCAAGCCGGACGCCCGCAGTTTTCCCCACCCCCTACTCCCCGCCCTGCTCCCCCGTCCCACTCCCCTGTCGCGCCGGCCGGTCTCGGGTGCCTCTCTCCGTCTGACACGATGGTCGTATGCGCGCTCGATACGGAGTACCCCTGGGAATCGCGGCGTTCGGCGCCGCGGGTGTGTTGTACGCGGCCGGATTCGAGGCCCGTTCCTTCCGCCTGCGCCGAGTGACGGTCCCGGTCCTCCCGCCGGGCGTGCGCCCGCTGCGCGTGCTCCAGGTCTCCGACATCCACATGGTGAGCGGCCAGCGCAAGAAGCAGCGCTGGCTGCGGTCGCTGGCGGGCCTGCGCCCGGACTTCGTGATCAACACGGGCGACAACCTGTCCGACCCCGAGGGCGTCCCCGAGGTGCTGGACGCGCTGGGCCCCCTGATGGAGTTCCCGGGCGCGTACGTCTTCGGCTCCAACGACTACTACGGCCCCCGGCCCCGCAACCCCGCCCGCTACCTGCTGGAGAAGACGAGCGGCAAGCACGGCCTGAACGGCAACCCGCCGGCCGTCGGCGTGATCCACAACCCGTGGGAGGACCTGCGGGACGGCTTCGACGGGGCGGGCTGGCTGAACCTGACGAACACGAGGAGTGTCCTGAAGGTCGAGGGCGTCTCCGTGGAGCTGACGGGACTGGACGACCCGCACATCAAGCGCGACCGCTATCCGCAGGTGGCGGGCGGCCCGTCCGGTACGGCGGACTTCTCGATGGGCGTCGTCCATGCGCCGTACCTGCGCGTACTGGACTCCTTCACGGCGGACGCCTACCCCCTGATCCTGGCCGGCCACACCCACGGCGGTCAGCTGTGCATCCCCTTCTACGGCGCCCTGGTCACCAACTGCGACCTGGACACGGACCGGGTGAAGGGCCTGTCCACGCACACCACGGAAGGCCGCACCTCCTACCTCCATGTCTCGGCGGGCTGCGGCACCAACCGCTACACCCCGGTCCGTTTCGCGTGCCCGCCGGAGGCAACACTGCTGACGCTGGTGGGCCGGGAGTAACCCCGGCAGCTCGGGTAACCCGGGTAACCGGGTAACCGGGTAACCCACCCGGAGTACGACGACATGCCGGAATTGCCCTCTCTTTCTATGTTGAGGGCATGACGGCTCCGATACCCAGGGACATCCCGGACCTCCCCGCGGTCCCGGGCACGCCCATCCTGCTGCACGCACCCGTTCCGGCGACGGCGGTGGTGGCCCCCGTCCGCCGCCCCGCGATCGCGGTGTTCCGCCTGGTGACGGCCGTACTCGCGGCGGCGGGCGTCGCCCTGGAGCTGCTGCTGGGCAGCCCGGGCCGGATCCTGAGCTACTTCGGAGTACAGGCGGCGATCATCCTGGCCCTGGTCAGCCTCGCCTCGGCCCGCCGGGCCTGGCGGGCGGGCCGCCCCGTGCCCTCGTCCCTGACGGGCGCCGCGACGCTCTACGTGCTGATCTCGGCCCTGGTCTACCACCTGCTCCTGGGCCACACGACCCCACCGTTCCTGATGACGGGCCCGACGCACCCCCCGGTGACCTGGCACCCGCAATGGCTGGCCCTGCAGCTCCTCTACGTGGCGGCACCGGCGGCAGCACTCATCGACTGGCTCTTCCTCACACCCCCCGGCCGCCTGCACCTCCGCCAGACAGCGGGCTGGATGCTCTACCCCCTCGCCTACCTGGCCTTCTCCCTCACCCGGGCGGAACTCCTCCTCCCCGGCACCCCGGCCCGCTACCTCTACCCCTTCCTGGACGCCGACCAGCACAGCTACCGCGGCACCCTCGCCAACGCCCTCCTCCTGGGCCTCTCCTTCTATGCCCTGGCGGTCCTCATGGTCGCCCTGGACCACACCCGCCCGAACGCCGTCGGCCGCCACCCCTAAACCGGATTTCGTCTCCGGCCACCAGTGGGCTAAAGTAAACGACGTCGCCGCGACAAGCAGAACAGCAGCGACATCGGGGTGTAGCGCAGCTTGGCAGCGCGCTTCGTTCGGGACGAAGAGGTCGTGGGTTCAAATCCCGCCACCCCGACAGCCGAAACAGCAGGTCAGGTCCGGTACTGAGAGATCAGTGCCGGGCCTGATTTGCGTTGCGGGCCCATTCTGGGAGCCATTTGGGAGCCGACTTCGGGGAGCGGCTCCCGGCGAGAGGTGTTCCGCCTCCCAGTGCACCGTGCGCTCCGCAAGAGTCATCCCCACGGCTTGTGCCGAGGAGACAGCAAACGGTACGACGATCGACATGCACCGATGGTCTCCATTAAATGACCGGCAGCTCGCACTCCTCACCCGCATCGGGGGTGGAGCCGACCCCGTGACGTCGGACAGCCCCGAGTTCGCTCTCACCGCCCGCGCGCTCAAGGAGCGGCGCCTGATCACCATGCCCAAGCAGGACGGGAAATGGCAGGCGGAGATCACTGACGCGGGACGCTTCTACCTGGAACACGGCCATCACCCGGACCGGCCGGAACCAGTTCAGCGCAAGCAGCGGTCAACAGGTTCCGACCAGCGGACACGACCGGCCCCGCCGCCACAGAAGCAAGTCACAGCCTCAACCACGACGAAGCCGACACCGCAGCGCGCCGCCAAGCCGCCACGGCCGTCGCCGGCGGAAATCGGAGCCGCCTTGATCGCGGAGGTGCAGCAGGCTGGGCGGTTCCTCCGGATCCCGAACCCCAGCGACGAGGAGCGAGCCCGCTACCGAAGGGCGTTCGACGCGGCCCGGCAGTGTGCCCCCGAGGGATACAGCCTGAAGTACAGCGGGCGGGCGAAGGGGGACTTCTTCCTCGGCCTGCTCCGGGTGACCGGCGAGGACGAGACCGAGTGGAACCGTATCCGGCTGGCGCGCAGCCGTGTGATCACCGATGTCGAGGACGTGATCGCCGCAGTCAGCGCGGATCACAGCGCTTTCGAGATCTCGGAGGAGGTCCTCCCCCGAGTGCTCTCGCTGCTCCGGCTCCTCGCCGAGGAAGCCCTCGCACGCCACGGCGAAATCGCGGTGTCGAAGAAGCGCAGGCAGCCGAGGCCGCTGCTCACCGTCCACGGCAGGACGTACGAGGTCAGCTTCCGCGAACGGCAGAAGCCTGTCCGGTACGTCCCCAAGCAGCCGGGCCGCCGTACGTACGACTGGCAACGTGTCACCCCAGCCCAGAAGTTCGAGCCCTCCGGTGAGCTGGAGCTGCTGGTCAGCCAGCAATCGGGCTACAGCTACGGCTGGAAGAAGGAGTGGGCCGACACCGCCAAGAAGCCGCTGGAGGACCAGATCGGTTCAGTCCTGCGGGCGCTGAAGGCCCGTGCGGAGGAACAGGAACGGGCTCGGCTGGAACGTGAGGCGGAGCAACAGCGGCTGCGAGAGGAGCGGGAGCGTCAGGAGGCCGAGCGTCGGCGGCTGGAAGCGGAGCGAGAGGAGCGCAAGCAGCGGGAGTGGGAGGCCGCCGTCAGCGTGGCTTCGATCAAGGCGGTTCACGCGGTACGGGCCGAGCGCTTCAGCACGGCCTTTGAGCAGTGGCAGGCCGCAGGGGAGCTCCGGATGTTCTGTGCCGCTCTGGATGAAGCCGCCGCGGCGTCGGAAGGCGCTCTCGAAGCCGAGAGGCTGCGAGAGTGGTCGGTTTGGGGGAAGGCGGAGGCCGACCGGCTCGACCCCACCCTTAGCGGCAAGGGCTTGGCTTCTCTCAACTTCCATGCGGAGCCGACGGGAGATCAACTGCGGCCGTTCCTCGACGGCTGGCACCCACACCGGCCGGAGAAGGAGACGAAGCCCCCTGCTCAGCCGGCACCACCTAAGGCGGAGCCAGATCCGTGGCGCGGTCTCATCGACGCACGTCAGGATCAAGGCTGGAGATATGGACACCCAGGTCGCGCTCAATGGTGGAGGCGATGACGCCGTGGCCGCGGTCGCGTAGGGCCTTGACCGCCTTCTCGACCAACTCCCCGAGCCGGATGACCTCGGCGCGCAGCGCAACCAACTCGTCGTAGCGGTCAGCCTTGTCCTGGCCGCACCACGCTCGGACGGTTCGAAGGACTGCCGCCTCCGCATCCAACTTGCGCTCGTCACGCCGGCTGTAGGAGTACCAGGAGGGCCGCGAACGCTCCTGCTCGATGTCCTGCTGCTTGCGGTCCACCTCCGGAAGGATCTCGTCGGCGAGGCGTCCGGCCACATGGCGGGCGATGCGCTCGGTGACGGGCCACCCGGCCAGGCACATTCCGCGGTGGCTCTCGAACACCATGATGTCGCCGCGTAGTTCGTCGGCGTCCATGCCGATGAGCGGTGCAGTCTCGTCGAGGCTGCCCAGCTCCAGAACGCCTGCGTCCGCCACCGTTCGGCGCAGTCGCAACCTGTTCTTCGGGCGAACGAATCCGAGGATCATGCGGGCGGCCTCGAATTCCGTGCTACCTCGGACATGGCGTGAGGACTCCACCAGCGCCAACTCCGCCGCGTCGTCCGCGCGGAACGCATCGGCATCCGACCACGGTGCTACGAGAGAGCCGGAACTGACCCACTCCTGCAGGCCAGCGGCATCGCCTTCGAGGAACCGCACGTGGATCCAGCCAGACCTGCCAGGGCCGCCGACGCGAACGACCTCCACCTCGCGAACCGCGCCGCCCAGCTCCTTCGGCCTCGCGCGGTAGGCCCAGTGCTCGCCAATCTCCATGTGCCTATTGAGCCAGGTCTGTTGGACCCATCACTGGGCGTTTGCCATAACTACCGGCACCGGCTCCTCATCACCAGGTTGACGCCACCCTGCGAGGCATCGCGCGAGATGTCTTCGCCCCGGCAGCAACTGCAAGGAGACACAGCAGCACGTCCGGCCATCCGCGCTGTCTCTCGTAGCGTTTCTCACCGGACGACGCTCCCTCCTGGCTCGTCGGCCAGTTCGCCCGGGCGGGACTTCGTCACGTGCCACCTGGAAGTCGTGTCCCTCCCCCCGAAAAGATCCTCACGCATAGTCACAGGATGGTCACGAGGTGGAATATGCGGGTGATCAAGGGGCCGATCGCCCGGAAAATGTCACTCTACGTTTGCCGGGAATATCCGGCACCCTGTGTGCTGGGGAGCCTCAGGGGCGAGGGGGTGGGGAATGACTACTTACCGTTTCAATCCGCCGCCGGGTTGGCCTGTGCCACCCGCGGGATGGACGCCGCCGCCGGACTGGCGGCCCGACCCCACGTGGCCTCCGATGCCGGCGGGATGGGAGCTGTGGGTTCCTGAGGCCGACTCCACCACCGGCGCCCTCGCTGTGGGCCCTGCCACGGGAGCCTCTGCGGTGCCGACCATGGCCGCTCCCGGGAGCACGGCCGCGGTGCCAGCTCCTCGGAAGGGAGGGCTGTTCGGGCGCCGGCGTTCGGATGCGGTGTCCGAGGCCGAGGAACTGCGGGCGTGGATCACAAGGACGCAGGGACTGGATGCCGCGCAGGTCGCCGGTCTTGTGCGACAGGTCGAGGCGGAGGCCGCCGCGCTGCGTGAGCGGACGTCCGCCGAAGCCGCCGAGGAAGCCGAGGGGATCCTCAAAGACGCCCGCGAGACGGCGAAGGAGATTCTCTCCGAGGCGCGCCGGACGGCGAAGGAGACCGAGCGGGTCCGCAAGGAGGCCGACCGGCACCGCAAGGACGTCTTCGACGCCGAGCGGCGGCTTGCCGAACTGCAGGGCCGGATCGTCAACGCCGACGAGACCGCCATGCTGCAGGAGGCCGGAATCTATGCCTACCGGCACGCGCTGCACGACGCGATCGCGTACCGCAGCAGACTCGACACACTGCAGAACGAGATCAAGGCGCTCGCCCGTGCGGGCCGCGCCGTCCAGGCGGCCACGGACTGGACGGTCAACGGCTCCAAACGCGAGGGCCAGAAGATGGTCCGCGACTTCTCCAAGCTCATGCTGCGCGCCTACAACGCCGAAGCCGACTACGCCGTGCGTTCCATGCGGCCGCACCGGCTGAGCTCCCTCGTCGACCGGCTCTACAAGAGCCGCGAGACGATCGCCCGGCTCGGTGCCACCATGCACATCCGAATCACCGACGAGTACCACAACGCGCGCGTACGGGAGTTGGAACTCACCGCCGACTTCCTGCAGAAGAAGGAAGAGGAGAAGGAGGCCCAGCGCGAGGCACGCGCCCGGGAGCGTGAGGAGGCCGCCGTGCAGCGGGAACTCGACCGGCAGCGCGAGAAGCTGAACAAGGAACTCGGTCACTACCAGTCGGCACTCGACCGCCTGCGCGAGCGCGGTGACGAGGCGGGCGTGGTGGAGATGGAGGCCAAACTGGCCGAGATCGAGAACGCTCTGCAGGACGTCGAATCCCGCGCGGCGAACATCCGCGCCGGCTACGTGTACGTCATCTCGAACATCGGCGCCTTCGGCGATCGCATGGTGAAGATCGGCATGACGCGTCGGCTCGAACCTCTGGAGCGTGTCTACGAGTTGAGCGGCGCGGCTGTGCCCTTCCGCTTCGACGTGCACGCGCTGATCTTCAGCAAGGACGCGGTCGGCCTGGAGACGGAACTCCACCGCCAGTTCGCCTCGAAGCGGGTCAACCAGGTCAACAGTCGCAAGGAGTTCTTCTACGCCACCCCGGCGGAGGTACGCGACGCTCTGCAACGGTTCGCCGGACAGCACCTGATCGAGTTCACCGAGGAACCCCAGGCGCTGGAATGGCGGGCCGGCAGGCGCACGGGCGGCGAAGCCGGTGCGCCCGCCGCAGGCGCAGGAGGAGTTGCCACCCGGACAGCATGATGTGCGGCCAAGCATCACTACGATCACGGTCATGGACTGGCTGGAGCGGGCCGCGAACCTGAGGCAGTGGAGTCGGGACGGGGTGCGGGCGCCGCACAAGCCGTTGCTGCTGCTGTACGCGCTGGGCCGGTTTCAGGCTGATGCCGAGGACGAGCTGCGCTACACCGCGGTGGAGGCCGACCTGAAGCAACTGCTGGCGGAGTACGGCCCGACGCGTGGGACCACGCCCGCCTATCCCTTCCACCACCTGGTCAGCGACGAGGTGTGGGAGGTACGGACCGATCGCGGCGCCGGCAGCCCTGGCACGGGGGTACGGGAGCTGCGGGCCAGTGGGGCCACGGGGCGGCTGGCCCCGGACCTGCGGCTGGCGCTGCGGCGGGAACCGTCGCTGCTGGGCCGTATGGCAAGGGTGCTGCTGGACCTGCACTTCCCGCCGTCGTTGCACCAGGACCTGTGCGAGACGGTGGGCCTGGAACTGGAGCTCGCGGAGACAACCGCGCTGGCAACGCCCGAGAGGCGGCAGCGGGACCGACGGATGCGGGAGATGGTTCTGACTGCTTACGAGTACCAGTGCGCCTTCTGCGGCTACGACGGCATGATCGGCGCGACGCCCGTCGGGCTGGAGGCCGCGCATGTGCGCTGGTGGGCGTTCGACGGCCCGGACGAGGTCGACAACGGGCTGTGCCTGTGCTCGCTGCACCACAAGCTCTTCGACAAGGGCGTGCTCGGCATAGGCGACGGCCACCGCATCCTGGTCTCGCAGAGCTTCGTCGGCCGCAGCCCCGCCGCCCGCGAGCACGTCACAGCACTCGCAGGCCGTCCGCTCATAGGCCCTCAACCTGGCACCCCACCCATCGCGGCAGCCCACCGCTCCTGGCACACGAGCCAGGTCTTCCACGGCAGCCCACGCCCGACCACCGCCTGACCCGGTGTCCAATGCCGGATACCAAGGGACTGGGCGCACCAAGCATCGCTGATCGCTCCCCATGCTGCTTTCAGCGCTCGCATGTGTCCCCCGCTCCGTCGCCTCGGGCAACACTCCGCTATTTCACCGCTTCACGGCGCACTCGCAACAGCGCGTCGAGGACGCTCACCGGCGAACTAGGGCTCATTGCCAAGCGGGCATCGAGCGCTGCCTCCCACTGCTCGGTCAGCCCGAGCTTGAGGCGCTTACGCATGCCAGGGGTGACATGGGCGTAGCGTGCCGAGACCGAGCCGTCGATGTGGCCCATGCGCTCGTCCATAAGGACCTTCTCTGTGCCTAGGTCCTCCATCACGGTCCGGTGGGTGTGGCGGAGGCCGTGGGGTGTGAGGCCCTTGGCGATCGGGATCCAGCAGGCGTCGGCCCGGTCGCTGGCGCCGCGTCCTCGGGCCGGGACGCCGGGCCACGGCTCGCCGAGCAGCGGTACGGGGCGGGCCTCTTGCGGTGCCTTCTTCGGGTACGAGCCGGAGACCGCCGGGGTGAACAGCCACGTCGCGAATCCGTTGCGGCGCCAGTGGGCGGCATGCTGCGACACCGGGCCGCCGCGCACGAAGCCCAGGTCCGCGATGGCCTGCTCCACCCTCACCCGCTTGGCTTCGGTGACTCGGTCGGGGTGGTTGAGGACGTTGGACACCGTGCCCGTAGAGACTTCGGCACGGCGCGCGACGTCGACGAGCTTCGCGCCTTGGTGGCCGCCCGTGCGAGCCGCGCCCTGCCCCCGGAAGACGTAGGTCTTGCCGTGGCACGGGCAGGGAATCGGCTTCGTGCGGGCGACGTGGTTGGCGACCAGGGCCGACAGCCAGTCCATCGCGTCGATGGTGCGGTAGCTGTCGTCCTTGGGCGGGCAGCGCACCAGCTCGCCGGTGTCGAGTTCGTACAGCTGCCACTCGACACGGACGACACCGGGGCGGGCGAACTCGGTCTCCAGGCCGACGATTTCGCCCCAACGCATGCCGGTGTACCCCTTGAGGACGACGGCGACGAACTCGTCGTCGCGGCCGGAGAGCAGGGCAGCCCGTTCGGCGGTCAGCAGGATGCCGAGCGGGTCGGTGACGACCTTCTCCGGACCGCGGTCTCGGGAGCGGCCAGCGCGCTTGCCGCGTCCGCGCCGTCGGGTGGCCGGGTTGGACGTGATCAGGCCCTCGTCGATCGCGTCCTCGAAGATCAGGTGGAGCGTCGAGCGCCAGGTCTTGACGCTGGAGGCCGCATAGAGGGCCTTCTCCTTCTTCTCCCACAGATCGACGTCCGTGCGCAGGATGCCGGCGAGCGCCTTGTCCTCGAAGTCGGGGAGCAGGTGCTCCTCGATGTGACGCTTGTAGTTCTGCATGGTCGAGGCGGCCAGGTCCTGGGCCTCGTACCAGCGGTTGGCGTACTCGCCGAAGGTCTCCTGGCCGAGTGCCGGGTCGCGCCAGTCGCCGCGGCGGTACTTGTTCTCGGCCTCGCTCGCGGCGCGCTGGGCCTCGCCCTTGGTGGCGAAGCGGATCGCCTTGCCGTTCTCGTCGACGACCGTGAGGTGCTTGCCGGGCGCCGTCTTGTACCGGCCGCGCCAGTAGTTCCCGCGCTTCTCCGCGAAGCCCAACTTCCGTTTCCTCCTGCGCTCTTGGCTTGTGGTTGGGCGCGGGCGCGCTACGCGACGGTCTCGTACTGGGTACGACGAGGCGGTCGGGCCCGCAGACGCCCTGTCGGCGGAGCGGTAGTCGGCCCAGGAGGCTGGGCGGCCCGGGTTCGTGGAGTGGGAGGACTTGTGACTGTCGGACCCGCCGGCGCATTGCTCACGGATCGCTTCGGGCGCTCTTCGTGGAGGCGGACGATCCCGGCGAGGTGTTCGGCGGTGAAGCGGTAAGCGCGGCCGACTCGGGTGTGCGGGATGAGGCCGCGTCGGGCGCGGTCCTTGACCCACCAGGCGGAACAGCCAAGGGCTTCGGCGATCTCTTCGGGGCGGTAGAGACGCAGCAAGGGGGCTTCGGGCTCTGTGCTGAGGCGGTGGCGCACGAGGCCGGGCGATATCGCGGTGGGGTGCAAGAAGGGCGGGTCCTCTCTCGGTTGGGGGGGGGGAGTCTCGGTCAGCGGTTCTGGACGGGGCTCATCACGTGGCGATGGGCCCCTGCAGCAACGTGAGGGGCGGGACTCGGAGGGCTTCGGCGATTGCGACCAGGTCGTCGACGTCGCATCGACGCTGAGCACGTTCGATGCGGGACAGCATGGTGTTGGACGTCGGGTGACCGAGCAGGGTCATGCGGTCGGCCAACTGGCGCTGCGACAAACCGCGTTCAGTGCGGAGGATTTCGATGGTGCGGGCCGTCCGCATTCCTGCGGATCCGATTTCCAATGAGCGTGCGGGCATGGCTCCATTTGTAGCGTCCATTCGCCGGTTTGGTTAACCGGCGATCGTGGTCTATGTTCTGCTCGCGCGGTTCCTCGGACGAAGCGGATCCCCGGGTTGAGAGGGGTCGGAAACCGGCACATCGTTCGCCCCTCTGACGTGGGGTGTTGTGTTGTAGCTTCCCCGTCGGTGGAAGGTCAACGGCTTCTCGATGTGATGCTTCTGGCTCGGCAGCCGGGGCAACTATTTCGGCAACCGCGAATCGTGCCCTACCCTTTTCGGGCTGCCTGCTTTTTGGGCAGCCTTTCTGCCGTGAGAGATTGCGCTGGATAGGGCTGGACTTGCACGGCTTGGGTGTGGCTATGTTGACGACGCCCCCGGAAAGCGAGAGCGGCCATCAGCGTGCCCCTCGCTGCCGAAACCGGACAACTCCCCTGCCCCTGAAGCCCGTATCGCCACGATCGACGGTGAGCCGTGGGTGCCCGCCCACCTGCAACCGAGTGAGGAACCGACCTCTTGGCCCGAATCCGCACCATCAAGCCCGAAGCCTTCGTCTCCGAGTCCCTGGCCGGCGTCTCCCTGACCGCCGAACGCACCTTCTTCGGCCTGCTCACCCAGGCCGACGACCAGGGCCGCCACCGCGACCACGCCGCGATCATCGCCGGGCAGCTGTGGGTCCTGCGTCCGAACCACGGGCCCGAAGACGTCGAGAAGGACCTAGCCCAGCTCGCCGATGCCGAACTGATCTGCCGCTACAAGGGCCCAGGCGACAAGAACTACCTGCACGTCGTCACCTGGCACGAGCACCAGAAGATCAACCGGCCCAGCAAGAGCCGCCTTCCCGCCTGCCCCCGACACGACACCCAGGCCGGAGTCACGCCGAGCGCTGCCGACGTCGACATCACGGAGCCCTCACTGCCGCCTCACGGAGCCCTAGGTGAGGGCGCACGGAAGACGCGCGAACCTGCAGTGAATCCGGACGCCGATGACGAAATAGCAGGTCAGGTGGGCTTCACGGAGTCCTCCATGAGGGCTCACGGAGGACTCCCGGAGCCGTCCGTGAAGCCTCACCGTCCGGATCTAGGACCTAGGATCATGGATCTAGGAAGTACCCCTTCGGGGGGCGCAAGCGCCCCCGCGCCCGACACCGTCTCAGCTAAGCAGCTCCTTGCCGAGTACGTCGCCGCGTGCAAACACCGCCCGCCGGACGCCTTCCTGAACCATCTGGGCGGGCAGCTGCGCAAGCTGCTCGACGAGGGCATCGCCCCCACCCACCTCCGGGCCGCCCTCGAACGCCATCGGGCCAAGGGCCTGTCCCCGAGCGTCCTGCCCAGCCTCGTCCACGAGGTCATGAACGCCGCCTCCCCTGCCACGTCCGCCGCCCACAGGGCTTGGACGAACCCCACCGACATCGTCGCCGCCTACGGAGATGACCTCTGACCGCCACCCTCACCCGCGCACCCCAGCGCGTCGGCCCGCTCGCCGACCGGCTCAACGGCATCCTGACCAACCGCGGAATCGACCCCGCAGCTGCCGCCGAGGAGCCAGAGCACGAACCGGTCACCGCCCTGGAGCTGGCGGATGCCCGTATCCCGGCCCGCTACCGCCGTGCTCTGGCCGACCACTCACAGATCACCGCCTGGGCCGACCAGATCGCCGGGGCAGGACGCCCTGGCCCTGGCGGACCGGGTATCGCCGAGGGCCCGTCACTGCTGATCGCCGGCCCCACGGGTACGGGCAAGACCTACCAGGCGTACGGCGCTGTCCGGGCCCTCCTGAGCCGAGGCGTCCGCCTGCGCTGGGAGGCCACCACCTCCGCCGACCTGCACGCACGGCTCCGCCCTCGCGCAGGCCACGACGGCGAACGGGATCTGCAGACGCTCGCCCGCTGCCCGCTGCTGCTCCTGGACGACCTCGGCGCGGCCAAGACCAGCGAGTGGACCGAGGAGCTCACCTACCGGCTCATCAACCACCGGTACGAGCACATGCTCCCCACCCTCATCACCACCAACCTCCCCACCGCCGAACTGCGCACCGCGCTCGGCGACCGCGTCGCCTCCCGCCTCGCCGAGATGACCGAACGCGTCATCCTCACCGGCCCCGACCGACGCCGCACCGCGCCAGCCGTCTGACCGGCCGGCGCTCCCTCCCGCACCGTCTCGCATCGCCCGCCCGCGCTTCCGCCTGCCCTCGAACGCGAGGGCCCCTTGGAGAGCCTCTGCATGACACCTGGCACCACCACGCTCATCAACGCCAACGCCAACGCCAACGGCACATCCGTCCTGCCGCACTGGATCACCGCTCCTGCGGCCATCGCGGTGCTGCTACTCGTCGCCGCCTTGTCTGCTGCACGGCTCCTGCGTCGGCGCCGACGAAAGCAGGACGCCGGACGGCGCCGTAACACCGCCGCGATCCCAATCGCCGCCGTCGCCGCGATCGGCTGCACCGCCTACAGCGCTGACACCAGCTGGCGGTTCGCCGCCGACTACCTCGACATGGGCAGCACCATCGAGCGCGCCGCGATGTTCGCCGCCGCCGAGCTCGCCCTGTTCGCCACCGCCCTGCTGGCCCGGCAGAACCTCAACGGCCCGAAGCAGGCACCCGGCCTGCCCGGCACCCTCACCTGGGTGATCACCGCCGTGCAGATCCTGCCCGCCTACGCCGAATCCGGGCCCGTGGGCGGAACTGTGCGGGCCTTCGTCGGCCCGGTCATGGCGGCCATGCTCTGGCACCTGGCCATGGGCATCGAGCTGCGTCACCGCAGCCCGCACGCCGACTCCCGCAGCCTGGCCGCCGTCCTCGCCCGACAGGCACGCGAACGGCTCCTCGCCCGGCTCTCGATCGCAGACCGGGACGCGGACGCCGCCCGGATCATCCGCGAGCGCGCCCTCGACCAGGCCGTCACCCTGATTCTCCGCGCAGAGGCCATGACGCCCTCGAAACGCACCAAGTGGCGAGGCCGGCGACTCACCCGCCGCCTGCACCAGGCCCTGGAGCAGGCTGACGTCGACCGCGACGAACTCCAAGACGAGCTGCTGCTGCGCAAGCTCGCCACCCGCCAACAGGCCACTGCCCTGGCCTCCAAGCCACTGCCCGCGCGCTGGCCCGATACCACCGCGCGCACGAGGGGCGGCTCCTCGACGGCCCGCCCGCGGGCCACGGCAGAAGAACGGGCAGAGACTCCGGGCCGCCCGCCCACCAAGGTCGCGGGCGATGACACCGCCGACCGGGCAGCCCGCCCCCAGCACGAGCGCCCGCAACAGCCCGCCCGCACCACCGTCAGCCCGGAACCAGACCCGGGCGAGGGGCCACCGGGCGACGCTCCAGGCACGGCCTCGCGGGCGGAGTCGAATGGCCCGGGCTCCAAACCGCGCGCGACACGGGCCCTCCTCAATAAATACGCCCAGGACCTCTACCGCAAGCACGGACGTCTCTCCCGTGACCTACTGGAGGAAGCCGTGCGCAAGGACGGCTACAGCGTGGCCAGCGACACCGCCGGAAAGGTGGTCCGCACCGTCAAGGCCGAGCTGCCGACCGCGCCCGCCAGCCACCCGCGCTGAGACGCCACCCAATATCCGAGGAAGACCGCTCAATGCACGACTCGTACCTCGAACTACACGACACCCAAAGGGAGATCACCACGCCCACGTCGACGGCAGCAAGCAATGGCGATGGACCGTCCAAGGGCCGGTCCATCGCAGACTCCTCCGCCCCGGGGGTGGCGGAGGAGAGGCTCCGGCGCGAGGGCGCGCCGGAGCAGGAGGGGGTGGGCGAAGACGCTGTCGCCGAACAGCAGCCAGTCGTCGTACGCGCTGCCGACGAAGCCGTGCTCCACCGTGTCGCCCGTCGCCGAGAACGTGATGACGAGCGCCGCAAAAAGCGCGTCGACGTGCGCTACAGCGTTGACGAGAAGTCCAAGATCCTTGCCAAGGCCAAGGCGTTGGGCATCACCGGCGCGCACCTCGTCGGCGCGGTCGTCATGGCCTTCGTCAACGGCGAGGCACACCTGCCCGACCAGCGCACGGTCTACGACGACGCGATCGATGAGTTCGCCGCCCTGCGCACCCAGATCGCCCGGATCGGCACCAACGTCAACCAGATCGCCCGCCGCCTCAACTCCGACGGCGATCCACACCCTGTGGACGGCGCCGTCCTGGAACGAGCCGAACGCCTCCTGGCCGCCGCCCAGGACGCGGTGAAGGCCGTGGACGAGGCAGCTTTCCGGGCCGCCGGGCAGAAGGCAGGCCGGGCGTGATCGCGAACATCGTCAAACCGGGCAACAAGACCCGGGGCGTGCTGATCTACCTCTTCGGGCCGGGCACGGCGACCGTGCACACCGACCAGCACATCGTCGCCTCATGGGACGGCTTCGCCCCAGACCCCGGCCCCGAAGACAGCCCCGGTCACAAGGAGCGGATGGACCAGCTCGTCAAAGCCCTCGACCTGCGGGTCAAGCAGGCCGGCGACCAGGCCCCCGAGGGGCACGTGTGGCACTGCTCGCTCCGCGCCGCACCCGAGGACCGCACCCTGTCCGACGCCGAGTGGGCCACCATCGCCCGCCGCGTCCTGCACGCCACCGGCATCGCCCCAGACGGTGATCCGGACGGCTGCCGCTGGATCGCCGTGCGCCACGCGGATGACCACATCCACATCGTCGCCACCAAGATGCGCGGGGACCTGCGCCCGCCGCGCAACTGGAACGACTACCACCGCGCCATGACAGAACTCAGCCAGATCGAGACCGACTTCGGCCTCCACCAGGTCAATCGCGACCGTGACACCTGGCCCGCCGCCAAGCGCCCCACTCGGGCGGAGACGGAGAAGGCCGCCCGCAGCGGACGCGACCGGCCCGTGCGCGAGCAGCTGCGCCTCATGGTGCGCACCGCGCTCTCCCACGCTCACAGCGTGGAGGAGTTCCTCAACCTGCTCGCCGACGCGGGCTTGCAGGTCGAAACCCGCACCCTGCCCTCCGGCGACCTCAAGGGCTACAAGGTAGCCCTCGCTGACGACACCAACACCGACTTCGAGCCCATCTGGTACTCCGGCTCCAGTCTCGCCACCGACCTGTCCCTACCCAAGATCCAAGAACGCCTCGCCGCCACCGAACCCGCCGTCCCAAAGCCAGCAGGCCGGCCCCGGCCGAACCCATGGCACCAGGCCACCGCCAGCATCGACCGCATCCCTCACCGCCTCGCGCAGGACGACCCGGCGGCAGCCCGGGCACACTTGGTGGCGTTCGGCGAGATCCTCTACGCCCTGCCCGCCCTCGCCCCCGCTCACCTCCGCGCCGAGTTGCGCCAAGCGGCCTACGCGTTCGAGTACGCGGTCAACACCCGTGCCCGCGTGGACGACCGGCATGCCCGCGCGCTGCGCGGCGCCCTGAAGACCATGCGCTCCCACCCCGCCGACGACAGTCTCGTGGCCATGCTCGTGGACGCCGCGATCCTCGTGGTCATCGCCGTGCGCCGCAGGAGCGCTCTGCAGCAGCACGACCAGCAGGTGGCCGCAGCCCAGCAGACCCTGCTCCATCTCCAGGCCGCGTACGGGCAGGCCGCACCGGTCCCGCTGTCGCGGCTCGCCGAACGACCGCCGTCGGCCGACGTCACGCGCCGATACGCCGAGCACTTGCGCAAGGCCGTGCCCGCCTGCGCCGAGCAGGTCCTCGGCGAGAGCGCCTGGGACGCACTGGCGGCGGTGCTCGCGGACGCCGAGCGCGCGGGCCACGACCCAACCACCCTGCTCCAGCAAGCAGCCGGGCAACGCCCGCTGAACGATGCCCGCTCCCCGGCGGAAGTCCTCACCTGGCGCATCCAGCGCCTCGGTGAACGCCACGCACCCAGCCCCCGCGCCCGTGCCGCACAAACACGCAGCACCACTGCTAGCGCCCGCTCCACCCCGAGGGCCGCTGAGCAGACCCCTTCGGCGGTCACACTGACAACGCCTCATCCGCAACGGTCACGATGACCACCCGGTCACGACCAGCGGCTTCCCCAGGGACAGAGGTCGTCAGCTGCGGCGCCGAACCACGGCGCTTTCAGGCACGATACGACGGGGCTCTGGAACCAGCGAGGCGAGCGCTTGAAGGATTTCGGCTATTGATAGCCCTGCTTGGAGTGACCTACAAGCGCCGCCGCGTGCACCCCTGCCTGGCACCAGCCTGTGCGGAATCAGCCCGGTGGATTCGGGCTTAGCCGCTGGGTGTTGAGCCGTAGACTTCGGCAGTCAACGCCGACGAGGTCCGGCCGTTGCGCGCGCTTGCGGGGGAGGAGATCACATGCAGGACCCTTCGGATTCGATGGAGATCGCCGAGCCTGAGGAGAACGGCCGGAGCAATGCCGCCGCCTCACCTGTTGTGGACGGTCCGACGTCCAACTCGGACATCGACTCGACGACGGCGTCGACGGTCCTGGTGGAGGTGCTCCCAGGGGTGGCTGTCGTCGCCGGCGAGGTCCCGCCGGAGCTGAAGCCCGACCTGATCGACTTCGGAATCGTGCCAGCTGTCGACCGCAAGCAGATCTCAGCGATCCTCGCCTCGATCGGGAACGCGGCGACCGTGGTCGGCAATCTCGGAAACGCGTTCGCCAGCGTGCAGGGGCTCTACAGGATCGACAACGCGGCACAGGCTCTGCTGAACAGCGGCGCGACGCTCGCCGTCAAGGACGGCGGGAACCTCGGAGCGGTGATGGTTCCTGGCCGCATCCTGCGTCAGGCTCGCTTCTACTCCGTGAATGCGGTGAGCAAGGCGCAGACCGCGGCCTCGATCGGGCCTGCGCTGGCCATGGTCGGCCTTCAGATGATGCTGAGTGAGGTCTCGGGCCTCGTCAGGACCAACCTCGGGGTGACAAGTCAGGTCCTCACCAGCATCCGCAAGGATCAGTGGGCCGAACTGACTGGGCTCGTCGCCGCCATCGATCGCGCGGTCGACCAAGCACGAGAGATCGAATCGGTCCCGACGTCCTTGTGGGAGGACGTCGCGGGCAGCGGAGCACTGTTGCAGAAGCAGCTTGAGCTCTACCAGGGGAACGTCCGCGACCACGTCAGGCAGATCGATCGGGCCGACACACGCAGCCACCGTGAGTATCTGCAGACGAACGCCGAGGCGATCGCCTTCGACGCCTACGCACTCCTGTCCTCCCTCAAGGCATGGACCGGGTATCACGCGCTCCGCGCCGCGAGGGCGAGAGCCGCTGGACGCGAAGACGCCGCCGAGGCGCAGTACGCCGAGGTCATCGCCCGCGACACCCGAGCGGAGTTCGACTCCGTTCTCGCTGAGACAACAAGCCTCGTCGAAGCGTTGACGCGGGAGCTGCGGATCACCGCCGAGCTCTCCGGACCCGACGCATGGCCGCTGCTGGGGAAGCGGAAGGACGGAAAGGCAGCCCGCGAAATCTCCGCCCATCTTCTAGAGGCGGTCGAGCCGCTTGCCGATGCTCTCCGTCCACCAGCCCCTCCGCTTGAGGCTCCGGACGTCGTCTGCGCACCCAAATCGCTGGGTATCGAGCCGTACCTTCGCATCCTGCGATGGCTCCTTCAGGACGGTGAGACCCTACGTGCCCTCGGCTTCTCCGACCAGCTCGATGCCCTTGATCCAATTTCTGCGATTCTCGGCGGAGCGAAGGGGATGTTGGCGGCAGCGATGGACAAGGTTGCAGAAAAAACACTGGTAGCCGTCACGGATCGCCGCATCATCACGGCCAAGACGAACGCATTCCTTGAGCAAGGCGCGGTCCTTCAAGGCGTCCCGATCGACCAAGTGCGATACATCCGAGCGGCGACCTCACAGGACAAGAGCGCACGCTGGACGATCGACCTCATCACGCGTGACGAGAACATCCAGTGGCTCTTCCACTCTGACATCGACAAGGCTCAAGTGGACGCACTCGCCGCCGTGCTTGCCGAGTCGATGACGATCCCGGATGTTGAACGCGAGGAGCTTCAACGGCGGCGCTACGTCCCCATCGAGGCGGGCGAGAAGAGCGAGAATGCTGGCACGAGGTCCACGAAACCGACTAGATCCGAGGCCACGACCCGCGATGCCGAGTAGGTCCCAAGCCGATTGACCAGTTCGCAGCCGGGGCCGATAGCGAAGCGGCCACTGCGTGATCATCAGGAGTTGCGTGAACTTCTGAAGATGGTGCGGTGGACGTGGGCCAGTGTGCCGTGTGGAAGCCGGCGCACCCCGTGGCTCAGACGCGCCCTTGACCAAGGTCTACGAGGACTGTTCCGTTAGGAAAGTTGGGGCGTCGGACTCGGGGGTTGCCTTCGTGACCAGGTCGGTTGGCGGTATGTGGTGTCTCATCAGCGGCACCACGGGGGAATCGGCCGCTCCCCCGGCCGCTGGGGCCTCCGTATGAGACTCCGGCGCGGGATCGCGATCGCCGTCGTCGCCGGAGGCGGCGCTGTGACCACGCTGTTGGTCGGCCTCGTCACGAACGCCGTGTCCAACCAGTCGCGGTGGCCCGGCTGGCTGGGGTGGTTACAGGAGCACGCATGGCTCTCGTTCGCCGTGTTGGGTGTGACGATGGCAGGGATGACGGCCCTGCTCGCCGGGCTTTCCGAGTCGCGGCCTCCCGCGCCGTCGGTGAGGCCGGAGGATGGAGCGGGGCCGCCGGAGGCCGCTCAAGTGCTGCGTTCCTTACCGCGCGACACCGCCGCGTTCACCGACCGGACCGCGGAGCTGGAGCAGCTCGTGGGCTCAGTGCGGACCTCACAGGAGCAGGGCGAGGGGCTGCCCGTTCACGTGATCGACGGGATGCCGGGCGTCGGAAAGACCACTTTCGCCGTGCACGCCGGCCACCTGCTCTCCGAGCGGTTCCCCGACGGACAGCTCTTCGTAAACCTCAACGGGTACACGCCGGGGCGCACTCCGGTGCAGGCCGGCGAGGCGCTTGCCTCGCTTCTCGCGGCTGCTGGCGTGCCGACGCAGCAGATACCTGTCGGGGACGACGTCGGAGCGGTCACGGAGGCCCGGGCCGCCATGTGGCGGAGCAGACTCGCGGACAAGAAGGCGCTGCTGATTCTGGACAACGCGGCCAGCTACCGGCAGCTGGAGCCGCTGCTGCCCGGTGGGGGCGGGTGCCTGGTGTTGGTGACCAGCCGCAAAAGACTGGTGGCGAACGAGGAGGTGGTCATGTCGGTGGACGCGCTGCCGCCGGATCACGCGGTCGATCTCTTCGTGCGGCTCAGTGGGCGACCGGCCGATGCCCTGGACCGTGATGTGGTGGACGAGTTGGTCCGGCTGTGCGGGTGTCTGCCGCTGGGGGTGTCTCTGCTCGCGGCACGGTTGCGGCACCATCCGTCCTGGATCGCCGAGGACCTGCGCGGGCGGCTGGTGGCGGCGCGGGACCGGTTGGGGGAGCTGCGGGCCGGGGAGCGCGCCGTCACTGCGACGTTCGATCTTTCCTACCGGGATCTCGCGCCGGAGCAGCAGCGCTTCTTCCTGCGGCTCGGCTTCTTCCCCGGCACGGATCTCGACGTGCACGTCGGGGCGGCTCTGGGTGAGGTCTCGGTCGTGGTGGCCCGCCAGTACCTTGAGGCGCTCTACGACGACCACCTGATCGACGAGCAACCGGGGAGTCGCTACCGGCTGCACGATCTCCTGCGTGACTACGCTCGCAGTCTCGCCGCCGAGGGGGACAGCATGGACCACGTACAGGCCGTCCAGCGTGTATGTACGTACTACCTGGCCGCTCTCGCCGTCGCGAACGGGCACATCGTGCGCAGCGGCGCCACCGTGCCACCGGCGCCGGACGACGCCTCGCGGGTACAAACTCCGGTCCTGGAATCGCGGGCGGACGCCCTGAGCTGGCTGGAGACCGAGCGGGCCAACATCCTCGCCGCCGTCCGGCGGGCGAACGGCTTCTCCCTGTACGACCTCGTGGTCCGGCTCGCCGCGGCCATGGCACCCTTCCTGCGCCAGGCCGGTCCCTGGGACCAGGCCGTCGGGCTCCACCGGACCGCCGCCGAAGCCGCCAACCACACCGGCGACCAGCGGGCCCGGGGCGACGCTCTCGCCGAACTCGGTGTCGTGCGCCGCTTCATGGCCGCCTATCCGCAGGCGATCGAAGCCCTAAGCGACGCCGTGACGGCGTACGAAGCGGTCGACGAACGGCGGGGCAAGGCAGACGCTCTCAACCAGCTCGGCATCGTCTGGTATCTGACCGCCGACAACGAGGACGCAGCCCGTGCCCAAGCCGAGTCCCTCGCCCTCTACCGTGAGCTGGGCTACCGACTCGGACAAGCGAACGCGCTTGCCGATCTCGGCATGACACACCGGCAGCTGAGCCGGTTCGACGCCTCGCTGGAGGCACAGAGCGAGGCCCTGGCGATCTACCGGGAACTCGGTGACCGGTACGGGGAAGCGAACTCCCTGCGCGACCTGGGCGTCGTGCACTGCCTCATGGGCGCATACGACGTGGCCGAGCGGCATCACCAGGAAGCGTTCGACATCTACCTCGAGCTCGACGACCGTACTCACCAGGCTTACGCACTGAACGAGCTGGGCGTCGTCCGACGGCTGACCGGAGACATCGAGGGAACTCGGACGGCACACAGCCAGGCCCTGACGCACTTCACCGAGCTCGGTGAACGGTTCGGCCGCGCGAACAGCATCCGCCACCTTGGCGTCGTGGACCGCGTCTCCGGGGACGCGGCAGAGGCGATCCGGCTGTTGGAGGAGGCCCTGGAGACCTACCGCGAACTCGGCAGCCGCGGGGGTGAGGCCGCCTCGCTGAGTGAGCTGGGCGTGGCACGCGGCATCGTCGGTGGGCTCGACGGAGCGATTGAGGCGTTCCAGGATGGACTGCGGATCTTGCGGAGCCTGGGCGACCGGTGCGGCGAGGCGGAGGTGCTGAACCACTGGGGGATGCTGCTGCTCACCTCGGGTGAACCGGCAGCCGGTCGTCGGCACTTCGATCAGGCCCTCACGCTCGCGCGGGACATCCGCTACCCGCTGGAGGAGGCACGGGCGTTGGAGGGCATCGGCCGCTGCGACTGGACGGTTGACGGGCCTGGTCACGGCGTGGGCTCACTGCGAGCCGCCGTGACCGTGTACCGGCGGCTGGGGGTGAGCGTGGCGGTGGACGACATCGAACGGTTACTGGTGTCGCGGTCCGGTTGACGCCAACCATGTGGCCGAATTTCCGGTGCTGGATGGGTGGTTGAGGATGCTACGTTTCCGGCTGATCTGTCGCTTCAGCCCGATCGCACCGTGCCGCCTCCCGCACGTATCTCACGAGGAGCGTTGGATGCCGTCACCCACGTCCGTCACCGAGCCACACGCCATCACGCCCGTCAGCCCGGACTCCGCGGAGCCGACGCCTGCCGGAGCCGCCGTCCTGGACCGCGTGGCCGCACGCGTACGGCAGCGGCTGGAGGCCGAGGAGAGCGCGACGGGTCGGTTCGGTGACGGTACTCACGCGGCCTCCCTCATCTGGCCCTGGCCGTTGTGAGCACGTCCGCTCAATGACAGAACCCGAAGGCCCCGTTCCTTTCCGGACGTTCATCCTCAAGGTCGCCAACCGCTGCAACATCGACTGCGACTACTGCTTCGTCTTCAACTCCAAGGACCAGGTGGCGCGGCGCCTCCCCGCCCGGATGGACCTCGCTGTGGCCCGGGCTGCGGCCCGGCAGATCGGTGAGCACGCCTCCACGCACGGACTTCGGACCATCCACGTCGTCTTGCATGGCGGGGAGCCGCTTCTCGCCGGCGTCCGGCACATGGCCGAGCTGTTGGAGGCCGTCCGGGACGAGGCGCCGACCGAGACCCGGGTTCTCTTCGAGCTCCAGACCAACGGGACGCTTCTGTCCAGTGCCTGGCTGGACCTCTTCGAGCGGTACGAGGTCGCGGTGGGCGTCAGCCTCGACGGACCGCCGCGTGCGAACGACCGGCACCGGCTGACTCACGCCGGACGGTCGAGCGCCGCCTCCGCCGTGCACGGCATCGAACTCCTGCGGTCGCGGCCGCACCTTTTCGCGGGGCTGCTCGCCGTCGTGGACCTGGCTAACGACCCTGTGGAGGTCCACGACTACCTGGCGGCGTTCGAACCGCCCGTGATCGACTTCGGCCTGCCGCACGCGACCCACGACGACCCACCGCACCGCGCCGACCCCAGCGTGCCCGAGTACGGGAGGTGGATGAGCAGGGTGTACGACGCCTGGCTCGCCCGGCCGGAGTACGGGCACAGTGTCCGGATGCTGGAGGACATCGTGGCCCTCAGCTCTGGCGTGCGCGGCTCGGTGGAGACGCTCGGTCTGGCCGCGCCGACGAGCGTCGTGATCGAGTCCGATGGCTCCATCGAGGCGGTGGACACCCTGCGGTCGGTCGAGGAAGGTGCCTCCTGGCTCGGGCTCGACGTCCTGCGCCACTCCTTCGACGAAGCTCTGTCGCATCCAAAGCTGTTGCACCGGCAGCACGGCAAGGATGCGCTCGCCGAACAGTGCCGCGCCTGCCCACTCGTGGAGGTGTGCGGCGGTGGCTACCTCCCGCACCGCTTCAGCGAAGCCCGGGGCTACCGGAACCCGTCTGTCTACTGCGCGGACCTGGAGTACCTCATCCGACACGTGCAGGGCTCCCTGTGGCAGCACGGCTGGAACCCGTATGCGCGGGCCGCCGGGTCGCCGTAGGCGCGTGTGCCGTACCGCCGGGAGGGGATCACGCGTTGGAACGAGCGAATACAGCAGATACCGAAGCAATCGAGAATGGACAGGAGGCGCCGATGACCGTGACGATCCGCCCCGCGGAGAAGCGGGACGTGCCAGCCGTGGCCGAGCTGATCGAGGAGGTCGAGCGGTTCTACGGAGCGACCGACACAGATATCCAGCCGATCGAGGAGCGCCGCCTCCAGGTGGAAGAAGCCCTCTTCGGCGCGCCACCGCTGGCGTCCACCCTTCTCGTCGAGGACGAGACCGGGGACATCGTGGGTCTCGCCGCCTACTCCTTCCTCTGGCCGGCCGCCGGCTCCACGCACTCCCTGTTCCTGAAGGAGCTCTACGTCCGCGACACCCTGCGTCGGCAGGGCATCGGTGCTCGCCTCATGGACGAACTCCGCGCCTTGGCCGCCGCGCGCCCAGGATGCAGCCGGGTGGAATGGATGGCTGACCGCGACAACCCAGGCGCACGGGCCTTCTACGAGTCGCGCGGGTTCACCGAGTCCGACGGGAAGATCGTCTACCGGATCGACTCCGGCGCCGCGTGAGGGTGAGTGGGACTGTGAAAGTGGAGCGCTGCGAGGAGTGCGGCAGCCAGATCATCATCGGGCTTGGGTGCGATTGCCCGCCGGGCTCGTCCGCTTCGGCGGCCCCTCGTTCGGTGAAGACGTCCGTGAAGAGGGAGTGGCGTGCTCATCCGGATGACACGATCCTGATTTCCCCAGGGCAGTGCGCGCACCTGCCCGGCTGGTGCGACCACATGACCGAGGACGACGTACGGCCCCCGCGGTGGGGGTGGATCCCGAATCCTCCGCACGGGCTCTGGGAACGGTTGGGCAGCGCCTACCCGGCGACTGCCACCGCGGGCAATCCGAAGCGGATGGCCGTGCGGCGGTGCACCACCTGTGAGGCGAACCTCGCCCAGGGCTGACCACCGTCGTCCAGCACCACTCTGCTCCCGCTTCGTTGGGCGCGGCCGTACTTGCCGACAGCCGCGCCCGCCTGCGTCAGGATCAGCAGGGTCAGTAGGCGATGACGAGCCGCACGGACGGCCGGTCGATCACGGCTCCGTCGGCGAGGTCGCTGTCCGGCGTGTCCGCAGGGTAGGCGGTGATCGCGGGTTCGACGGTCCTGGCCGGGCTCCAGGCACGGATCTGCGCACAGATCCGCTCGGCGAGCTCGGCGCCGGCCGGGCCGTAGCCGACGGCTCCCAGCCGGAACCGGGGTTCGGTGGCCTGAGGCTCGGCGGTGCGCTCCAGAGTGAGGTAGGCGATGGAGTCGGCCTCGACGAGGGCTGGGCTCAGGGCGGGTGAGGCGGGGCGGTGGAGGCCGGCTTCCAGTGCCGCCGGCTTCGCAGTGATGCGGCAGGTCGCTCGTTCGGTGGCGCTCAGGCGCAGCCAGACGCCGTCGAAGGACTCGACGGAGCCGACCGTCGCGTCCGTCCAGACGACCGACTTCGGTCGGGTGAGGGCATCGCGCAGCAGCTCTGGGGCGATGGGCTGGTCCTCGTCCCAGTAGAGCCTGACGAGCCGGTCATCGTCGATGTAGTCGTTCCTCTCGCCGTCCTGGCCGATGACCGGGAGGAAGCCGCACATCCTGACGGAGTCGGACCGCATCCGGTCCTTCTCCCGTCGGAACGCCACGGACCTGGACAGCCCGCGCCATCGCAGCGGAACCACGAGGCGTCCGCCGACGGCGAGCTGGTCCCACCATGCTCCGGGGAGGTCCCACATGCCGACCGCCGCGATCATTCGGTCGTAGGGGCCGAACTCCGGGGCGCCGAGGGCGCCGTCCCTCGCGACCACGCGAACGTCGGCGTATCCGTTCGCGTCCAGCATCCGGCGGGCGTAGGCGGTCACGTCGGGGGCGATGTCGCACGTGGTGACCTGACCGGACTTTCCGGTGAGGTGCTTGAGCAGGGCAGCGTTGTAGCCGGTGCCGGCCCCGATCTCGAAGACGTGGTCGCCTTCGCGGACGGCGAGCTGGACCAGCATGAAGTGCACGACGTCGGGCTGGGAGGCGCAGCTCAGCGGGAGTGCGTCCTCGTCCGGGTTCTCTTTGATGGTCACGCTCTTGTTGGCGTACGCCTCCTGGAGGGGTGCGTCGGGGAGGAAGGCGTGGCGGGGTACGGTCCGCATGGCGGTTTCGACGCGTGCGTCGCGAGGGCCGGAGACGTCCTGCTGCAGGATGGCGTCGACCAGGCGGTTGCGCAGGTCCTCGGGGGAGGCGCCGGTGGTGGTGTTCATCGCGTCCTTCCGGAAGGTGCCCGGCCGTGCGTACGGCAGGGGCAGATCGTACTCAGGTGATCTGGTGCGGGGTGCGACTCACGCGCGTCATCCCGCCAGGAGCAGGCAGCGGTCCCAGGGGGCGGTGGCCGCCGTGTTGACGGGGCCGGTGAGACGGACCAGATGAATGCCCGACGTACCGTCCATCAGGCCGACGCCGTCCTGCAGTCCGCTGTGGTCCAGGTGCTCGTCGAGCCGGGCCCGCAGACGGGGCAGATGGGCCGCGAGTTCGTCATCGACGGCGTCGGCGGCGGCACGGGAGGCGGTCTGTACGAGGCCGGCCCACCCGTGGCAGAGGGATGCGTCGGTGAGCTGGGCAAGCTGCTGGTCGTCGGCCAGGCATCCGGCAAGGGCCTGTTCGGCCCGGCGTTGCCGGTCGCGGTCGCCGAGGGCGATGCCGGCGAGTTGTTGGGCGCGGGCGATGCCCGGGGTGCCGTAGCACCAGGACGGACGTCCTGGTACCGAGTGCTGGAGAGCGCCGCGTCGGTGTTCGGCTCGGGTGACCAGGCCCGGCCACCAGGCGCGCGAGCCCGTACCGTCGCGCCATTGGTCGAGCCAGCCGCATATCCGGATGATGGCTCGTTTCTGTCCGGGCACCGTGTGGCCGTGGCGCACGGCGGTGGCCAGCAGCGCGAGGGGTCCGCTGATGCCGTGGGCCAGACCGAGGTTGCCGTGTCCGCCGGGCCATCGCGGCGACGGGCGCAGGTCGGGGCTCTCGCTGGTCCACCAGCCGGGCAGGAGCTGGGACTCGATGGTGATCGGTTCGGTCAGCCGCACCAGGTAGGCGAGGGTGTCCCGTAGTTCTGTCCGGTGACCGCGGTGCAGGTGGTAGACCCCCAGGCCGGTCAGTCCGCTGATGAGGTCGTACTCGCCCAGGCTGGGCGGCGCGCCGCCGTCGATGCGGGCGTTCGCCCGCTTGAGGCGGTCGCGGGTGACGTCGGCGAGGTGTGCGTCCAGGGTCGCCAGGGCGCGGGTGGCGGTGTCCGTGTGCGTGAAGCTGAGGGCGTACGCGACGGCTGGCGCGCCCTCGTACAGGCCGCATGCCTCCGGGGCGGCGTGTATCGGGCCCTTGACCATGGCGGCGGCCCACGGCCGGAGCGCGCCCGTGTCGTCTTCGCCGGTGTGGGCCCTGACGGCGTGCAGCAGGGCGGCTCCCGCCGCGCCGGAGTACAGCGACTGGCCCCAGCCGGGCCTGGTGGGTGTGGGCGACGCGTCGTGGTTCATGAGTGGCTCTCCCCCGGCCGTGCGGTCCACGCGAGAGCGGACTGACGGGCCAGGCGCCGGCAGATCCGCTCGTCCTCCCGGTCCAGGCCGCGCAGTCGGTTGTGGTGCATGTGCAGCAGGGACTCCAGAACCGAGTCGAGGTCCATGTCCTTGGCGAGGTGCTCGCGATACAGCGTCAGGGCCACGGCGCGGCGGTGCCACGCGTGTGCGAGCGCTTCGCCCCAGCCGCGGGCGCGGGGCGTGGGGTGGCGAACGAGTTCGACGGTCTGGTCTCTGACGCCTCGCTCGACTCGGGCCGGAGGAGCGGGACGGTTGGCCAGCCAACGCATGCCCTCGTCCGGACCGAGCAGACCGCAGGCGATGTCCGCCATGCCAGCCGCGGCCAGCGCGCGTCCGTCGACGCCGTCGACGCCGTCGGCTCCCAGGCCCCGCAGGAGGGCGAGGGAGTAGGCCGAGTCGGCCGTGAACACCGCCTCCGCCCCGCGCAGGGCGGCGCCAGGGCCGTAGCGGCCGACCTCCGGGGTGTATGTGTCGAACACGAGCCTGCTGCTGAGCCCTTCGTGACGCAGTCCGGCGGCCCATCGGGCGACGAGCTCGGTGTGGGCGGAGTACTGCCCGGGGCTTCGGGTGCGGATGCGCAGGCGCAGGTGGTCGGGGTCGTGCGGGGTGCGATAGCGGACGAACCACCACTCGGGTGCACCCTGGAGCTGGGCCATGAGCCGCACGAGGTGGGTGGCGATCAGCTCCTCGAACTGGTCGGGGTGGGTGTAGATCTTGGCGTTCAGCCAGGGTGCCCACACCGATCCCGGTACGGGCCCGAGGGTGCTGTTGGTGAGCACGGGGAGGGGGCCGGAGAGCGGGTCAGGGGCCGGCGGGCTGGTGCTGGTCATCGGCAGGGCGATCTCGTGGACGTGGCCGTCGATCCAGCCGTAGCTCTCCTCGGGTGACGCCTCGGTGAGTACGGCCTGGCCTTCTCGGGCCAGGTGGGCGCGCAGGACGGCGACGTGGGCGGGCACGTCGAGCCGCAGTCGCCGTGTGCGGTCGTCCTCCCTCAGCTCGACGGCATCGTGGCAGTGCCACCGCTTCCGCCAGCGGCCGAGGGCGTCCACCCAGTCCCGGGTGTCCGTACCTCGGCCTGGAAGGGCGTCAACGGTCAGATTCCAGCGGCTGGGTGCAAGGTTCACGCGCCCGTAGCGGACGCGTGGCAGGAACGGTAGCCGTGTGCCGTGTGGACCCCAGTCGAAGCCGGTCCAGGCGGGGCCGAAGGCGCGGGTCAGGTGCGCCAGGAACCGGGCCAGGGGCGGGGGTTGCTTGTCCAGGGCCATGGCGTGGAAGACCTGCGGGTCAACGACGCGACGGCGGGAGATGCTCACCAGGTAGAGGCGGGTGTGCGTGGCAGTGACCGCGAGGTCATCGACGTCGATGAGCGTCGGCACGGTGTCGCCGGGGCCGCGGTGTTCGCCCAGTGGGATCACGTGCGGGAGATAGGCCGGGATGCGGGCGACGTTCTCGGTGTGCGGGTACAGCGGCGGGAAGGAGAGTTGCGCGGTCAGCGCGTTCTCGACGCTCGCGGGGACCTGGCGGTAGATCTTGTCGAGTCCCGAGCCGGTGGCGACCGGTGTGAACCGGGACGTGAGCGTTCCTGCGGCGCGGGCCGGCGTCACGGTGAGCGTGAAGTCCCCGCGCTCCAGCGCCGGCAGACTGTCGGCGTGCAGGCGCGCGCACATCTCCACGTGGGGCGGCGCCTCGCGCGTGACCATCGTCTCGTCGGCCAGGCGGTCGATCACGTCGTCGGTGAGGACGATCTCCCTGCCGCCGTCGGCCAGTGCCTGCCAGGCCAGGGCCAGCAGCCGCTCGTCCCGCTCGGAGACTGCCGGTGGCGGCGGGGTCATGCGGCTGCCGGGGTACTCGGCCGGGTAGCCGAGCCCGGCCGCCGGGTCGACGACCTCCTTGACCGGCACCAGCGTGCCGGTGCCGTACCGCTCCCAGAACGCGACCTGGTACTCCTTCCACACTCCCTGGCCCGCCGGTCGGCGCGTCAGCCGCAGCAGCGCATCGGCGGCCCGCTCCATCTCGCGCGCGACGCTCTCGGGGATCCGTACGTCGGCGTCCAGCCGCAGGTCGATGGCGAGAGGGCTTCGGCCCGCGCCGGAGAGCCGACGCAAGAGCGGCGTCAGCGCCTCCCGTTGGGGCGCTTGGTGGTTCGCGGGAAGCCGGTTGTGCTCGTGCACGGCGCGTCGCACCGCTTCCAATTCGTGCAGGACCCACGCGGCCTCGGGCACCGTGCCCGCGTCCACGCTGTGCAGCTGCTCGATCAGGCGGGACAGCGGATCGGTGTCGGTCATCGGCGGGCGCAGGCTGGTGATCAGGAACTTCTCGCGTACCAGCGTGCCGAGCAGTGTGGTGATGTGGCGTGGCTCGGTTCGGGGAAAGGCGGAGGCCAACTGCTCGGCGAGGGCGGCGAAGCGGACCGGCTCGCGCGCGAGGTCCTCGATCCAGCGGACCGCGCTGGTGCGCCGGACAGTGGCCCCCATCGGTCCGCCGTGCGGGACGTGCAGGCGTCCGCCTCGGCGTGCCGCCAGGTTGTTCAGGACCACGTCCAGGCGTTCCAGCAGGTCGGGGCACGCCTCCAGACGCACGACGACGTCGTCCAGCCACTCGGTGTCCACCCGCGCCACAGCCCGGTGAGCGTCTCCCCATCTCGCGTACGGTGTGGAACCCACGCCGACCGGCGCCACCCCGGCGAAGAGGCCGAACGGGGTCGGCCGCCCGGTGGCTCGCAGCGCGTAGCGGACGGTGGCCAGGGCGGCACGCCGGGCCTGCTTGGGACGTGCCGGGTGCCCCGCGCGGATCGCGTCGACCCGCGCGGCGAGATCGCCGCTCGTCTGCCGGACGGCTTCGGCGAACCCCTCGTCGGCCCACACCTCCTTCAGCCATCTGCGGCAGGCATCCGTGTCGGCCGGATCGGGCCACCATCCCGGCAGGCTCGTCAGCGGCATCGCGGCGGCCCGGAGCAGGGCCGTGCCCGTGTGCTGGTAGAGCTTTCCGTCACTTCCCATTTCCAATGCCTCCGCCATAGTTCTGTGACCGGGCGGGGCCGGGGGCGAAAGTGCCCCCGGCCCCGCGTACGAGCCGCTGTCAGACGGCGCTCGCGCAGGACGAGGCGCAGGACGGCTTGCAGCCGTCACCGGTGTCGCACGCCCTGGGAAGCAGGTCGGCGTCGACCTCCGTGATGATGGTGAGGTCGATGTCGAAGGGGTCGGCGGGTACGTCGAGGGCACCTGCCACGACGGACACCTCGGCGCCAGCCGTTACCGGCTGTGGCGCGCTGATCGGGCTGAGTGTGATTGCGGTCATCGCACTTCCTCTCGTGTCGGAAGGGTTCGAACGGGTCGTCGTACTGCTGGCCGGCCGGTGTGCGGCTCGCCGCGCCGCACACCGGCCGGGTTCCTGCATTCGCACCTTGCGGTGCGGTCCCTCTCCGGCTGATCGGATTCCGTGGGGGACGGGGATTCGGAGCATCCGGAGAGGGAGTCGAGGACGCGGGCCGTAGCTAACGGATCTGGCCTGCGTAGAGCGTGGTCAACGCTGTGCCGGTCACCAGGACGGGCAGGAACAGCACTTGGAAGGCGCCGAAGCCGAACCGGCCGACATACCTCGCCGGGTGCCGCAGCACCAATCCGATCTGGCTGAGCAGTTGCCGCAGAGGCCGTAGCCGCATGGTGGTCATCACGCCGCCGTCCTCCGTAAGAGCGTCGGGTCGGCGGCGTCGACGACCGCCCACGGCGTCGTGATCAACGCCCCGGTCCGGGCCTGCCAGGCTGCGAGATTCGTCCTGTCCTCCTCCAGATGCCCCAGCATCACGAGCAGGGGGGTGACGATCCCGGCCGCCCTCCCCTGCTCGACCGCGGCCAGGGCGTTGTGCCAGCCCTCGCACAGGGCGCGGCTCTCGAAGGGTGCCGCTCGGTCGACGTGCGTCTCGGCCACCTCACAGCCGGCATCGGCGACGTACCGCCGTGTGCTGGCCAGGCTGTGGTCGGCGATCTCACCGAGCGACGCGGGCAGACAGGCGTACAGCACCAGACGCGTGCCCGGGGGCACCTCGTGCGGTGCGGTCTGCCTCGCGCTGCCGCTCATTCCGAGTTACCTCCAGCCGGTTGTGGTCGAGACGCCAAGGGCCGGCGCCTCGAAGAAGAGCCTCGCTGGGGGCAGCCGACGGCGGTACGCCGTCAGGACGCCGTTCGTCCGCCGTCCGGCGGCGCACGAAGAGACGGAGCTGCGGCGTACCGTCGCGGCTCACGGATGGCGAGGCTGATCGGTCCAGTGCCCAACCGGAAACGAGAGCGGCGATGAACGCAGTAGACGAAGAGCGCCTCTGCAGGCAGACACCGGTAAGGCGTCATTGGGTGAAGCTGGCCGACTGCGCCGAGCCTTCGGGCCTCGCGCGGCGACACGTACACGAGTCCCTCAAGGGACGTGCCTCACCGGAACGCGTGGACGACGCCGCTCTAATCGCCTCGGAATTGGTGGGCAACGCGGTCAGACACACCGCCGGCGGACCGGACTGCATGTGCGTCGAGGTCTACCGGGACGTAGCGGTTCTGCGAGTCCACGACGCGGGACGGGACGTCTCCAAGGTCCAGGCGCGACCAGCGCAGGCGTCGCTGGGTGAGCTGACGGGAAGTGGTCTCGGACTGCTGCTCGTCGGGGCGCTGGCCTCCGAATGGTCGGTCCGGCCGACCGCGATCGGCAAGGAAGTAGTCGTGATCTTCCCCCTGCAGGCCCGTGGGCTACCCGAGCGAGACGCTCTTTCGTACATCCCAGCGGTACGTCCGCCCCTCGCGGCGGAGCTCCACCAACTGAACGGCGGACACGGAGAGCTCGACAGCGGGGAGAGCACGAAGACCTGAGACCACCTCCACGACGGGGGCGGCGGGACGCCGACGGTTGTTGTAGGCGAGGCTCAAGTGCGGTCGGAATGCGGACGTCGGCTTCTTCGGGGCGAGACCGGCGCTGCTTCCGGCCTTGGCCAGCGCGTGGTGCAGCCGAAGCAGGGGTTCCCACGGGCCGAGGGACAGGCGGACGGCACCGCGGGAGCCGGCCAGCGGCATGGCGCATACGGAGAACGCGGGGGGCAGCAGCGCCTCGACGTCCCGCGCCAGGCTGTCCAGCTGACCGGGGGCGACAGCGTCCGGCCTGCCTACGCGGGCGAGGGTGATGTGCAGTCCGTCCGTCGGCACCGGGTCAAGGCCGAGGGGGGCCAGCTCCTCCTGACAGTGTCCGGCGAGGGTCGCGAGCCGCTGGTCGTCCGGGAAGGTCAGCATCCAGTAGTACGCCCGGCTGCCGTCCGACCAGCCAGGACGTGCCCAGTGGTCGGTCATCTCGTCGAGTGCGCTGAACGCCGCCCAGTCGTGGGCCGCGGTGACCGCCGGATCATGCGTGTCGGCGGGAGGCTCGGTGGGGAACGCGGCGGGATCGGCGCTGAGCAGGGGCACCCGTCGAACTCCTTCGGCTTCACACCGCCCCGGCGTACGACGACACCAACGGCGCCTACGACGCGGATGACGCCATGGCCAGGACGGCTGGCTGCGAGCTCCAAGCCCGGAACTCCTCGCCATAATCGCGCACCGCCTGGTGATCACGCCACGGCCCGGCCTGCTCGCGCAGGTCACGGGAGCGTTGGTAGACGGAGCTGATCGGGGTGTCTCCGCACAGCCGTAGGGCCTCACCGCCGAGCGCCATCGCGTGGTCGATGTCGGGCGTGCGCTGCTGCAGCAGCGCGGTGGCGACGTCGAGGCGTACGAGCGAACGGCTCCAGGAGGAGGTCGAGTGCTCCACCAGATCGTCGATGTGCTCGGCGTCACGCAGTACCTGGGCCGTGTTGCGCAGGGCCACGTGTGACGTGACGGCGTTGGCCAGCGTCCGGGCCCGTCCGTACGGCTCGAAAGAGATGCAGGAGGTCAGCCCGACGGGCACCTCGTGGAGGTCGGAGAGGCGGAGTGCCTGTCCGATGGCCTGCTCGACGGCACGCCGGTCGCCGGTCTTGCCGAGGGCTCGGGCTCGGCCGTTGGCGAGCAGGCGGATGGACTGGGCGTGGCGTGGCGCGCGCTCGACGGCAGCGGCGGCGCAAGCGTCGGCCTCGTCGTATCGGCCGGCGTAATAGAGGCCGAAGGAGAGGGTTCCGCGCGCCCAGAGCTCTGTGTCCAGGTCGCCGATCTCACGGCTGAGATCGCGGGCTTCGGTGCAGTACGCCTCCGAGAGCGCGAAGTCGCCCGTGTTCACCGCCATGTAGCCGAGCAGGCCGGAGGCGCGAGCGGCGAGGTGGAAGAGCTCGCGGCGTGTGCCTGGGGGCTGGCGACCGTCGAGGAGGGTGTGAGCGAGCTGCCGCACCTGGCGAGCCTGGGGGCGCAGGGCGTACGGCCCGCCCTGCTCGTACCGGCCGGCAATGCCCTCCAGGGAGGAATCCAGGAACGCGAGCGTCGCGTCGTCGGTGTTGCTGGCCGTGAGCTGCCGGGTCCGGGCGACGATGTCCAGGGGGTTCTCGTCGTCCTCTCGTGGCGAAAGGGGACTCGGCGCTTGCTGGCGTGCGGGCGGCTCCTCGGAGCGGCCGGACTCGGAGTCGTACACCGCGGAGAACAGCTCGGACACCGATCTGCCCAGCATGTGCTCCAGCACCCGGCAGGCGTCAGGACGGGGCAGAGTCAGTAGCTCCCCGCCGTACCAGCGGTCGAACTGGCGCGGAGAGACCTGCAGGGACGCCAGGCGAGGGTCTCGGTCGAGCTCCGCCAGCCGGACGGCCGCCCGCTCGTACTGGGCGGCGAAAGCCTCGTGCGTCGTCAGGTGCCGTTGCTGGAGCAACTGCCGGAGCAGCGTTGTCCGTGGCATGGCCCACCCTCCTGGTACGGCGTGCGGGACCGACATGAAGGCGCGCGCCGGTGACGGGGTCGTGGCGAGGCATCGCCGATCGGTCTGCTGCGGCGCGCATCCGTACGAACGCGCGTCGTGACCCATGACAGCATGCCGAGGCAACTGCCAACTAGGCAATATGTCTTGAGAAGTTGACCCGTACGGGCTTGTCGAGGCGGCGCCGGTACGGAGAGACTTCCGGCATGGCCTTGAAGAGGAGCCTGGTCCCGCAGTCGGTCTACCGGCGACAACTCGCGGCACGGCTGAAGGAAATGCGTGATGCGACCGGGCTCACCCTCACCGAGGTCGCCGGCCAACTGGAGGTCAACCAGGGGTCACTGAGCCGGATCGAGAACGGCGAACGCGGTACGACGCCGGTCCTCGTCCGCGCTCTGCTGGACCTGTACGGCATCGAGGACGAAGGCCGGCGCGCCGACGTGCTCGACCTCGTGCGAGCGGACAAGGAGCAGCAGAAGCCCTGGTGGCGGAAGTACTCGACGGTACTCACCCCGACCCGCTACGACGGGTACCTCGCGCTGGAGGCCGGCGCGACGCACCTCGCCAGCTACCAGCCGATGCTCGTGCCAGGGCTGCTCCAGACCGAGGACTACGCCCGTGCCGTGATCTCCCAGATGAGGAAGGACCTGTCCCCGCCGCAGGTCGAGTCCCTGGTCAAGGTCCGAATGGAGCGGCAGAACAGCCGCTTGGGTGGTGAGGCCCCGGCCAGGCTCTGGGCGGTCCTCGACGAAGCCGTGCTGCGCAGGACGGTCGGCTCTGTAGAAGTGATGCGCGACCAGCTGCGGAAACTGGTGGAGGCGAGCGAGCAGTCGAACGTCACCGTGCAGCTGCTGCCCTTCTCGCTCGGCGCGCATCCCGGGCTGTACGGCCCGTTCGTCATCCTGACCTTCCCGCACCCGACGCCGGACCTGGTGTGGCTGGAGAACCCCAAGAACTCCGTGTATCTGGAGTCCCCGGAGGACGTGGACAACTACACGGCAATCTTCGATCAGTTGAGGGACAGCGCCCTCGACCCGTCGGAGACTCGCACCCACATCGCACGCATCAGCAAGGAGCTCGAAGAGTGAGCACGTCCAGCATGGCCGCCCGGCACCACGTCACGACAGCGTCACACGGCGTCGATCTCGCGCACGCGCGGTGGCGGAAGAGCTCGTACAGCGGGGGTGCGAACGACTGCGTGGAAGTCGCGGAACTGGGCGAGCGCGCCGCAGTGCGCGACTCCAAGGACGTCAGCCGTGGGCCATTGCTCTTCCCGAAGGCGACGATGCGCGCGCTGATTGGCGGAATCGCCAGCGGGACATTCGGAGGGTGTCAGGGCTGAGCAGAGAGCTGGGGCGTGAGGAGAGAGTCGTTACGGTCGTCGTTGTGCGCACAGGCATCTCGGGGCTCACAACCGCCGCGGCGCTGCGAGCGGCTGGGTGTGGCAAGACCTCCGCCCCATAGCGAGATGTGATCCCTCACGCCACACAGTCGATTCCGTTCTGACCTCACGCGAGAATGGGAGAGAGCCGCCGTGTCAAGGACGTCACTGATCAAGGGGCCTGCGAGGCTTGGCGGCCGATGCATTGCACATCACCTGCTCACAAACACGATCGTGACGCGACGCCTGCGCCACGCGAAACACGCTCAAGCCGAACAAGAGCCTCCTGAAGCATGACGTGCGCGGCCCTCAAGCGTTTCTTCCGTAGATCCCTCCTGTCCGAGAATTCGCCAAACCTATCCCGGTCGGATAAAGCGGTCGATCGTCGGTAACGCCACGCTCCCGAGCCTCTCGGCTCGACACGTGACACCGCGGGGCGCACCTCAGGAATGACCCCATCGCCTCTACCCGGGTGGCCAGTTGAGGACTTCGGCTGGCCTTCCTTCAACGGATGCCGTAATCTCAAGCTCCGCGGGAAGCTTTTGCATACAAGATCGACGGGGAGTCGGTATGGGGCGCACATCGGTGGAACTGTTCGCTGGAGGGGGCGGACTCGTGCAAGCCGCAGCGAGAGCCGGCTTCCGCCCTCTGCTCATGAACGAGTTCGCAACCCGCGCCTGCGAGTCGCTAGAGGCGAACGTGCTTCCGACCAAGGGCAGCCCCTACGCGGTCAAGCGATACCAGGTGGGCGACATCCTGCCCATCCCGGGCGAGGGTGATCCCATCCCTCTGGCCGCTGGCGAGATCCAAAAGCTCGATCTGGAGTACCTCAAGGGCCAGGAAGTCGATCTTCTCGCTGGTGGCCCTCCCTGCCAGCCGTTCAGCCTGGGCGGCAACTCGAAGGGCGACGAAGACAAACGCGACATGTTCCCCGAGATGTTTCGCGCGATCCGCCTGGTCCGACCCAAGGCCGTTATCTGCGAAAATGTCCTGGGGCTCCTTCGCGAATCATTTCGCCCATACTTCGAATACATCAAACGAGAGCTTCAACTCCCGTTCGTGGAACGAAAAGACGGAACCACCTGGCAGCAACACGATGCTGCACTGAAGAAGCAACTAAAGAGTGGAAAAACCCCCGCCTCCGAACGTTATGAAGTAATCGTAACTCGGGTGAATGCAGCCAATTACGGCGTACCTCAGATTCGAGAGCGCGTCATAATTGTGGCCTTCCGGTCGGATCTGAACATCAACATCCCCGCGTTCAAAAAGACTATAGCCCCCCGCTATTCCGAGACCGCTCTCATTAGCTCCTTCCAGGATGGAAGCTATTGGGATCGCCATCCGACCGTTCCCCAGCATGTCAAAAAACGCGTGATGGAACGCATCGATCCTCCCCTTCCTTTCGACGAGGAGGAGAATACTGTCGAAGCGTTCCTGCCGTGGCGAACCTTGAGAGATGCCCTCCAGGGAATCAGGGAAGGGGAAGGTCCACTCCCTTACGTGCCGCTTAGCAAGCTGGACCGCAAGACGGTACACGGAGGTTTCGAAGATCACATCGGCTGGCCAGACGGGCAGATCTACGCAGGCCACACTCCAAACGACCTGGATCGACCAGCGAAGACCGTGAAGGCTGGCGTACACGGAGTCGCCGGCGGCGAATTGGTAATGTACCTCGATCGCCGTAAGCGTGTTTCAAAAGAACTTGGCAGCTACCGCCGACTGCACAGGTACATGACCGTGCGCGAGGTTGCCCGAGTCATGACCTTCCCCGACGAATGGGTCCTGAAGGGACCTCGTGGCGAGAAGATGCGTCAATTGGGGAACGCCGTACCTGTCATGTTGGGTGAGGTCTTCACCAAAGCGGTTTCTGACGCATTGGACCTGGCTGAGAATGGTCATGGACACGGAGTGTAAAGCCCAGCAGAGCCGCTGGAAGAACCGTCTCCCTCAAGATCGCGCTTGGAAGCCGAGTGGGGAGATCCCTCCTCACGTCGAGCAAGATCGCGCAGCAGGAGGTAGGCAGCAGCGCTATGTCGCTCTGTCCAATGGGCAGAGCGCACGAGCTTCGGTTCGTTTGACAGTTCGGGCTAACAACCGTCGAATTCGTGCAACTCTGCGTTGGTCCGCTCAGGGCAAGACAAAAGAGCAATATATCGGTGAGGTAGATCACGCCACACGAGCCAATAATTTGGCGGAAGCCTGGCGCATGGCTAGCGATGCTGGCTACCTCATTGAGCCGAAGAGAGACGATTCCCCACTTCCCGAGAGCTCCTGGGCCACATCGGAAGCGACTCGCGCTGTGATGCAGGCCAACCGCAGCAAAGACACCAAGCCCGAGCTGCGCTTGAGGTCACTTCTCCATCGCCGCGGGCTGCGCTACCGAGTAAACGGGCGTCCTCTGCCAAGCCTCCGACGCACCGCGGACGTCCTCTTTCCCAAGGAGCGAGTCGCGATCTTCATTGACGGGTGCTTCTGGCATGGGTGTCCGGAACATCACAGACCATCAACGAAGAACTCCGCCTTCTGGCAAGACAAGATCGCCGGCAATCAGCTGCGTGATGCTGACACCAACGCGACTCTTCGCGCGCACGGTTGGGCCGTCGTCCGCGTATGGGAACACGAAGATCCTGCAGAGGCGTGCGAGCGCGTCGCTCGCGTCGTGATCGAGCGACGCGTGTCAGGCCACTCCCCGTGAGGGACCGCTCCTCCTGGCGCCCCACAGCTGCCGTCCCCCTGACCTCGCGCGATAGACCGCTCCCACACAGGGATTCAAGAACGTCAAGTGCACTGTCGGTGAGGTCCCGTACCATCTCCTCCAATCGCGTGATGTGGGGGGCGCGGTGCGGCTATCGAGCTGCTTGCAACCGAGGGCCGCCCCAGCTGCGTCACGTGGACCAAGCAGTGAGGAGAGACGAGACTTGAGGATCACTCCGTCCGCGCGAGTCCTGCGCATGCTGGGGGAGATTGAGTTCGACGAGTGGCAGTGCATCGCCGAGCTCACCGACAACGCCTTTGACGACTTCTCCGAGATCCTTCGTGCCGATCAGCCTTGGGCTGGCGGTTACAAAGTGAGTGTCTCGTTGCCGAGCAGCTCCATACGATCCTCCGACGCGCAAGTCGTTGTTTCGGACAACGGCCGCGGGATGAGCTACGAGACGCTGGAACGGTCCGTGCGTGCCGGCTGGTCCAGTAACAACCAGTTCGACAAGCTCGGTCTGTTTGGCATGGGATTCAACGTGGCGACCGCCCGACTGGGCCGCCGAACTCGTGTCCTGACGACACGTCAAGGTGATACCCAGTGGATCGGCGTGGAGATCGATCTCGACCGAATCGGTGATGACTTCGAAGCTGAGGACATCACCCTCCCCAAGAACGATCCCAACGAGCACGGCACTCGTGTCGAGATCAGCCGCCTCAACGATCGGCGTGCCGACTGGCTCCGCCGGAACGCCACTAACCTTCGGAACACACTGGGGCGCACCTACTCCTGGATCCTTGACAACAGGCCGTTCGAACTCTGGGTCCAGGGGGTGAAGGTCCAGCCTCGCCGGCATTGCCGTTGGGGCGAAAACCGCTACGTCACATACGGAAGCGGAGCGAACGCCGAGAGGATCCCGGCGTACATTGCCATCGACGAGAAACTGGCGGACGCTGAGGCATGCCTCGATTGCGGGCACTGGCAGACTCCCGGTAAGGGGATTTGCGAGCAGTGCGAAGGAAACCGACTGTCCAGGCGCGAACGTCGCATTCACGGCTGGCTCGGCGTACAGCGCCATTTGGATAAGCGAGAGTTCGGAGTTGATTTCCTCCGGAACGGCCGCAAAATCCTGCAGTGGGACAAGCAGCTCTTCACTTGGCATAACCCTGACGCTCCATTTGGAGCGGAAGAGCCGGAATATCCAATCGAGCTCGCCAACCAGGGTGGTCGACTCATCGGAGAAATTCACCTTGACCACGTGCCGGTGACCTACCAGAAAGATGCCTTCGAATACAGCGATCGCAGCTGGCGCTCGGCTGTAGAACTCCTTCGCGGAGCAGGGCCACTACAACCCAAGCGAGCGAAGCAACTAGAATACCCAGAAAACAATAGCCCTTTGGGGCTATTGTTTAAAGGATACCGTCGAAATCAAGTAGGAATCCGTTGCCTGATCCCCGGGGACGGGTCAAAGCCAATACATGCGGAAACAAGGCGATGGGCCGCGCTGTTCCATTCTGGTGATTCCGACTATCAGTCGGACCAGCGCTGGTGGGAGGCCATCCTCTATCACGAGGAGCGCAACAAGCAGGGGAAGCATGAACAGATCAAGCACAGCTCCCCCGAGCAAGCCGATGAGCAGATTGTCCTCGATGCGCTTGGCGTCCCTTCTGTGGCGGAAGCGCCAGCCGAGCAAGAACCCGAGATTGAATCATCGGAGGCACGTTCCCGAACAGAGCCAACCCCCAAAGAAACAACCCAAGAGCGTATCGCGAGGTACATGCGGTCATCCAGCGTTCTTCCTGAACTCACGCGTGAGTTTGGACAGTCACGGCTGGGGTTCCTCGCCATCGAAGCACGACGCATGACGTCAGATGAACTGTTGGACGATGATGGACGTCCTACACCCGTACTGCTTGTACAGGGTGCGGGAAGTACAGCGACTGCGTTCATTGACCTCAAACAAGAGATCTTCGAGATCTACGGTGCCGACCCTGCAGATCTGGTGCTATCGGAACTGGCATCCCTGCTCAAGGTTCGAGCCGACAGCACGTTGAGCCCCTCGCAAATCATCGCCATCTTGCGGGCGCATTCCTTGCCGGACAGCGCGTTGAGTCTCGAATCGGTACGGGCTGACTCGCGCGAGCTATTGAATGAAATCCGAAGCCGCATGGCAGGTGCAATTGATCAGGGCGATCCCACCGTGGCCTATCAGCACCTCGACACGGACGAGTACACGGCGACCGAAAGCGAGATGATCGCGAGAGGGCTCATCACCAGGACTAGCGAACTAGGAAGAGACGGAGAGTTCCTTCTCTACGTCCCGCCACTATTCCTTCCTAAACTCCTTGAGTCGGAACCTAGGTTGTTCATGGACGGCAAGGTATTTCGTGGCCCCTATGAATCGGTCTCCTCACCATCAGCCCGCCGCCTAAGCCTTGCCCGGGTAACGGGATATCTCTCAGACGTAGCCATGCTGGTCAGCCTGAACGGTGGTCTCGGTACGAACCAGCTGAAGCGAACCCGCATCAGCGTCCAACTCCTGAGCGACGAGGTGACGGTAGAGGAATGAGCAACAAAGGATTCCTGTCCGTAGACGCACTACTCGCCGGCGGCCCATACGGTCTCCCGCACGCCCTTGAACGAACTCTCTGGCACCTGGGATTCAATGACGTGCGGGTCGTCGATGGCAGTGGCGACGAAGGGGCTGATCTCCTGGCCGTACGCGACCGGGAGCAGTGGGTATTTCAGTGCAAATGGAAGAGTCGGGGGATGGTCGATCGGAGTGGCATCGACGACGCCGAGCGAGCGCGCACCCGGTACCGCGCAGACAGGACTGTCCTTGTCACAAATACGGGGCTGAACCGAACAGCGGAGGCACGCAGGCTGGCCCTGGCGAGTGTGGGCGTCAACATCACTGTATGGAATGGGCCGACATTGATCAGCATCTGGGACCGCATGCCCAGATTCATGCCCAGCCAGTACAAGCCACGCGACTACCAACGCACAGCGGTTGAAGAAATCGAGAAGGGGCTTTCGAGCACTGGCCGGGCCCTGCTCGTTCTGGCCACCGGCCTCGGCAAGACGGTTGTCGGGGGGGAGGTTATTCGTGGGTTCCTGACGAGTCGGCCAGCCGCCAAGGTCCTGGTCGTCGCGCACATGAAAGATCTGGTGGAACAACTGGAGCGAGCCTTGTGGCGGCACTTGAGCAAGGACACGCCTACTCGGCTACTCACGGGCGACACGAGACCGGATGCGTACGACGGGGTTCTAGTCGGGACGGTTGAGTCGGTCCTTGGAGCAGTGCAAACGGGATACAAGCCGGACCTTGTCATGATTGACGAGACGCACCACGTAGGTGAGAGCGGAAGGTTTGCACAGCTGCTGGATCTGTGTGGTGATGCGCTGACGTTCGGCGTGACGGCCACCCCCTGGCGCGGGGACAAGTTCGACATTACAGACCGCTTCGGGCCGGCGAGCTTCACGATGAGCATCGCTGAGGGCATGGCCGCCGGCTACCTCTCAGCCGTCGACTACCGCCTCTTCGTGGACAACATCGATTGGGTTGTCGTCAAGGAAGCGAGTGAACACGGCTACTCCATCAAGGAGTTGAACAGGTCCCTCTTCCTGCCTCAGCGAGATGAAGAGATCATCGATCGCTTCCGTGAGGCTTGGCGGACTACACCTGACCCACGCGCCATCCTCTTCTGTCAAACGATCGAGCACGCGGAGCGCATGGCGTCGCTACTGGCTGCCTCGGATGCTGCTTGGCGGAACGCGTCCTTCCTTCACAGTGGGATTCCCCGCCAACGCCGTCAGATCCTCCTCAACGAGTTCAGATTGGGGAGAGTACCCATCATCACGTGCGTGGATGTCTTCAACGAAGGTGTGGACGTACCCGATGTGAACCTCATCGGCTTCCTGCGTGTAACCCACAGCCGCCGCATCTTCGTTCAGCAACTTGGCCGCGGACTTCGCCTGAGCCCCGGAAAACGAGCGTTGAAGGTGCTCGACTTCGTGACTGACATCCGGCGAGTAGCTGCGACCTTGAACCTTCGACGGGCGCTTGAAGCTGAAGAGACAGAGAGCCTCCGGCTTCGGTCATCCCAGGGCTCTCGGATTGAGTTCAACGATGAAACCGTCGGGACCCTACTTGACCATTGGGTGAAAGACGCAGCGAGCCTAGAGACGGCTGCTGACGAAGTGAAGCTGCAGTTTCCACCTCGAGGGGGGATTCACTGATGACCAATGACGTCCCTAAAGAGATTAGAGAAAGTGTCAGCCGGAAGGTTTATGCACAAGCGCATGCAATGGACTGGACACGGTTGCCCGCCAACGAGCGTTCCGTTTTCTATGATCAGTGGGTCGATGATCCTGACATCGGCGGCAAGCTGATCCAGTACAGGGGAACCCCCTCTCGAGTGAGGCATTGGCTCAAAGACGGGCCGATGAAAGAATATGCCAGAGCAATGTATGGCGTCGGCGCATATTCATCATATGTGCCCGACCCGTCGGCAGGCGTAAATGCATTGATCGAGAAGGCTCTTGGAATTAACTGGGCACCTATCCCTGGAACTCAGAGGACTAAACCCCTTCGGGTCACCGTGACAAGTGGTGAAGAAGAGAGAAATTTCGCTTGGGTTGATGACGCAAAGCAACTCAAGCATCTGGTGTGGGCTGCTCTCCGGGCCGAGGCCAACGGTGATCCAAATTCCTGGGTTCTCTGTCTTGTCGAGATGTTCGAGGCACCAATCCCCGCAGAAGAGAAGGCTGAACACATTCGAATCGGTGACCGTGCAGGTCTCCTCGTCAAGCACGTGAATCTGGGGTGAGAGAACGGTGCCCGAGGATGACGACTGGGCTCATGAGGTTTGGTCTCTGCTTAGTGAGCGTGAGCGTGACGTTCTCGCGCGTCGACACAGTGGGCAATCGCTCGCCACTATCGGCGCGGTACATCGAGTAACCAGGGAGCGAGCACGTCAGATCCTCCTGAAAGCCGATCAAGAGTGCGCACAGCTCGCCGACATGTTCGGAGGGTCGTGGCGAGACCGTGTGCATGCCAGGCTGGATAATCGCCCAGCTGTCGCGGATAGCGAACTAGTTGAGGAGATCAGCAATTTCGATGGCGGAGCACTACGCAGTTCCTTGCTTCGCGCCATGGGATTGACGCACCCGAGCACTTGGGCTGGTGAACTCACTGACCTATGGACGATCAAGAAAGACGCACTGAGTGAAATCCTCCAGAAGCTCCTACTCCAGGCCCCCTATCACCCTGATGAACTCGAAGAAATCACAAGGACGCTCGGCGTTCCGGAACATACTCCGCTCGATCTAATCCTTGCTCATCCACGCAGCCCCTTGGCCAAGGCGCCCGATGGTTCCTGGCTGCGCCGTAACGCTCGCCACCGCGATGCGGCATACCTATGGCTATCCAAGCAAGGCGAGCCTCGCAGGGCCGACGAGATCCGCGAGGCAATCCAAGCTAAGAGCGATGCCGCCGTGCGTGAGGGACTTCGGCGCGACGAGCGATTCATTTTGCTTCGCGCTGAGCGCGTCTGGGCCTTGACGGAATGGCCACTCCCTCAAGGAAGTCATCACACAAACGCCTTGGACGCTGTACTTGAAGTGATTACTGAATGTGGCCCCATCACGCGCAAGGCCCTATTCGCAGAAGTCACGCAGCGCTACCCAGTCACACCTGCACGCCTATCACAGTGCTTGATTAGCAAAGAAATTGGTCGCACGCCAGAAGGTTTGATTGATCTCTCTGAGCGCGGTGCAACCCCAATGGAAGAAAAGGAACCTCGACGGCCGGACACCATGGCTGTTGACCCTTCCGGGAAGGTGGTCGGGGCCAGGCTTTCCGTCGATAAAGAGCTTCTCCGCGGGAGTGGCCTCATCGTGCATTCCTGGCTCACTTGGTACTTGGGTCTACGTCTCGCTCCGATGTCTAGAACTTTCACCTTCGATGATGGCGCGGGCGAACTGAGGGTGAGCCGTAACACAAGCGCGGCGCAACTATCCAGTATTAGGCAGCGGGTATTGTCATTGGGGATGGGATTTGGCTGCCATTTCGTAGTCCTCCTCCGCCTTGACGCTTCATCTGTCTCAATTCGCCATATCTGCGAGGAATGGGCCTGCCCATCGAAGCCTAGCCACGGCGGGTAATCTCGCTATGGCATACCGTCTGAGCTAGACGTCCTCTTCGTAACCGATCTTAGAAAGATCGAGCCATCTCTCGAAATGGACACCCTTCTCGAATTCCTCAATAATCATCCTGGAAAGGCGATTGGACTCAACGATGGACGGCGCCTCTATGGCGATGAACTCCGACCTTTCAGGGTCTACATGGAATGCGCAATCGTTTACGCTCAAGAGCGGCTTCAGCCATTTGGTACGCTGTTCGTCCAATGCGGCAAATACAACGGGCTGATGCGACCACGGATTCTGCACGAAGTGGCCGCGGCAGCTTGCGGCAGGAACTCCGCCTATCGCCGAAATTGCGTGCGTGAGGCCAGATACTCCCAATTCCAGCCCATCCAGAGGAGAAATGTACTCATCCGGATCCTCGGGAAGCTCCGAGAGGTAATCGATCAGTTGACGATACAGGTTACCTTCAAGCGAGTCGCCCACTTCGCCAGATTCCAGAAGCCTCGCAACTCGCTCAAACAATTGAAGAGAATCAGCTATGACATCGGTAACGCCGATATACTTCTCCTCAGTGGCAATAATATCGAACGCGGCCCTCGAGGAGACACCCAGAATCATCCAAACGTCCCGGAAAAATCCGATTCCTTCGTCGCTGGGTATGTCACCTTCGGATGGCATCCAGAATGTCGCCGAACGGGGTATTTCAGATGAATTGCCCGAATTGCCCCGCAGGATCATCCCGTCTCCCCGTTCGACCGTCATCACAACAAGGCTCAATGCTGCCTGTACCGGTCTCTTCTGGCAAGGATGGGTCACCCATCGGGATGATGGATTTAGCCATGGGCTACTTCGATATTCAGAACGAACTCTCCGCCGTTAGAGACCTGATATGCCCTTGAAGTCAGCAAGGGTTGAACAAAGGGCTCTCGCGCCTCATAATGTAATACGCCTGCCTGCATACTTTTGGCATCCGCTCCCGAAGTCAACGGGCTCCTTCAGTACGACGGCTCCAGCTTGGGGGCGGCCACGGCGACTGACGTCATACGACTCGGGCTGCGCCTGGACCTGCGGAAGATGCGCCAAGACCTCAGTCGTGCGACGACGCGCTTGGTTGGTGCCCATGCTGCGGACAGCGTGTGGTTACCGCTGGCCTGCCCCGTTCCGGAAGCTCGCCTGCCGTTGGAGGAACTTCGACGCCTTCTCGACGGCTGACCGCTTCCTCAGCCGCGGTCGTGGAGAGGATCTGGAGGAAGAACCCGCCCCTTTGCCCGTCGTCGGGACCGCTGCGGGGAGAATCGAGGTCGGTAGCGGCATCGACGGGGCGTACACGGCATGGACTCTTTCGAGTTGGGACGGCTGACGGATCACGACTTTGAGGTGGTCTGCCGCGATCTCTTCAGTGAGATCCTCGGCATCCCGCTGGAGATCTTCCCGCGCGGTCGGGACCGTGGCATCGACCTGCGGCACACCGACTCAGCCGGGACAACCGTCGTGCAGTGCAAGCACTGGCCACGCGCGGCCCAGAAGACGCTGATCGGGCGCCTGATCAAGGATGAGTTGCCCAAGGTCCGGGCTCTGGCACCCAGCCGTTACATCGTCGCCACGACGGTCGGCCTGACCGTCGACGGCAAGGAAGAGCTCCACAGCGCCTTCGGCCCGTACGTATGCGGCACCGGCGACCTGTACGGCATGGACGAGATCGTCGCCGAGCTGCTGCGTCGCCCGGGCCTGGTCCGACGCCATTTCCGGCTCTGGCTGAGCAGCACCGCCGTTCTCCAGACCGTGCTGAACCAAAACCAATACCTGCGCTCGTTGTGGCTTCGGAAGCGACTGCCGAGCGTCGCCGACACCTTCGTCCCGCACGAAGGCTTCGAACGAGCCCAGGAGCTTCTGGACACCCAGCGGGTCTGCGTCATCGCAGGCATCCCCGGGGTGGGCAAGACGACGGTGGCGCTGATGCTCGCGGCTTGGCTGATGGGCAACGGCTACGAGGTCCACGAGATCACCCAGGACGTCGACGAAATCGGCACCCTGTGGCGCGACGGCACTCGACAGGTGTTCCTCTACGACGACTTCCTGGGGCGTACGACCCTGGACGCGCCGTTGAACAAGAGCGAAGACAATCGTCTGTTGTCTGTGATTCGGGAGATCCAGGCGACGCCTGGCAAGGCACTGGTGATGACGACCCGCGACTACCTGCTGGAGCACGCCCGTCTCCGGCACGACCGGCTGGCGGAGCCAGAAGTGTCGGACGCGGTAAGCGTGATCCGGCTGACCGACCTGCATCGGCGTATCCGGGGCCAGATCCTCTACAACCACGTCCACCACTCCTCCCTCCCACCGGACGACAAGCGCCGGTTCGCCGATCCGGAGGTGTGGCGTCCGGTGGTCCGACACAAGAACTTCAATCCGCGTCTGGTCGAGGAGACCCTTCGGCTGTCCGTGCGCCGGGGCCAGGACGTCGCCGCAGCGATGCTGGAAAACCTGGACGACCCGCGCCGTGCATGGGAACGCATCGTCGAGAACGAGCTGACGGACGAGGCCGTCCACCTGCTCGAGGTGCTGTTCACCTTCGGATCCGTCGGCCTGGATGACCTGGAGAGGTCCTGGCGCTCGTACCGCAAGGAGATGGACCGGGCGGCGGACGGCAGAACGTTCCGCAGGGCGCTGCAACTGTCGGACGGCACGTTGGTCTCAGTCGAACAGGGGCAGGTGGCGTTCCACAACCCGTCGATCGAGGACTACGTCCGCTTCCACCTTGACGCCGGCCGAGCCCGCTTCCCAGAACTGCTCAAGGCGCTCATCCACGAGAGACAGGCGCACCGGATCATCGCCTCGGCCCGTATGGCCGACGGGACGGGCATCCTGGCCCGGCTGCGGGAGCACGAGCCGACTGTGGCCGCCCGCGTCCAAGCGATGGGGGACGACGTGAAGGCCCGGCTGTCGTATGAGGACGAGAGCCAGCCGACCCGTCTGGAGTGGGTGCTGGAGACGGCCGAGTTGCTGGACTCCGCGACGCTGGCGGCATACGTGATGCGGGAGGCGCTCCCCCCTTTCATCCAGTATGAACACTTCTCCCATCTGGAGAGCCTGGCCCGCTCATTCGATGCCAGCCCGTTGGTGCCGAACCCGTACGCCGTACGTTTTCGGGAAGAGGCGACCGACGCCATGCACAGCGAACTGCTGGAGAGCGTCGAGACCGGCGATTGGTACTGGTCCATCGCGCTGTACAACCAGCTGCGCCGGACACCGGCCAGGGCGTCCCGCGAAGAGGCGGCCGAGGGGCTGGTCCGAATCGCCTTGGAGGAGTTGCGCCGACTCGCCGCAGAACCCGAGCGCGAGCCACGTATCGCCTACCTGGAAAGGTTGGAGGTGCTCGTGGACTTCCTCCTGAAGCAGGGAGCCGAGGGCGAGCTGCCCGATGAGTTCGCCGTCGTGTCCGGCAGAGCCGAGCGCGTGTTCGCGCTCCGGGAAGCAGAGCGGGACGAGTGGCTCCAGAAGAACCAGATCCAGTGGGATCCGTCCGCACGTTCGGACGCCGCTCGCGATCACGTGCTGGTCACCGAACTGATGCGCAAGCTCGGCGACACACGCTGACCGCTGGGAGCCATCTGGGAGCCGACCCGCTCCCCAAGCCTCTTCCAGACCACCCGAGACCGCCCCACCCCAACGCCCTGATCAGGCAAAACAGCAAACCAGCCGATGATGATCACGCCCGAACCTCATTCGGGACGAAGAGGTCGTGGGTTCAAATCCCGCCACCCCGACGCTGGTCAGAGGCCAGGGAGTATCAATACTCCCTGGCCTTTGTCGTGCCTGGGGGGCCTAACGAATTGGATCAGGCTCCCGCGGTGATCTCTTCCGAGGCGGCCGCCTGCTCCCCTCTCCGATCTTCGGCGAAGATCACGTCCATGGCTTCGGCCCCCTGAGTGATCACGGGCCGGAGCTGCTTCCGGCAGCAGGGACACGAAGCTGTGCCGGAGCTCCCGAGGCGTCCGCTCCTGCTTCGGCAGAGTGATGGTCCGCCGGCTCTTCCGGGTCTTCGTCTCGTCGTGCTTGCGCGCCGAGCGCCACACCGCGACGTGGGCGGGATGCCGTCCTTCGTCTCCGGGGAAACGTGATCCCGGGTGACGGGCGTGCCCCCTCCGCGCGGACACCGCTCGGCAGCCAGACCACGAGACAGCGCGGTGTCGCTGATCGATCGCCGTGTTGCAGGCCGAGCGGGCCTCGTCGTACGCGTCCTGACACCGGCGGACCGTTCTGAGCCCGATTCTCAACAACCCTGCGGACAGGGGCAGGTGGGATCCTCGCCGGTTCCACAAACCCGTTGCTCCCGTATCGGAGGCAGGCACTAGAGTTCGATCCGTTGCGTGATGTTCACAGCAACCGTACAGAGAGCGCGGCCGGCCTCCGGACATCCGGGGCAGCGTGGCTGCGCCATTCCCGTGGGGGGAATTCAGCAGTGAGAACACGCTCTTTGGTGTCGGCGGCCGTGTCCGCCGCACTGGGCGCCGCACTCCTCGCCGCGCCGACGCTGGCGTACGCGGACGGCGGCCCCGGGCCGGACCCGGCGGCCACCGCGACCACGAACCCGACGACCGATCCCACGCCGTCGGACACGCCCACCAGCACCCCGTCCGACACTCCTTCGGACACCCCGCTCCCGTCCGGCACGCCCATCGGCGAACCGTCGGACACCCCGACCTCCGCCGATCCGACTCCGTCCGACCCGGCCTCCGGCGACCCGACGCCCGACCCGAGCAGCCACGCGCCTGCCGACGGCACCGGCGCCCCGGTGTTCGGCAACGTCGGCTCCGACCCTTCCGACGCCGGCTTCCTGACGGTCGCCGTTTCCTCCGGTTCGGCGGTCACCGAGGTGTCCGCCGACCTGACAGAGTTGCACGGAACGGCCCCGGCAACCGTCGCGGTCACCGGCTTCACGCTTGTCTCCGGCACACCGCAGGACGGCGTCTGGCGCTCGCCGCGCATGTCACAACTGCCGTCCTACGGCAGCTACGACGTGACGGTCAGTGCCCAGGACAGTGACGGCGACAACACCACGTCGGCGCACGCCACCACCGTGGACGTCGAGCCGAAGCCGGTCTTCGCCGACCGCAGCATCGGCCCCGACGTGCTCGACGTGGAGCACACGCACGTCACGCTCAACGGCCGCATCTCGCTCTTCGACCCGATCACCGGCGACACCTCGCCGCTGGCCGGCCAGGCGCTGAGCGTGGCGGCCGCGTACACCGGCTACAGCGCCGTCACCGCCGCCGACGGCAGCTACGCGATCGACGTGGCACCGAAGTTGAACGGCGACAACGCCACGTCCGTGCCGGTCTCCCTCTCCTTCTGGATCGCCAACCCCGACGGCACGAACACCTATGTGCTCGTCGACAGCAAGACCCTGCCGGTCGTGGTCAGCCCGAGCCGGATCCGGCTGGATCACTCCAGCGTCCAGATCAAGTTCGGCGCCAAGGCGTCCTCGTCCGGTGTCGTGGAGTACCTGTACGACGGCACCTGGCGCCCTGCCCAGGGCGTCGCGCTCGACATGGGTTACTACACAAAGACGACCAGCGGTACCGGCGGGCGCTTCACGCTCACCGACCCGTACATACCGTACGACGACGCCACGTTCACGGTCGAGACCAGCCTCGACAGCTACCTGGCCGACCCGTATCTGACGGCCTCGCACGCGCAGTTCAAGGTCGACGTCATCAACAAGACGAGCATCTGCTTCTGTTCGAGCTGGATCGACGAATACTCCGACCTGCACATCCAGGGCAGCATGACCGCCAGCAACGGCAAGGTGCCGCCGAACCACAAGCTGTACGTCCAGCAGTCGGCCGACGGCAAGACCGGCTGGAAGTCGCTCGGCTGGTTCACCACGAAGTCCGACGGCACCTTCGACCTCGACGGGTACGTGGCCGTGCCGAAGGGCTACTGGCGGCTGTACTCGGCGGGCTCGTCGGACTACCAGCCCGGCTACTCCAACTCCGTGCACTTCAACCGCACCGCCACCCGGATCACCGGTTTCAACGCCGGGCCCGAGCCGGTGCGCAAGGGCCACACCGTGACCACCGCCGGCACCTTGCAGCGGCTGAGCGGCACGAAGTGGGTGGCGTTCGGCAAGCAGCGCGTCTACATCCTCTTCCAGGCCAAGGGCAAGAAGTCCTGGACACAGTTGGGCTCCGTGAAGGCCGACTCGCACGGCCGCTTCACCGCCCGCTTCACCGCGAAGCAGGACGGCACCTGGGTCGGGGTCTACCTCGCGTCCGGCTCCTACGTGGACGCCGAGAGCTACCACGACTACGTGGACGTGCGCTGAACAGCCTCTGGTGACGACCACCACGAAGGGCGCCCCGGGAACCTCCGGGGCGCCCTTCCCCTTTACGGCCGCGCGGCTACGCGGCACAGCACAGGTCAGGGGGTGCGGAGACCGGTGGTGTACACGTCCGTGCGGTTCTGTGGTGCGCCGGAGTTGGTCTCGGTGAGCACCGGCCGTACTCCCTTGCCGTCTGCCGCCAGGCCTTGGTAGTCGCCGAGGAAGTAGCCCCCGGAGTACGGCGCCTGCAGCCAGTCGAAGATCCGCGAGATCCGTCGTTCGGTCCGGAGCTTCGGGTTTCCGTGCTGCAGCGTGGCCAGTTGGTAGGCGGTGGGCAGGGTGGTGGTGTTGCCGGGCTTGAGGAAGCGCAGGTCGTAGTAGGTGAGGGCGACCGTGCCCCGCTCGGCGACCGCGATCGACGGTGAGAAGGCCGGAACGCCCTTGGGGCTGATCAGCTCCGGGGTCCCCCAGGTGCGTCCGCCGTCGGTGGACCGCACAAGCTGGACGGCGTCGAACTTTCCACCGGAGAAGTCCGAGCCCTCGTAGGCCATGTACAGCGTGCCCGACTCGGGGTCCACGGCCGGGCTCGGCAGAGTGGTCCCGTCGCGCAGCAGTTTGGTGGGGTCGTTCGGGTCGACCTCCGGTACGGAGGTGTCCCGGGCCACGGTGACCGGGGCGCTCCAGGTCTCGCCGGCGTCGGTCGAGGTGACCATCTCGAAGCGGGCTTCGACGACGGAGCTCAGGTCGTCGGACTGGGTGATCCGGTCGAAGAAGTCGTACAGGGTGCCGGTGCGCCGGTCGACGACGATCACATGGCCGATGGTCTGGGTGTTGGGCACGGCGCTGGTGTCGACGAACGGCCGGGCCTTGCTCCAGGTGCGGCCGCCGTCGCGGGTGAGGGAGATGTAGCCGGGACCGTCGAGGGAGCTGGGGCCGGGCGGGTCGTTGTCGAGGCGGTCCCAGACCTGGTAGGCGGTGCCCTTGCGGATCGGGTCGGCGGTGAGCGAGGGCTTGTCGTTGAAGAACGGCTGCTCGTCGATGTGCGTGGTGGTGAGGTTCCGCCAGGTACGGCCGCCGTCGCGGGAGGTGGCTGCGAGGATGGCGGTGCGCGTGCTCTTCGTGAAGTCGACGCCCTCCCCGCCGGCGTAGACCGTGGCGTCGGGTCCGGTGCTCACCCAGGGGTCGGTGGCCCGTTCGTAGTCCGCGCCGCCGGGGGCGCACAGGCTGAACGGCAGCGTGCTCTGGTGGAAGGTGCGGCCGTCCGTGGTCCAGCCGGCCGCCAGGCCACGGGCGCCGCCGTCGCTCCAGCGGTCCTGCTGGAACACGGTGACCACGCGCCCCGGGTCGCGCGGATCGACGGACAGGTACGGTTCGACCTCGGTGCCCGGGTAGACGACGCTGTCGGGGGACCGCGCTCCGATGGTGCACTTCGCGTACGGGTCGCCGTGGGACACCTTGACCAGCGGTGGTGTGCCGTCGGGGTGCTGTTCCGCTGCGGCGGGTGTCGTGCCGGTGACCGTGCCGAGCAGAAGCGCGGCGGTGGTGACGGCGGTCAGCGGCAGGACTACGCGCATGCGGGATCTCCTCCGGGCCTGTCGGCCGGTGCCGGGGTACGGGACCGCCGTCATCGGGGCGGCCCGGGGCACGGAGGCGTACCGGATCGCGGGGGTGGGGCGACTCCGCTTGGTCCTATTCGGCGTTGCGGCCGGTGCCCTTGATGGGCCGAACGACGGAGTCGATCCCCCGGGGTCATCCCCAGGGGCGTCGAGGAGCACGGCGGAACCGACGGGCGGGGGCACCGTGCCGGTCGGCTTGCCGGCGGAACTGCTCGTTCTTCTGAGCCTGTTCAAGACCCGGCGAGTGTCAACGGCGCTCGTGATCCATCAGGTGATCGCCAGCGTGGCTGTCGCGCGCGGTCCTCTAGCGCGGTTCGTGGGCCGCCGCCCGGCAGGCAGCGGTCGCGGCGCCGCCCGCCACTCCGGCCCCGGTCAGCCCGGTCACACAAGTCTGCAGGTCTCCGACCACGCCACGGCCGCAGGCCGCTGTGACGGAGCCGGAAGCGGTGGCACCGGCCAGTTCGGCCATCTTTGTGCAGGCGGGGATGTCCGCCCGGGCCGCGGGAGCGGCGAGGACCGCTCCACCGAGGGTGAGGGTCAGGCCGGTGAGGGCACCGGCGATACGGGTCGACGTGCGCATGGGACGCACCTGCCTTCCGGGTCGGTCGCGCGGTCCTGGTCCCAGTGGGCCGGGCCCACGCGGTAAGGCCGCCTGGCGACGCTCGGTGAGTGGTGCCCCGGCCGAAGGAGAGGGCCCCGGACCGGATGAGACGCGCTCGGACCTCCACTCGCGGGCCCCTCACTCCAGCGTCGCATCCTCTGTCCCGCCCGTCCTGGGCACCCGCCTACGGGCAACCGGCTTCGGTCGCCCCGGCCGGCGTCAGAGGGGTTACGGCGCCCGCCTGCCACGACTCGCGCGTCTGCTCACCGTCACCCATTCTGAGTAACAGGCCGTCCCTGGCACAGCCCGGTCGTCCCGAAGCACCGCACCAGGGACACGCGAGAGGAGAACGCCATGCGCACACGACGACTGCTTGGGCTCGCCCTCGCCACTGCAACTCTCGTCGGCATGAGTGCCGTCGGCACCGCCACGGCTCAGGCGGCGACGCACCCTTCCATATCGTCCGATGAGTGCACGGCCCAGGGCGGAACGGTCAGCGGGGGCGGCGCCTACCTACCCCCCTCGTGCAAGTTCCCCGACGGGCACTCGGAACGCATCACCTGAGCGCGCCGGACCGACCTTCCGGGCCCGCAGGACCTGAACCGCCCGCCCACCTGGGGCGGGCGGGGCGGGTCCGGCTGCTACGGGTTGAAGTTGAACGTGAAGTCCGGGGCGGTCACGGTGAACTCCAGCATGAGGATCGTCCGTGAGTTCGAGTCCGAGACGTTCGAACACCACTCGAAGGCGGTGTGCGGGACCGTCTCCTGGAATTTGTCCCGCCACTCGGTGCCGTTGCCCGCGAAGGCGTAGCAGTACCAGATCGGGTTGACGGCCTGTGCGTCACCGCCGTAGACGACGGCGGTCTCACCGGGGCCGATCTTCCACCAGCCCTGCTTCCGCCAGTTGCTGCTGGCCGAGCAGTTCGGCAGGTACTGCTCGACCATCGTCCAGATTTCGCGCTCGTAGTTGTTCTTGAACCTCAGCGGCACGGCCGCGCCTCCTACTCCCCGCTCGGCTGCCTGCGGGCAGCCGGGCTTCCGTCGGACCGGGTCAGAGCGTTGTGCGGGAGCGAGTTGTCCGTCCCGCCGGGGCGAGCACCGGATCGGCCGGCTGTGATGGCACGTTCCAGTGCCTCCTCGTCCGCATCGGTTGTCGGATCGACCGCCTTGGCAGCCTCCTGGGACATGGGACCTCCTGTCTTCGTCGGTCAGATGCGGAGGAGGCGTTCCCGGGGGCAGGTGCGGCGTATCGCAGCGGGTGGGGAGGTGCCCCGTACGGCGCCTCGGCACCAGGCCCGATCGGGCTAAAAGCCCGCGGCCGCGCGCCCGTCCGTCCCGAACGGGCCCTGTGCCGGGCGGCGTTCGTGGCCGACGCGGCACGGGTACGGCGTCTGCCGGCCTACGACACCCTGCCGGCCGGCCTCTGTCTGGAGGAGGACGACCGGGCGTCACTGGTCCAGGCGGCGGGACTGTGACGCGCGGAGCAGCGCGGGCAGGTCGCCGGCCCGGTTGTGACCCGGCGCAGCCGCGCAGCCACGCAGTCAGCTGGACAGAGCTGTGCGGTCGCCCCCGAGGGCGCGTGCATGCGAAGTCGCAGGAGAAGTCTCAGGAGAAGTCGCAGGAACAGTCAGAGGGGAAGTCGGAGCAGCAGCCGGAGGGGGCTCGGCCGGCAGGCGGATTCGGAACAGGGCGCCCCGGCCGGGGGCCGTCTCCAGTTCCACGCGGCCTCCATGGGCGGTCACCAGGGCTGAGGCGATGGCCAGTCCCAGGCCGGCGCCGCCGCCTTCCTGGCGGCTGCGGGAGGTATCGACCCGGTAGAAACGTTCGAACACCCGCGCCGCTTGCGTCGGTGCCAGTCCCGGGCCGGAGTCGGCGATCTCGATCACGCAGCTGCCGTCGGCGGTGGTGCCGACCCCGATCCGTACCGGGGTCCCGGGCGGAGTGTGCGCGACGGCGTTGCCGATGAGGTTGGCGACCACCTGGCGCAGCCGGGCCTCGTCGCCGGGTATCAGGGCGGGGCCGGGCGGGGTGCCCGCGCCGCCGGGTCCGGTGAGGGAGACCGGGCGGGTCGGGTCGAGAGCGGTGACGTCGTGGAAGGCGTCGACCGCCAGGGTGCGCAGGTCCATCGGGGCGAGCTGGAGCGGACGTTGCTCGTCCATGCTGGCGAGCAGCAGCAGGTCCTCCACCAGGCCGGCCATCCGCACCGCCTCGCTCTCGATGCGGTCCATCGTGCGTTTGATGTCCGCCTCGTCCGGCAGTGCGCCCATCCGGTACAGCTCGGCGAAGCCGCGGATACTGACCAACGGGGTACGCAGTTCATGGCTGGCGTCGGCGATGAAGCGACGCATGCGTTCCTCGGACTCGGCGCGGGCCGAGAAGGCGGTCTCGATCTGCGCCAGCATGCTGTTGAGGGCGCTGGCCAGACGCCCTGCCTCGGTACCCGGGGACGACTCGGGCATCCGGTGGGAGAGCGGTTGACCGGCCGCGATCTCGGCGGCGGTGGTCTCGATCCGGCGCAGCGGCCGCAGCCCGGCCCGTACGGCGAACCAGCCGGCCAGGGCCAGCAGCGCCACCACGAACCCGCCGATCAGCACGAACGAATCGCGCATCTGGGCGATCGTGGAGTCGGCCTCGTCCAGCGACGCCGCCACCAGAACAGGGGTGGAGGAAGAGGCGGAGACAGAGGCTGGGATGTGCAGGACCAGTACGCGCCACCTGCCCTCGCCTCGGTCTGCGGGCACGGTGAACGTCGTACCGGTGCGCGCTTGCAGTCGGGCGGCGTCCAGGACCGGCCATCGCGGCAGCGGAGCGTTCTCGGCCACGGCCGCCCCGAACTGCTCGGAGACCGACCCGTCGGCAGCGGGGAGAGCGACCACGTACTGGCTCCGCATGAGCCCGCCCGGGCGGCCGGTGGCGGTGGGGTCGTCGGCGGCGGCCAGCCTGTGGGTCACCGTCTTCCCGTACTGCCGGAGCTTGTGGTCGACCCGCTGCACCAACTGCCGCTGCACCGAGCCCAGTACGACCATGTCGCTGGCGGTCAGGCCGAGGACGACCAGGGCCACCGCCAGCAGTACCAGCCGGGAGCGCAGTGACAGGACGGAGGGGCGCGGTACGGCCGGTCGGCGGGCCGGGCCGGTGGCGCTCGCGGGCACCGGGGATCAGCCCTGGGGGTGGCGCAGCACGTAGCCGATGCCGCGCACGGTGTGGATGAGCTTGGGCGTGCCCTCGGCTTCGGAGTCCAGCTTGCGGCGCAGGTAGGAGATGTAGGACTCGACGATGCTGAGATCGCCGCCGAAGTCGTAGTTCCAGACGTGGCGGAGGATCTCCGGCTTGGACACGACCCTGCCGACGTTGGTCATCAGGTATTCGAGGAGCTTGAACTCCGTGGGGGACAAGGAGACCCGTCGGCCGCCCCGTAACACTTCGTGGCCCACCGGGTCGAGTACCAGGTCGGCCACCGCCAGGCTCGCGTCGGCCGCCAGCGGACCGGTGCGGCGCAGGATGGCGCGGATCCTGGCGATCAGCTCCTCCAGGCTGAACGGCTTGGTGACGTAGTCGTCGCCGCCCGCGGTGAGGCCGCTGACCTTGTCCTCCACCCTGTCCCTGGCGGTGAGGAAGAGCACGGGGAGCCGATCGCGCTCCGCTGCGCCGGAACCGCCCTGGAGACCGGACTCCTCACGCATCCGTCGCACCACCGTGAAGCCGTCCATGTCGGGCAGCATGATGTCGAGCACGACCAGGTCGGGACGTTCCCGGGCGACCGCGGCCATCGCCTCGGCACCGGTGGCGGCCGAGACGACCGTGAACCCGGCGAAGCGCAGGGACGCCGAGAGCAGCTCCCGGATGTTGGGCTCGTCGTCGACGACCAGCAGGCTGGCCTCGGGCATGTCCGTGGCGGTCATGACGTCCGCGGTGTTCACGAGTTCAGCGCCGGGCTGTTGAGCCATGGCCGGTTCTCCCTGTCCATCCCTGCGGATCGATACGGATCGATACGAGTCGGTACGTGTATAGGCCGGGATTCACTCAGGGAGCGAAACGGGGAACGAAACCGGGGGCGAAACCGGGGGGCGAAAGCTGAGAGTTTCCTGGGAGCCTCTTCGGCACCACCGGCTTCGGCGTCCCGATTCAAAGCCGTAAAACCTGTCAATTCCGCCGATCCGGCCGTCATTTCGGCGTCGCGCCTTTCAGGGAACTCGCAGCCAACACCCAGGGAACCCCCACCTGATGGGCCGAGTCGCGGTCCGGTGCCCCTCGTATCCATTGCCGTGAAAAGCCGTGCCGCCGGTCGCACTCACCGCATCGAGGGGAACCAGTCCATGAACCCGCTCACCGCCCGGCCGTTCGCTCCGCGGACGGCGCTCCGGGCCGCCGCCTCAGCCGCCGCCCTCGCCGCCGGCGTACTGCTGCTCACCGCCTGCGGATCGATGTCGAGCGCGGCAAGCTCCCCGTCCGGGGCCACCGCTTCCACCTCCCCGTCGACGCGGATGCAGCAGCAGGCCGCGTACCGCCAGTGTCTGTCCCAGCACGGCTTCACGGCGAAACCGCACGCCGGCGCGAGTACCGGCGCCGCCCCCGACAGCGCCTCCTCCGACAGTGCCTCCCCTTCGGGTGATCCCGCCCGTGAACAGGCACAGAAGGCGTGTGCGGGTCTGCGTCCCAAGGGCGGCCATGACGGCCGGAAGGGTCTCGACGGCGCGGCGAAGAAGGCCCTCGCCGCTTGTCTGCAGCAACACGGTGTGACCGTTCCCTCCGCCTCCCCGGGTGCCGGTCACGGCGGCCTGCACGGGCTCGACACCGCCGACCCCAAGACCGCCGAGGCGCTCAAGGCGTGCCGGGCGGCCCTGCCGAAGCACGGCTCCGGTTCGCCCTCGGCCACCGCCAGCCCCTCCGCCTGACCGGACCGCCCCGGTCAAAAGCGGGCCAAGAGTTTCCACAACAAATGGAAATGGGGGCGAGGAAATCCCTCCCCCGACCACATCGAGAAAGGTCGACTTCCATGTCATTCAGCAAGATCATGCTGGGCAAGAAGGCTAAGAAGAAGGTCAAGGAGCACGACAAGAAGCACCACAAGCACGGCCACCACAAGCACCACCACAAGCACGGTGCCAAGAAGCACGAGAAGTAGTCGCACAGGCCCACAGGTCGACGCCGGCGTGCGTCCATCGCACCCCAGGTGCGTGGACGCACGCCGGACCTTTCCGGCTCGGAGGGGTGAGGGAAACGGAGCGCCGGCAGTACATGCACACGCCAGGGGACACGCCTGCGGCCGGGCAGGTCCGGCACGCGCGGATGTCGCCCGCCGCGGCATTCCGCGCCTTCTGGCCGCTGGCGCGGACGAACCGTTCCGCCGTGACGGCGTCTGTTCTCCTGCTCGTCGTCTCCGCCGGGTGTGATACCGCGGCCATCGGCATCGTCTCTTACCTCACCGACGACGTGCTGGCCACCGGCGACCTGGCGCGCTTCTGGCGGCCCGCCGAACTGTGGCTCGCGCTGGCCGGGTTGGGCGCCCTGGCGTCGTTCGGCGGCGGCTGCCTCGCGAGTTGGGCCGGCGAGGCTCCCTGCACACCCTCACGCCGCGGGCCACGGCCCGTGTCTTCGCCCACGCCGAGACGCCTCGACCGTAGCCGCGGGGCACCGAATCGGACGGGGTTGCCAGGTCATCCGCCCACAGCGGGAGTTGCCGTCGTGCGGGCATGGCCTGAATATGGCGGCCTTGGCCAGAACCAGTACCGTTTCCCCAGCGTCGTACGGCTTGTGTGCCGACGGCCTGAACTGTGGGGGGACCACATGAGCGGCGAGATCTACTTCAGCAACAACTACCGGGACCAGTGCGTGCGTGACGGGACCGGTGCGGGCTTCCAGTTCGAGTTCTCCTGCTCGCGCTGCTACGACACCTGGCGCTCGCCGTTCGAGCCGTACGCCGGGGAGCGGGCCGCCACCTGGCTGCGGAAGGGGGTCGACGTGGCCTGGGGGCTGCTCGGCCGTACCGGTACCGGGCTGACGTCGGCGGCCGAGGGGCTGGCGGGGGCCGGCTACGGACGCGCCCGCGACCAGGCGTTCGAGCGGGCGATCGGCAACGCCCAGGGGCACTTCAACCGCTGCGCCCGCTGCACGGACTACGTGTGCGGCCGCTGCTGGAACGCCGCCCAGGGCCTGTGCCTGCGCTGCGCGCCCGACACGGCGGCGGAGGCGATGGCGGCCCAGCAACGCGGCCTCAACGACATGGCCTCGCAACGGGCTTACGCCGCGGGGCAGCAGGCCGGGCAGGGGTACGACCCCAACACGCCCCGGCAACTGGTCTGCCCGCACTGCCGTACCGAGACCCACGGCGCCGCCTTCTGCCCCGGCTGCGGCTACCAACTGGCCCAGTCCGACCGGTGTTCCTCCTGTTCCGCCGCCGTGCCGGACGGGGCGGCCTTCTGCCCGGGGTGCGGTACGCGCAGGTAGCGTCCACCGGCGGCGGCCGCCGGGCTACCGGGCCTCCCCGGCGGGCGCGGCCGGTGCGTCCGCCGTCCGGGCGGCCAGGCGCGTCGGGGTCGGCGTCGACCGGATCAGATCGCGTTCGAGGGCGTCGAGGGCCTGGCGGGCGGCGGTGATGCGGGCGAGGAGGAGCGGGTGGTCGTCGGGCGGTCCGACGGCCGGGCGGGGCACTTCGCCCGCACCCGCACCCGCGCCCGACTCCGCACCCGCACCCGCACCCGCACCCGCACCCGACTCCACACCCGCTCCGAGCTGCGCTCCCGTCTCCGCCGCCTTCTCCATCTCCCGTGCCTCGTCGAGGGATGTGATGACCACGCCTATCAGGACGTTGACCAGAACGAAGGAGGCGATCAGGACGTACGAGGCGTAGTAGACGAGGCTCCAGCGGGAGAGCTCCAGGCCCGTGTGGACCGCGTCGCCGATGCCGTCCAGGGTCATCAGGAGGAACAGGGTGAGGACGGCGCGGCCGATGGAGCCGTAGTGCCCGGGGTCGTGGTGGCCGAAGAAGACCCAGCCCACCATCGCGTACACGTACAGCAGCAGCGCGCCGACCAGCAGGAAGCTCAGTGTGCCGGGCAGGCTGCGGGCGACCGCGACCAGCACGATCCGCAGTTGCGGCAGGAAGCGCGCCGTCCGCAGGACCCTGGCCAGGCGCAGCAGTCGCAGCACGGTGGTGTTCTCGCGGACGACCGGCAGGAACGCACAGAGGACCACGGCGAGGTCGAACAGGTTCCAGGGGTCCTTGAAGAAGTCGCGCGGGCGCTCGGCGTGGGCGCCCAGGCGCAGCAGGATCTCGGCGGTGAACGCGGCCAGACAGGCGTGCTCGGCCAGCCGTAACCAGCCGTGCCACTCCGCGACGACGCCGGAGTAGGTCTCCACGCCCAGCAGCGCGGCGTTCAGGAGGATCACGGCGAAGACGGTCAGGGCGAACCAGCGCGCCTCCGTGACGTCTCGGCACCAGCGGGCCAGGTCCGGGGCCGGAGCCCGGGGCGGCCCCGGGGGCCGGAACTCGACGGTGCTCGTCTGGTCGTACTGCTCCGGCATCGTGGCGCCCTGGCTCCTTCTCGCACCGGCGGAAACTTCTACAGCACTGTAGATCAACCGGGAGGGCAAGGACCTCACTCCTGCCGGTGTGACGGCACCCGCCCGCATCCGGGTATGAGGACCGGCAGACACCCCGTGGACAAGGAGATCGAGTGGACCGCATCCGCGACGACGTCCCGCCCGCCGTACGTGACGTCTACGGCCCCCAGGACCTCAGCTCCGCACCGGCGTTCGCGGGCGGGTTCATCAACTTCGGGCACTGGGACGGGATCCCGCTCGACCGCCCCTTGACCGTCGAGGACCGGGTGCGGAGCCAGCGCAATCTCTACCGCCGTGTGCTGGGCACTCTCGACGGTGCGGGCGCCCGCGCCGTCGAGGCCGGCTGCGGGCTGGGGCTCGGTGCCGCCCTCGCGCTGGAGGAGTTCGGTTTCGCCTCCGTGACCGGCCTGGACGTCCATCCCGAGCAGCTGGAGCGGGCCCGCCGGGCCAACGCCGGCCTGCTCGCCCGCGCACCGCGGCGGCTGGACTTCGCGCACGGGGCGGCGGAGCGGATGCCGTTCGAGGGCGGCCGGTTCGACCGGCTGTACTCGGTGGAGGCCGCCCAGCACTTCCGCGACCTGGCCGCGTTCGCCCGCGAGGCCGCACGGGTGCTGCGCCCTGGCGGGCGGCTGGCCGTCTCCAGCTTCTTCCTGCCGGCCGGCGCGGAGGACGCGGGCGGGGAACTGGCCGCGCGGCTGGAGAGCTTCGCGTCCGGCCTGGACGTCGCCCACCCGCTCGTGACCCTGCTGGGCGCCCTGGACTCCGCCGGGCTGGCGGACGTACGAGCCGAATCGGTCGGCGACCAGGTCTGGCCGGGCCTGGACCGTTTCCTCTCCGGCATCGACCTGCCCGTGCAGTGGCCGCGCAACTTCCTGCCGGCCTACCGCGACGGCCTGCTGGACTACTACGTCGTCACGGCGGAGCGTCCGCCGACGCCGCGCGCCTGACCTGCACAGGGGGCGTGACGGTCGCTCCCCCGCGGGCGTCGGCCGCCGCTGCGCCCGCTCGGGTGGCGCGGGCGTGCGTGCCGCGTGGCTGTCCCGGCGTGGCCGAGCCGCCTTGATGATCATCGGTGGGTGACGATCCACGACGGCACTCGCAACGGGAAACCCGCGCACCGCACGGCACCCACCGCCGGACCCGCGCACCGCAGACCGGTCGCCCGCGGGCCGGCCGCTCTGTCCCTGTTCTGTCTCCTGGCACCCCTGACGTCCCTGACATTCCTGCCGGCCGCACCGGCCGTCGCCGCACCGGCCGTCGCCGCACCGGCCGTTGCCGCCCCCGCGCACTCCGAAGGCGCCCCGCCGCCCGGGCCGTTGACCGCCGCCGAAGCGCGCACGGCCGCATACCTGGACTCGGTCCGGAGCGATCCCCGGTCGCTGCGCCGCTTCTTCCTGCGGCTGCCCAAGGGCGGTGACCTGCACAACCATCTCTTCGGCGCGGTCAGGACCGAGTATCTGATCGAGCTCGCCGGCGAGGACGGGCTGTGTGTCGACACGGCGACGCTGACTGCCGTCGTACCGCCCTGCGGTCCCGGTACCCGTCCGGCCGCCGACGCCCGTACCGACCTCGGCTTCCGCGAGGCGATCCTCCGCGCCTGGTCGATGTACGGCTTCCCGCCGGACCAGAGCGGACATGACCATTTCTTCGCCACGTTCGACAAGTTCGGTCTGGTCCCCGCACTGAACCAGGGCAGGGTGCTCGCCGAGGTCGCCGACTCGGTCGCCGCACAGCACCAGTTCTATCTGGAGACCATGGTCAACCCGGCCTCGGACGGCGCCGAGCGACTGGGGGACGAGGTCGGCTGGAACCCCGATCTGGCAGCGCTCCACGCCGAGCTCGTCGCCGGCGGCAGGCTGGACCGGCTGGTGGCCGACGCGCGCCAGGAGACGGACGGCGTCGACGCCGGGTTCCGGAGCGCCGCCCGCTGTGACACCGGCCGTCCCCGGCCCGGCTGCCGGCTGACCGTGCGCCGGATCTACCAGGCCTTCCGCGGCGAATCCCCCCAACGCGTCTTCACCGAACTGGCCCTGGGCATGCGGCTCGCCGAGCGTGACCCGCGGTTCGTCGCCGTCAACCTCGTCCAGCCCGAGGACGGGGAGAGCGCGCTCGAGAACTACAGCCTGCAGATGCGGATGGTGCGGTACCTGCGCACGGTCTACCCGCGCGCCCATATCACCCTGCACGCTGGCGAGTTGCGGCCGGGGCTGGTCAAGCCCGAGGACCTGAGGTTCCATACCGGGGAGGCGGTGGACGTGGCCGGCGCCGAACGCATCGGCCATGGTGTCGACCTCGTCCACGAGGACGACTGGCCGCGGACGGCCACCACGATGGCCGACCGGCAGATCGCCGTCGAGGTCCCCTTCACCAGCAACGCCCAGATCCTCGGCGTCCGCGGCGCCGAGCACCCCTTCGACACCTACCGTGCCTTCGGCGTGCCCGTCGTCCTCGCCACCGACGACCCGGGGGTGTCCCGCACCGGCATCAGCCACGAGTACCAGTACGCCGCCGAGACCTACGGGCTGTCGTACCCGGAGCTGAAGGACCTGGCCCGCGCCTCCCTGCAGTACGCCTTCCTGCCCGGCCGGAGTCTGTGGCGGGGCAACCCGACCCGCGAGGGCTACCGGTCCGTGGCCGTCTGCGCCGGACAGCTCCCGGGCGCCGGGCACCCGCCGGGCGCGGAGTGCCGCCGGCTGATCGCGACGAGCCCGAAGGCCGCCGTCCAGTGGCGCCAGGAGGCCGCCTTCGTGACCTTCGAGAGTGCCTTCGAAAGTGCCTTCGCCCAGGGACGGCACCCCCACTAATCTGCACGCGTGACCACCGAGTTGACGCTGCTGCCCCGAGTCGCCTGCCGTGGACGGGAGATCACCGCGCCCCGGTTGCGCGGGCTGCTTGCCCTGCTCGCGGAGGATCTGCACGCCGGCTGCAGTACGGGCAGGCTGGTGGAGGGGCTGTGGACGGAGGAACTGCCCGAGCGGCCCGGCAAGGCGGTGCAGATCCTGGTCTCGCGGCTCAGGTCGCAGCTGGGCGCCGAGCTGATCGTGAGTACGCCGACGGGATACCGGCTGGCCCTGGACGAGACACAGGTCGACAGTTCCGCACTGCTGCTGCACGAGGCGGCGAGCGCCGAGCGGGCGCGGGCGGGGGATCACGACGGCGCCCTGGCACAGGCCGAGGCGGGGCTGGCGCTGTGGGACGGGAGCGTGGGCGCCGGGACGGGCGAGGAGCTGCACGACCCCGTGGTGGCGCTGCGCGCCGACCGGGCCCGGGCGTTCCGTGCGCTGGTCCGTGCGCGGGCGCTCGCGCTCGCCCGGGTCGGGCGCCGGGAGGAGGCCGCCGCGCCCCTGGCGGAACTGGGCCGGGAGCTGCCGCGGGACGAGGAGGTGCTCGCCGAACTGCTGCGCTGCGAGGCCGCCACCGCGGGCCGGGCCGCGGCGCTGAACCGGTACGACGCCTACCGCCGCCGGCTGCGTGACGAGCTGGGCACCGACCCCGGGTCCCAGCTGAAGGCCGTGTACCAGGAGTTGCTGCGCGCGGAGGTGCCGCCCGCCCGCCACGGTGTGCCGCACGAGCCCAACCCGCTGCTGGGACGGGACGCCGACATCGCCGCCGTGGCCGGGCTGCTGCGCGGCGCCCGGGTGGTCACCGTCATGGGCCCGGGCGGCCTGGGCAAGACCCGGCTCTCGCACGCGGTGAGCCGGGCGGCCGAGCAGCCCGTGGTGCACTTCGTGACCCTGGCCGGTGTCATCGCCGACGAGGACGTGACCGACGAGGTGGCCTCGGCCGTCGGCGGCGGGGACGGCCGGCAGCTCCCGGTCGGCAAGGACGCGGTGAGCGGGATCGTCGCGGCTCTGGGCCCGGGTTCTGCGCTGCTGGTCCTCGACAACTGCGAGCATGTGGTCGCCGGCGCGTCCGCTCTCGTACAGGCGCTGGTGTCGCGGTCGAAGGAGCTGCGCGTCCTGGCCACCAGCCGGGCTCCGCTGGGGCTGACCTCGGAGGCCGTGTACGCGCTGCCGGAGCTGTCCCTGGCGACCTCCGTCGAGCTCTTCGGGCAGCGGGCGCGGGCGGCCAGGCCCGGCGTGGACCTGCCGGCCGGACAGGTGGCCGAGATCTGCCGGCACCTGGACGGGCTGCCGCTGGCCGTGGAGCTGGCCGCGGCCCGGGTGCGGGTGCTGTCGGTGGCGGACATCGCGCACCGGCTCCGGGACCGTTTCGCGCTGCTGCGCGGCGGTGCCCGGGACGCTCCCGAGCGGCATCGCACGCTGCGGGCCGTGGTCGAGTGGAGCTGGAACCTGCTGGAACCCGAGGGGCGGGCGGCGCTGCGCGCGTTGTCGGTGTTCCCCGGCGGCTTCGACGCGGACGCGGCGGAGTACGTGCTCGGGGGGAGCGGGAGTGGGAGCGAGAGCGGGCCCGGGGGCGAGGACGGGACCGGGGGTGCGCTGGATCTGCTGGAGCAGTTGGCCGCCCAGTCCCTGATCAAGGTGGGGGAGAGCCCTTCCGGGGTGCGTTTCCACATGCTGGAGACGCTGCGGGAGTTCGGCGCCGCGCGGCGGGCGGAGGCGGGTGAGGAGGAGGCGGTGACGGGCCGGTTCCTCTCCTGGGCCCGGGACTTCGGCCGGGTGCACCATGACGCGATGTACGGCGCCGACGCGCTGGCCTCCTTCGAGCGGGTCCGTGTCGAGCAGGACAACCTCGTGCTGGCGCTGCGGCACGCCCTGGCCGGTGCAGACGGGCCGGCCGTCGCCGCTGTCACCGCCGTGCTGGCCTCGCTGTGGTCCATCGGCAACAGCTACACCCGGTTCGTCGCCCTCGCCGCCGAGACCGGCGGGCCGCTGTCGCACTTCCGTCCGGGGCCGGAGCACCCCGCGGACGTGGAGGCGGCCCGCAGCGCGGCGGCGCTGTGCGCGGCCGGCCTCTTCATGGGCTACGGCCCGCACGCCGTACGCCAGCTGGTCACGCTGCGCCGTCTGCCGGCCGCCCCGCCGGACACCGTGCCGCGGGCCCTGGCCGTCGTGCTGGGTGCCGTCCCGGACATCCACCCGCCGCGGTACGCGGAGCTGCAGGAGCTGTGCGACGCCGACGAGCCGCTGCTGGCGGGCATCGCCGCGGGCGTCGCCAGCTACCTGTGGGAGGCGTCGTACGAGACGGAGCGGGCGCTGGAGTACGCGCGCCGGATGCTCGCGGCGGTGGCACCGCTCGGCAATCCGATCATGGCGCTGCTCGCGCACGGGCGGATCAGCGAGTTGTGTCTCAAGACGGAGCGCGGCGCGGAGGCGTACGACCATCTGCGGGCCGCGGAGGCGCTCGGGGACATCGGTGCCTGGTCGGACGCGATCGGCATCCGCTACGGGCTGGTGTCCGCCTGTCTGCAGCGCGGGGACGTCGACGAGGCGGAGTACTGGCTGGGTCTGGCGGCCCCGGACCGGCAGCCGGAGTCCGCCCAGGCCTTCACCCCCGAACTGCTGCAGGCCCGGGCTGAGATCGCCCTGGCCCGGGGGCTGACCGAGGTCGGCCTCGGCCTGTGGCGGCAGGCGGCGACCGGGATACGGGAGTACAGCCTGCTCCAGGCCGGCGATCCCTTCCTGGACTCGTGGTCGCTCCAGATACAGGCGGCCGCGCTCGCCGCGCACGCGCAGCACGGCCGGCTGGAGCCGGTGGCCCAGCTGGCCGAGCAGCTGCGGGAGCGGCTGCTCGGGATGCTGTCGGGCGCCCCCGGTGCCGGGGATCTGCCGGAACAGCCGGTGTACGGCTCGGTGTTGCTGGCGCTCGGCTTCACCGGGCTGGCCCGGGGCGACACGGCGGCGGTACGGCTGCTGGCGCTGGCGGAGCGGATGCCGGTGATGCGGGACCTCCCCACCGTGTCCTCGGCGCGGTCCCGGCAGGCGGCCGAGAACGCCGACAGGGCGGCTTACGCCGAGGCGATGTCGGCGTACGCCACCCTGGGGCAGGAGGAGCTGCGGGCCGCGGCTCTGCGTGAACTCACCGCCGCGGCTCGGGGTTGACGCGAGGTCACTGGCGCGGCTCACGGTTGAACTGCGCCTTGGACCAGAGGTAGCCCAGCACGCTCAGCGCCAGGCACCAGCCGACCGCCAGCGCCGCGTTCTTCGTACCGATCCCGCTGCCCAGCAGCAGACCGCGCAGGGTCTCGATGGCCGGCGAGAAGGGCTGGTACTCGGCGAACCAGCGGAACCCGCCCGGCATCGCGTTCACCGGCACGAACGCGCTGGACAGCAGCGGCAGCATGGTCAGCGGCATGCCGAGGTTGCTGGCGCCCTCGGCGTTCGGGCTGGCCAGGCCGATGCCGACCGCGATCCAGGCCAGGGCGAGGCTGACCAGGGCCATCAGGCCGGCCGCCGCGAGCCACTCCAGCGGTGTGGCGTTCGGCCGGAAGCCCATGGCCACCCCGATGCCCAGGATCAGCGTCAGGGCCAGCATGGTCTGGATCACGGTGCCGATCACATGGCCGGTGAGCACGGAGGCGCGGGAGATGGCCATGGTGCGGAACCGGGCGATGATGCCCTCGGTCATGTCGGTGGCCACGGACACGGCGAGGCCGAGCGAGGTCATGCCCACGGTCATCAGGAGGATGCCGGGGACGATGTAGGCGATGTACTCGGAGCGGTCCGCGTGGCCGCCGGCCATGCCCGCGCTCATCACGTTGCCGAAGACGTAGACGAAGAGCAGGAGCAGCATCACCGGGGTGAGCAGCAGGTTGAGGGTGAGGGAGGGGTAGCGGCGGGCGTGCAGGAGGCTGCGCCGCAGCATGGTGAGGTTGTCGCGGAGGGCGGTGGCGGGGGCGCTCATCGGGCGGTCTCCTTGTCGGTGGCGGTGGCGGTGGCCGAGGAGGGGGCGGGGGCGGGGGCCGGGTCGGACGTACCGGTCAGGGCGAAGAACACGTCGTCCAGGTCCGGGGTGTGCACGGACAGCTCGTCCGCCTCGATGTCGGCGGCGTCGAGCCAGTCGAGGATGGCGCGCAGCTCGCGCTGGCTGCCGCCGCTGGGGATCTGCAGGGTGAGGGACTCGTCGTCCCGGGACGCCTCGCGCAGCGCGGTCGCGGCCCGTTCGTACGACGCCGGGTCGGAGAACCGCAGCCGGACGTGGCCGCCGGGGACGAGCCGCTTGAGCTCCTCGGCGGTGCCCTCGGCGACGATCCTGCCGCCGTTCAGCACCGCGATCCGGTCGGCGAGTTCGTCGGCCTCCTCCAGGTACTGGGTGGTGAGGAAGACGGTGACGCCGTCGGTGACGAGCTCGCGGATGATCTGCCACATGGTGTGGCGGGCGCGTGGGTCGAGGCCGGTGGTGGGCTCGTCGAGGAAGATGATCCGCGGGCTGCCGACCAGGGTCATCGCGATGTCGAGGCGGCGCTTCATGCCGCCGGAGTAGGTGGAGGCGGGCTTCTTCGCGGCCTCGGTGAGGTCGAACCGCTCCAGCAGTTCGGCGGCGACCTGCCGTCCCTCGCTCCTGGGGAGGTGGTGCAGGTCGGCCATCAGGAGCATGTTCTCCTCGCCGGTGATCAGTCCGTCCACGGCGGAGAACTGTCCGGTGACCCCGATCCCGGCCCGTACCGCCTGGGCCTCGGCGGTGAGGTCGTGCCCGGCGACCCGGGCCTGGCCGCCGTCCGCGGAGATCAGGGTGGAGAGGATCTTCACGGCGGTGGTCTTGCCGGCGCCGTTCGGGCCGAGGAGCGAGTAGATCGTGCCGGCCGGCACCCGGATGTCGATGCCGTCGAGGACGGTCTTGTCGCCGTAGGACTTGCGCAACCCGGTGGCTGCGATGGCGGGTTCGTGGTCTGTCGTCGTCATGCCGCAGAGCTTGCGACCGCGGCGGTTCAGAACGGCTTCAGCCCGGTTTCAGCCGCTGATACCGGCCGTCGCACCGCTGGAACAGCAGCGGGACCCCCCTTTTCCATACTTTTCCCATAGGAATAGTGGTTAAGGTGCCCGCCATGGATTCCACCGGCCCGATCGTCATCGCGGGAGCCCTGGTCGGCTTCGCCGTAGGACTCACCGGCATGGGCGGCGGCGCCCTCATGACCCCGATCATGGTCATGGTGTTCGGGGTGAACCCCACGGCGGCCATCGGCAGCGACCTGGCCGCGTCCGTGTTCATGAAGCCCCTCGGCGCGCTGGTGCACCAGCGCGCGGACACCGTCCGCTGGGACATCGTGCGCTGGCTGCTGCCCACCGCCGTCCCGGCCGCCTTCGGCGGGGTCTTCCTGCTCCGCGCCCTCGGCGACGGCGCCGAACTGCAGCAACGCGTCAAGTACGTCGTCGGTACGGCGCTGATGCTGGCCGTCGCCGGCATGCTCGCCCGCCTCTGGCTCGACCGCCGCCGCGCCGGCACCGGCACCGGCACCGAGGACGCCCATGTCCCCGTGCGGCCCGTGGCGACGCTGCTCATCGGGCTGGTGGGTGGCGTGATCGTCGGGATGACCTCGGTCGGCTCGGGCTCCCTGATCATCGTGATGCTGATGCTGGCCCACCCGCGTCTCAAGGCCAACCACCTGGTCGGTACGGACCTGGTGCAGGCCATCCCCATGGTGGCCGCCGCGGCCCTGGGCCACCTGCTCGTCGGCGACGCCGACCTGGGACTGGCCGCGACGCTCCTGATCGGCGCCATCCCCGGTGTCCTGGGCGGCTCCCTGATCTCCAGCCGGGTCGCCGGGCCCGCGGTGCGCTGGGCCCTGGTCGTGCTGCTCACCGGGTCGGGCCTGGCGATGCTGAAGGCGTCGTCCACCGTCGTCCTGCTCGCCTGCCTCGGCATGGCGCTGCTCGGCACGTTCGCGTCCCTGCGCGACCGCCGCACGGCTCGACTCCAGCCCGAGCCCCAGCCCAAGCCCGTTTCCGAGCCCGAGGCGGCGGGCGTCACCGGCGGCTCGTAGCCCCTCCCCCTCACACCCCCCACCCGCACACATTACGTTTCCGATACTCCGACGGTACTGATCATTTACCTTGCCTTTGCGTAAGCCTGGTGATCTGACCGGCGTCGGTCATCGCATCCGCACACCGGACGCACAAGGAGACGTATCCATGTTCAGACCCACCCGCCGTCACCTCACGGTCGCCACCGCACTGGTCGCCGCGACCACGGCCGCCGTGACGGTCACCACCGCCGCCGGCGCCTTCGACAGCGCCCAGCAGGCGAAGAACGCGGTCCAGGGCGGGAAGGCGAAGAACGTCATCCTGCTCATCGGCGACGGCATGGGCGACTCGGAGATCACCCTCGCCCGCGACTACACGGTCGGCGCCGACGGCCGTCTGAACATGGACAAGTTCCCGCTCACCGGCGCCTACACCACGTACGCGGTGCACGCCGACGGCACCCCGGACTACGTCACCGACTCCGCCGCCAGCGGCACCGGCTGGGCGACCGGCGTGAAGACCGTCAACGGCCGTATCTCCAAGACGCCCGGCACCGACAAGGCCGTGAAGACGATCCTGGAGCTGGCGCAGAAGAACGGCTACGCCACCGGCAGCGTGACGACGTCCGAGCTCACCGACGCCACCCCGGCCGTGCTCGCCTCGCACGTCACCGACCGTTCCTGCCAGGGCCCGGCCGACATGGCCAAGTGCACGAAGGACACCGTCGCGGCCGGCGGCCCCGGCTCGATCGCCGAGCAGTCCGTCAACCACAAGGTCGACGTCCTCATCGGCGGCGGCAAGCAGCGTTTCGACCAGACGGTCACCGACGGCACGTACAAGGGCCTGACCGTCACCCAGCAGGCGCAGAAGCTGGGCTACCAGGTCGTCACCGACAGTGCGGGCCTGAAGGCCGCGAAGGCCGGCAAGCCGGTGCTCGGCCTGCTCGCCTCCGGCAACGTGCCGGTGGAGTGGACCGGCAAGGCCGCGGCCGTCGGCGGCACCGACCCGCAGCGCTGTGTCACCTCCAACCCGAACCGCCCCTCCACCACCCCGAGCCTCGCGGACTCCGCCACCAAGGCGATCCAGCTCCTGGAGGCCAAGCAGCAGGCCAAGCACTCCAAGCAGGGCTTCTTCCTGCAGATCGAGGGCGCCTCGATCGACAAGCAGGACCACGCGGCCGACCCGTGCGGCCAGATCGGCGAGACCGCCGCGTTCGACAAGGCCGTCAAGGTCGCCCGCGCCTACGCGGCCAAGCACCCCGACACCCTGGTCGTCACCACCGCCGACCACGGCCACACCAGCCAGATCGTCCCGCTGGAGGCCACCCCGCCCGGCCTGTCCTCGACCTTGGTCACCGACGAGGGTCAGCAGCTGAAGGTCAACTACTCGACCAACACCCCGGGGCAGTCGCAGGAGCACACCGGCACCCAGGTCCGTATCGCCGCGCAGGGTCCGCTGGCGTACCGGGTCCTCGGCGTCACCAACCAGACCGACCTGTTCACCACGATCCGCGAGGCCCTGCGCCTGCGCTGACCGGCCGCACGGGCCGGGGGAGGCCGGCCGCCACCACCCTCCCCCGGCAACCGCCCCCACATCACGACCCTCCTCTGCCACCCCCCGATCTCTCCACCGCGCCCGATCCCCTCACTGCGACCGATCCCCTCACCCCACGGCGCCCGATCTCCTCACCACGGCGGATCCCCTCACTGCGACCGATCCCCCGGCCGCGCCCGGCCTCCCCACCGCGCCCGGCCTCCTCGGCGTCGTTCTCCACAGCCGCTCTCAGCTCCGTCGGCGCGGCCCGGTAAAGTGTCTCTAAAGGAATCGCAAAGGATCAGTCGGACGAGGCAGACGAGACGCGGGAGGAAGCCTTGGGTGCGCCACGCCTGAGCAGGACGCCATTGCCGGGAATCGGGGTCCGCTACGACCTCACCACCCGGGAGCAGGGCAGGCTGTCCGTGGTCGCGCACCGGGACGGCTCCCGGATCCTGAGCGCCTACCGCCAGGAGGACCCCGACGCCTGCGCCCTGTCGGTACGGCTGTCCTCGGGAGAGACCGCGGCGCTCATCGACGCGCTGATGCCGACGCACCACAGCCCGAACCTGCTCTCCACCACTGACCTGGGGCTGGTGGCCGAGCGGATCGAGCTCACCGCCACGTCGTACTGGAACGGCCGGCTCCTCGGTGAGACGCGGATGCGTACCGAGACGGGCGTCTCCATCGTGGCCGTGCTGCGCCGCGCCGAGGCGGTCCCCTCCCCCACGCCCGACTTCCGGCTGGCCGGCGGAGACACGCTCATCGTCATCGGCACCCGCGAGGGCGTCGACGCGGCCGCCGCGATACTCGGGCGGGAGTGAGCGCGTGCACGACTCCTCCGTGTTCCTCATCGAGTTCGGGGCGATCATCCTCGGCCTGGGCCTGCTCGGCCGGCTCGCCGGACGCTTCCAGTTCTCGCCGATACCCCTCTATCTGCTGGCCGGGCTCGCGTTCGGCGAGGGCGGGCTCTATCCCCTCGGCACCAGCGAGGAGTTCGTGGCGATCGGCGCCGAGATCGGTGTCATCCTGCTGCTCCTCATGCTGGGCCTGGAGTACACCGCCAGCGATCTCGTCTCCAACCTCAAGACCCAGTACCGGGCGGGCCTGGTCGACGCCGCGCTCAACGCGCTGCCCGGCGCCGCGATGGCGTTGCTGCTGGGCTGGGGACCGGTGGCGGCCGTGGTGCTGGCCGGCGTCACCTGGATCTCCTCCTCCGGGGTGATCGCCAAGGTCCTCGGCGACCTGGGACGGCTCGGCAACCGGGAGACCCCGGTGATCCTGAGCATCCTGGTGCTGGAGGACCTCTCCATGGCGGTCTACCTGCCGATCATCACCGCGCTGCTGGCCGGCGTCGGCCTGGCCGCGGGCAGCCTGACCCTCGCGATCGCGCTCGGAGTCGCCGGGCTGGTCCTGCTGATCGCCGTCCGCTACGGCAGGCACATCTCCCGGTTCGTCTCCAGCGACGACTCCGAGAAGCTGCTGCTGGTGGTCCTGGGCCTGACCCTGCTCGTCGCGGGCATCGCCCAGAAGCTCCAGGTCTCCGCCGCGGTGGGCGCGTTCCTCGTCGGCATCGCGCTCTCCGGCGAGGTGGCGGAGGGCGCCCACCACCTCCTCGCGCCCCTCCGCGATCTGTTCGCCGCCGTGTTCTTCGTCTTCTTCGGCCTGCACACCGACCCGGCGAGCATCCCGCCGGTGCTGGTGCCCGCGCTCGCGCTGGCGGTCGTCACCGCGCTTACGAAGATCGCGACCGGGTACTGGGCCGCGAAACGCGCCGGCATCTCGGCGAAGGGCCGCTGGCGGGCGGGCGGCACGCTGGTGGCGCGCGGCGAGTTCTCCATCGTCATCGCCGGCCTCGCCGTCACCGCCGGCATCGAACCCTCCCTGGGCCCCCTGGCCACGGCCTACGTCCTGATCCTCGTCATCCTCGGCCCCCTCACGGCCCGCTACACGGAACCGGTGGCCCGCCGCCTGACCCGCCGGTCATGGGACACGAAGCCCCTCCTGGCCGACGGTGGCACGATCCCGCTTCCGGCTCAGGCCCCGGAGACGGAGCTGAACGCGACGGCGGACGACCAGGACGCGGTCGGCAGGGCGTAGCCGGAGCGGGAGCCGGAGCCGGACCCGGTGCCGGAGCCGGAGCCAGACCCGGTGCCGGAGCCGGACCCGGTGCCGGACCCGGTGCCGGAGCCGGAGCCGGACCGGCCGTAATTCGATTGACCCCGGTCACGGGTCGGCGCTGCACTGTGCCGGGGCACCACACCTCGTGGTGGCGGGACTGCAGGGAGGCAGCGCCGACGATGGAGATACGTTCCACGACCGACCAGGACCGTCAGGTCTTCGTCGACACGCTCCATGCAGCGTTCGGACTCTTCCCGGAGACCCCGGCCGAGGACGGCGGCGGGGTCTGGTGGTCGGCGTTCGAAATGGACCGCGGTCTGCTCGCCGTGGCGGAGGACGGACGGCCCGTCGGCACCGCCGGTGCGTACTCCTTCGAGCTCACCCTGCCCGGTGGGATCCCCGTCCCCGTCCCCGGGGTGACCGCCGTCGGCGTCCTGCCCTCGCACCGGCGCCGGGGCGTGGCCCGCGCGATGATGCGGCATCAGCTGACTGAGCTGCGGGCCCGAGGGGAGATCCTCTCCGTGCTGCTGGCCTCCGAAGCCCTGATCTACCGCAGGTTCGGCTACGGACCGGCGACCTACACACGACGGCTGACGGTGCCCCGCCACCGGGCCGCCCCCGCCCTCCCGCGGGCACACGGCACGGCCGGCGCCGACGCATCGGCGGCCGGCACGGTCGAGGTACTTCGGCGCGCCGAGTGCGCGGAGATCCTGGAAGAGGTCTACGACCGCTATCGCCGCGCACAGCCCGGCGCGCTGTCCCGGCCGCACCGCTGGTGGGCCCTGCGCGCGGGGCAGCCCCCGATCTCCCCGGCGCCGCGCTACATCGCCGTCCACCGGGACGCCGACGGCGTCCCGGACGGGTATGCCAGCTACTCGCTCGAGTCCGGAACCCTGACGGTCGACGAGACCATCGCCACCGACGCCGCCGCCTACACGGCCCTGGCCCGGTTCCTGCTTGAACACGACCTGGTCTCCCAGGTCGTGTTCAAGCACGTCGCACCCGACCACCCGCTGCGCTGGCAGCTCGCGGACTACCGCGCCGCCGAGGTGAGCGGCGACATGGACTGGCTCTGGGTACGGCTGCTGGACGTCCCGCGTGCGCTGACCGCGCGCGGCTGGTTCACGGACGGCGAGCTCGTCCTCGACGTCGACGACCCGTTCCTCGGCGAGCACGACCGCTACCTGCTGACCGTCCGGGACGGCAAGGCCGACTGCGTCCCGACGGACCGGGCCCCCGACCTCTCCCTGGACATCAGCGACCTGGGCTCGGTCTACCTCGGCGGCACCGCCCCGAGCACGCTCGTACGTGCCGGACACATCACGGCCCACCACCCGGACGCGGCCACCCGCGCCGACAACCTGTTCCGAGCCGAACGCTCGCCGCACTGCCTGCACTGGTTCTGAATCAGAGCGGTGGTGACCTGGCGGCGGGCCCAGATGGCGTTGCTGTCCGCGCTGTGGCACGGCCTCCACCACGGTGTGGGCCGGGCGTGACGCAGAAGGAGTCCGCGCCGGGGAGGCGCCCTACCATCACCTCCCATGTTCACCATGATCCTGACAGTCGGGCTCGCATTCGTCGGCTACTTGGCGACGTACGTCAACGGCCTGCGTCTCACCCAACGGCAAGCCCGACTGGACCGGGTCAACGCGCAGTTGAACAACTTCTACGGCCCTCTGTTCGCGCTGATGGAGTCCAACAGCCGGGTCTACGACACCTTCTCGGTGAGGTACGCCCGGGAGGACGGCAGGGACCCGTTCGACCACGACATACCGCCGAGCGAGGAGGAACTCGCCCGGTGGCGCACCTGGGCCACGAGCGTGTTCATCCCCAACATCCGGGCGATGCGGGACGTGGTGGTCACCAGGGCGGACCTGCTCATCGAGGAGGAGATGCCCGAGGCACTGCTACAGCTCTGCGCGCATGTCTCCGGTTACGAGATAACCGCCGCGCGCTGGGCGCAGGGCGACTTCACGGAGCATCTGTCGGTCGTGGGGTTCCCCGGACGCGGGCTGCGGGAGTACACCCGCGACCGGTTCACGCAGTTGAAGAGTGAGCAGGCCAGGCTGTTGGGAAACACCGACCGTCGGACGCGACGTGCGCGGTAGCCCTCGTCGTCGCCGAACAAGCCTGGCATCACTGGCGACAATCCGTACGGCCGCGGGACTGACCCAGGTCGCTCGACATGATCCGATCCGTGATGGAGGACAGTCACCGTGGAGCGAAGGTCCCGTCCCGATCTGAACGGCGCCGCCTGGCGCAGGAGCAGCTACAGCAATCAGGAGGGCGGCAACTGCGTGGGGGTGGCCGACGGGTTCCCCGGCGCCGTCCCCGTCCGTGACAGCAAGGCCCCCGACGGTCCCGCACTGATCTTCGAGGCGGGCTCCTGGGCGGCGTTCATGGGCGAGTTGAAGGCCGGTCGGCGCCACCGCGTCTGAGCCCGCCGGGCACCGGTCACGGCCCGGCTTCCCGGCCCGCCGGATCCTTGCCCGCGAGGGCCCGGCGGGCCGCTGGCCTCCTCAAAGAACCGGGGAAGAGAACTACCCGCCCACCCGCCCTCCCCGCCGCGCAGCCTCGCGTCACCCGTCCGAGTGACCGGCTTGCAGGCGCGGGATCCGGGCCGTTACGTTCACCGCGACAACCGCAAACAGATACGGCCCCCGGCCGGGACGGCAATCCCGAACGAGGGCCTCACCGCTCAGGAAGACAGACTTCCCGATGGCTGACCCGCAGTCTAACGCGCCCTCGCGCGCCGACGCCGGAGCTCCGACCTCCGGCGTGATCCACGTACGCACCCGGCTGACGGCCGACTTCACTGTGATCTCCAACGCCCCTGCTTCCTGACCCGCCCGGCCGCCATCCTCGCCTTCCGCCTGCGCGAGACCCCATTGCCCGTCCCGCCTCCACTCCCCATGGCCGCCCGCCCAACCGTCCTCCCCCTCCAGAACTGCGACGGCTGCGAACGAGCGTTCCGCGCACCGGAACCCGGCCGTTGCCGGGACTGCCGATCCGGAAACCATCTCCGTGCCGCAGTCTGAAGCCCTGGCAGGGTGTGTGGTTCACCCGCAGGTGGGAGGCTTGCTGTGCGACGATGCGAAATCCGTCATCAGGAGGAGGTGGGGCATGGTCGACAGGTTCACGGACGGGCTGCTGACGCCCACGGAAACGGCCTCCTACCTTCAGATTCCGCAGTCGACGCTCATCTCGTGGCTAAGAAAGGCGGCCCAGCGGCATACCCGGTGCGACACGATCCCATTGAGCGCACGTGGCCCTGAGAGCCGTCAGTTGTTCCAGCTCTCGTCGTAAGGGTCGGACGGCACCGGGATCGGTTTGGCCTGGGTGACGTTCAGGTAGGGGATCGGGCCGTTGTTCACCGGGTCGTGGGTGACGCGGGCGGTGTACGTGCCCGTCACCTGGAGCCAGGCGTCCGGCTGGAGGACCGGGGGGATCTTGCCCGTGAGGGCCACCTTCACCGGCTGGGCGTCCGCCGCGCAGCAGTTGAGGGCCATGCGGACCAGATACGGGCTGCCCTTGGCGTCCAGGGCCACGAAGCCGGCGATGCTGACGCTGTGGCCGTGGAACGAGCGGCCGTGGTCGTACACCGCGCGGCCCGCGTAGTCGACCAGGTTGAGGGGGATCGGGTCGCCCTTCGGCAACTTCATGTAGCCGTACGGCTGTTGCAGGGCCGTGCCGGCGCGCACCGCGCTGTAGGAGCCGAGCGCGGGCGGGGCGACGAGGATCAGGGCCAGGAGGGGGAGGACCAGGAGCCAGGAGATGCGGGGCTCGGGGTGAGCGTGGTCGGACGTGGCGCGGTTGCGGGCGCGCCACTCGTACCAGGCCGTCGCCAGCGCCGAGACGATCAGGACCGCGCCCGCCGCGAGGATCAGCGGCTGCAGGCCGGCCTTCACATAGCGCAGGTAGAGGTTGGTCGTACCCGCGTGCAGCAGGGCCGCCCCCACCAGGAACATCACCGCCGCCTGGGCCTGCCGGTTCACAGCAGCACCGCCCCGGTCAGGAGCGCGCCCGCGATCGCGGCGACGAAGGTGGCCGGGGCGAAGCGCAGGGCGAAACCGCGGCCGAAGGTGCCCGCCTGCATCGCGAAGAGTTTGAGGTCGATCATCGGGCCCACGATCAGGAACGCCAGCTTGGCGGTGAGGGAGAACTGCGTCAGCGACGCCGCCACGAACGCGTCCGCCTCCGAGCAGATGGACAGCAGCACGGCCAGGATCGACAGGGCCAGGATCGCGACCACCGGGTTGGCCGCCGCGGTGCGCAGCCATTCCGCCGGGGCCACCGCCTTCAGGGTCGCCGCCGCCATCGCGCCCAGGACCAGGAAGCCGCCCGCGTGCACGGTGTCGTGGCGGACCGAGGACCAGAACGCCTCCATCTTGGTCTCGCCCTCGTGGTGCGCGTGCGCCGGCTGGCGCAGCCAGTCGGTGCGGCCGAGGCGCTGCCACAGCCAGCCCATCGCGCACGCCACGAGCAGGCTGCCGGCGAACCGGGCCAGCACCATCTCGGGGTTGCGCGGGAACGCCACCGCGGTCGCCGTCAGCACGATCGGGTTGATCGCGGGGGCGGAGAGCAGGAAGGCGATGGCCGCGGCCGGGGTGACGCCCCGGCGGACCAGGGCGCCGGCCACCGGGACCGACGCGCACTCGCAGCCCGGGAGCACCACACCGGCCAGGCCCGCGACCGGGACCGCGAGGGCCGGGCGGGCGGGCAGGGCGCGGGCGAAGAAGGCCGGGGGGACGAAGACCGCGATCGCCGCGGAGAGCAGCACGCCGAGGACGAGGAAGGGCAGCGCCTGGACGACCACGGCCACGAAGACCGTCATCCAGCTCTGCATCACCGGCGTCGACAGCGCGCCGCGCACCGGCCCCTGGAAGACCACGACCAGGAGCAGCAACAGGGTCAGGGCCAGCGGAGAGTTGAGATGCCAGCCCTCCTGGTCGGGGCGGTTGCCACGGCCGGGGCGCTCCTCGTGCGGGGCCGGCCCGGGCGGGGCGGCTTTCTCGGTGACGGCCACGGGACGGATACCTCCGGCACTTCGGTCAGATCCGGGATTATGCTCCCTTCCCTTCCGTACGGGCGGTCAGGGGTCGCTGTTCACTCCGTTGCTGGAACCATGCGTCCTGTTGAGGCACTCTTTTCCCTCGTGGGGAGCGTTCCGAATCAGGGTGGTGGCGGCCGGGCGCCGATGGTGGTGTGCGGGGACGACGGACTCGCGCACCGGCTGGCGGCCGAGTTGCGCGGTGTCTACGGCGAGCAGGTCACCCTTGTCGTGCCGCCGAACGTGCGAATCGCCCGGCCTCCGGTCGTCGGGCGGGCCCGGGCCGCGTCGGCCGCACTGCTCGACCGGGTGGTCAGCGCTGCCGTCGGACGGGCCAACGGCAGCAGTGGGAACGGCGGTGCCGCCGTCGCCGGTGAAGGGCCCCGCGGCGAGCGGGTGCTGGAGGCCGAGGAGGCCACCGAGGCCGTGCTCGCCGAGGCGGGCGTGGAACGGGCCGCCGCGCTCGCCCTCGTCTACGACGACGACGAGACCAACATCCGTGCCGCCCTCACCGCCCGCCGGCTGAACCCACGACTGCGGCTCGTACTGCGGCTCTACAACCGGCGGCTGGGGCAGCACATCGAGGAACTCCTCGACCAGGCCGCCGCGTTGGCGATCGGGGACCCGGACGGCGGGGCGAGTGACGCCTCCACCATCGTGCTGTCCGACGCCGACACGGCCGCGCCCGCGCTCGCCGCCACCGCGCTCGCCGGGACCGGCAAGGTCGTCCAGACGGACGGGCTGGTGCTGCGGGCCGTGGAACGCCCGCCGGGTGCCGTGCCGCGGCAGGACGCCGGCCGGGGACTGTGCACGCTCGCGCTGCTCTCCACGAACCCGAGCGGTCCCGACCTGGTCGAGGGCGTCATGGAGCAGCGGCCGCAACTGCTCCCCGACGACGAGGAGGTGCGGGCCGCGGGCGAGCGGGGCGTGCTGGTGCTGGAGCAGGTGTCGTCCGCGGCGGACGCGGCTTCGCCGGCGGGCCGCGCGGCCGGGGTGGGGGGCGGGGTCGTACCGGCGCTCTCCTCGCTGTTCTCGCGGCGGCTGCGGTGGTCGCTGGCCGGGCTGGTGGGGTGTGTGGTCGCGCTCGCGGTCGCGTTGTCCGTGGTCACGGGGATGCATCCGGTACGGGCCTTCTACTACACGCTCCTCGACATGTTCGCCATCGACAATCCCGCGATCGGGCAGTCGCTCGGGCGGCAGATCCTCCAGCTGCTGTCCGGGTTGATGGGACTGCTGTTGCTGCCGGTGCTGCTGGCTGCCGTGCTGGAGGCGCTCGGGACCTTCCGGACGGGGTCCGCGCTGCGGAAGCCGCCGCGGGGGCTCAGCGGGCATGTCGTGCTGCTCGGGCTGGGGAAGATCGGTACGCGCGTGCTGACGCGGCTGCGTGAGCTGCACGTCCCTGTCGTGTGCGTCGAGTCCGACCCCGACGCCCGGGGGCTGGCGGTGGCGCGGCGGCTGCGGGTGCCGGTGGTGTTCGGGGACGTGACCCAGGAGGGTGTCCTGGAGGCCGCCAAGATCCATCGGGCGCAGGCGCTGCTCGCGGTGACCAGCGCGGACACGACGAATCTGGAGGCCGTGCTGTACGCGCGGGCCGTGCGGCCGGATCTGAAGGCCGTGCTGCGGCTGTACGACGACGACTTCGCGACGGCCGTGTACCGGACGCTGCGGGCCGCGCATCCGCGGGCGATCACCCGGAGCCGGAGTGTGTCGTATCTGGCGGCGCCGTCCTTCGCGGGGGCGATGCTGGGGCGGCAGATCCTCGGGGCGATTCCGGTGGGGCGGAAGGTGTTGCTGGTGGCCGCGCTGGATGTGGCCGGGCATCCACAGTTGGAGGGGCGGAGTGTGGAGGGGGCGTTTCGGGCGGGGGCGTGGCGGGTGCTGGCGATCGAGGGCCGGCAGGGGGTTGCCGCGGGGGAGTATGTGCTGCGGGGTGGGGATCGGGTGGTGGTCGCCGCGACTCGGAGGGGACTGGCGGAGTTGTCGGGCCGGGTGCCGCCCACCCACCCACCCGACTCGCTGAGTTGAGAGGCGGGGGTGGGTGGGTTGCGGATCGTGGAGTGCGTGCGGGTGGGTGGGGGCTGGTCGCGCAGTTCCCCGCGCCCCTTACGGGGCGCTTCAGTCCCGTGCGCCCAGAGCTTCGCCCCGCACCCGCGCCCAGAGCTTCGCCGCACGTCCGGCGCCAAGGCTTCGCCGCACGCTCGGCGCCAAGGCTTCGCCGCACGCTCGGCGCCCAGAGCTTCGCCGCACGTCCGGCGGCCAGAGGCTTTGCCGCGTGCCTGGAAGCGAGGTGCCGGGCCTCGGCTCCGTTCGGAGGGCTTGCCTCAGTCCGTCGGTACTGTCGCCGTAGGCGCGAGGTGGCGCTCCGCGAACTCCATCTCCAGGCGGAGTTGTTTGATGCGTTCGTCCACCACCAGGGAGCCGTGGCCCGCGTCGTAGCGGTAGACCTCGTGCGGGGCCGAGCGGGCTGCCAGGCGGTTGACGTAGTTGTCGATCTGGCGGATGGGGCAGCGCGGGTCGTTGAGGCCGGCCGAGATGTAGACGGGGGCCTTGACGTCGTCGACGTAGGTCAGGGGCGACGAGGCCGCGAAGCGGTCGGGGACCTCTTCCGGTGTGCCGCCCAGCAGCGTGCGGTCCATCGCCTTCAGGGACTCCATCTCGTCGTGGTACGCCGTGACGTAGTCGGCGACCGGGACGACCGCGATGCCCACCGCCCAGGACGCGGGCTGGGTGCCCAGGCCGAGGAGTGTGAGGTAGCCGCCCCAGGATCCGCCGGTCAGGATCAGCCGGTCGGGGTCGGCGAGGCCGGACTCGACCGCCCAGTCCCGGACCGCCGCCAGGTCCTCCAGCTCGATCAGGCCCACCCGGTGCTTCAGCGCGTCCGTCCAGGCCCGGCCGTAGCCCGTGGAGCCCCGGTAGTTGATGCGGACCACCGCGTAGCCGTGGTCGACCCAGGCCGCCGGGCCCGCCGCGAAGCTGTCGCTGTCGTGCCAGGTCGGGCCGCCGTGCAGGTCGAAGACGGTGGGGAGGGGGCCGGTGGCACCGGCCGGCTTCTGGATCAGGGCGTGGATGCGGCCGCCCGGGCCCTCCACCCACGCGTCCGAGACCGGGACCGACGGCGGGCACCTCATCCCGGGCGGGTCGAGGACGATCTCGCCCGTCGTCGAGCGGACCACCGGCGGCTCGGCCGCGGACGACCAGAGGTATTCGACGGTCCCGTCCGGGCGGGCCGTGGCCCCGGAGACGGTGCCCGGCGGGGTCGGAACGGGCTCCAGCTCGCGCGTGGCCAGGTCGTAGCGGAAGAGTTCGCTGCGCGCCTCGAAACTGTGCACGATCAGCAGCGCGCCGCCGTCCGGGAACCACTCCGCGCTCACGTCACCCGGCAGGTCGAGGGCCAGGTCGGTCTGCCCGCCGGTGGCGACGTCCCAGACCAGCGGCTCCCAGCGGCCCCGCCGCTGGTGGCCGATGAGCAGCCGCGGGTCGCCCTCGACCGGGGCGAAGCCCAGCACCTCCAGGCCCAGCTCCTCGGTGCCGCCCTTCGTGTCGTCCAGCTCCGCCAGCGTCGTGCCGTCCGGACGGACCACGCGGAGCGCCGAGTGCATCGCGTCACCGTGCTCGGTGTGCTCCAGCGCGATCAGCGAGCCGTCGTGGGAGAGGTCGCCGACGCCCGCGGACTCGGGGTGCCGGTAGATCTCCAGCGGCTCCTCCCCCGCCCTGACCAGATAGATCGTCGTGCCCTCGTCGTCCGTGGAGCGGCCCACGACCGCCGTACGGCCGTCCCGGCCCAGCGCCAGGCCCGAGGGGTAGGACGGCTCCAGGCCCGGCGCCGCCTCCTCGTCCGCGCCGCCCGCGAAGGGCTGGCGGCGCCAGACGCCGAACTCGTCACCGTCCTTGTCGTCGAACCACCAGATCCACGCGCCGTCCGGGGAGAGCAGCCCGTCCGTCGTGCCGTTCGGCCGGTTCGTCGCCTGGCGCTGCTCCCCGCTCGCGCGGTCCCAGGCGTACAGCTCGTACGTCCCCGTCGCGTTCGACACGAACAGGGAACGGTCGGGGGCGTCCTCCGCCCAGTCCGGCAGGGAGACCCGAGGGGCGCGGAAGCGCTTCTCCCAGTCCGGCATGTCGCTCTCACTCATGGCCGCAGTCATGGCCCCATAGTGCCTGCACCCGCCCACAATGTGCTCAGGAGTACCCGCAGCCTGTGGATAACTTTGCGCGCGGTCGGGCGACGCGCGCCCACCCCACCCCCAACCCCCCGCAAAGCGCCCCGTACCGTGGAAGCGTGTACCGCTTCCTGCTGACACCCCGCTGGTGGGGCATCAACGTTTTCGTGCTGCTCGCCATCCCGTTCTGCATCTTCATGGGGTCCTGGCAGCTGAGCCGTTTCGAGGCGCGGGTACAGGCCCACCACAGCGCCGACGAACAGGTGGAGACGGCCAAGAAGGAAGCGGCCCGGCCGCTGGCCGACCTGCTCCCCGTCGACCAGGCGACCTCGGGCAAGCGGGCCACCGTCAGCGGGCGGTACGGCAAGCAGCTGCTGGTGCCGGACCGTCAGCTCGGCGACAAGAACGGCTTCTACGTCCTGACCCTGCTGCGCACCGACTCCGGCCAGGCCCTGCCCGTCGTGCGCGGCTGGCTGCCCGGCAGGGCCGACGCGGCCAAGGCGCCCGCCGCGCCCACCGGCGAGGTCACCGTCACCGGCGCGCTGCAGGCCTCCGAGACGCCGGGGGACAACGGCGTCGGCGCCCAGAGCGGGCTGCCGTCGGGACAGACGGCGGCGATCAGCGCGGCCACGCTGGTGAACCTGGTGCCGTACAAGGTGTACGACGCCTGGATCACCCTGGACAAGGCCGACTCGGGGATGACGGCCGTGCCGGCGACCGCGCCGGACAACTCGGGGCTCGATCTGAAGGCGTTCCAGAACCTCGGCTACACCGGTGAGTGGTTCGTGTTCGCGGGGTTCGTGGTGTTCATGTGGTTCCGGCTGCTGCGCCGCGAGGTGGAGTTCGCGCGGGACGCGGCACTGGGGATCGTGCCGGAGGAAGAGCCCGTCGTCATCAGGGCCTGAGTGTCATCGACGTCAGGGCCTGAGTGTGTGTCATCGACGTCACGGCCTGAACCTCACCGGCGTCAGGGCCTGAGCGTCGTCGGCGTCAGGCTCTGAACGTCAGTCATCGGTATCAGGGTCCGAGCGCCGTCAGACGGACGGCGCCAGCACCCCGGTCCAGTACACCGTGCCGGCGCAGGCGTTCGTCACCGTCGCGGAGCCGGTCGGCGACCCGGCCTCGGGCGTGTACGAGACCGCGATGCTGCCGTCGGCCGTGCTGTCCTCGGTGAGGAGCTGGGTGGAGGTGCCGTCGGACCCGGCCGTGGTCGTACCGGTGCTGGTGCTCGCCGAGGGGCTCGGGGAGGCCGTGGTGCCGCCGGTGTCGGTGGAGCCGCTGCCGCCGCCGGTGGTCGGGCAGGTCGCCGACGGGACGAAGGCGAACTTCTCCTGGTAGGCCGCGCCGGGTGCCAGGACCAGCCCGGTGAGCTCGGTCGTCGGGTCGGGCAGCCCGGCCGCCGCGTCGCCGGAGGTGTGCCGGGCGGTGCTGATCTTGGTGGTGTCGGCCGCGCCCTGCGCGAGGAAGCCGATACTGCCGGGGCCGCCGACGGTACAGCTCGTCTTCGAGACGTTCACGACGTGGAAGGTGCCGTAGACGACGCCCGTCGAGTCGGCGGCGGCGACGGTGGAGGTCGGGGTGGAGAGCTGGTCCGAGGTGCAGACCGGGGCCGCGGTGTCGGCGCTGGCCGTGGGGACCACCTTGGTGCCGGTGGCACCCGAGCTGCTCGCGGTCTTGCCGCCGCTCTTGGGGCCGCCCGGGCTCTGGCCGGTGGCCTGGCCGTTGGAGCCGCCCGCGGTGCTGGCGCCGCCGTCCGGGTTCTTGCCGCCGGTGGCGCCGCCCTGGGCCTGGGAGGCCTCACCGGCGATGGAGGTGTTGGGGTCGATGCCGCCGGACTGCGAGACATGCACGAGGGCGGGGATCGCGGTGCCGATGAACAGGGCCGCGGCCGCCATGCCGACCGTGGCCTGGCGCTTGCGGGCCCGGCGGGCGGGCACCGCGCGGCGCAGATGGTCGAGGGAGCCGTCGCGCGGTGTGAGGTCGTCGACCGCGGAGTGCAGCAGCCGGCGCAGCGCCAGCTCGTCCGCCGCGAGCCCGTCGGGGCCGGGGCGGGGTCCGTCAAAGCCCTGTCCGAGCTCCTCGGGGCCCTTGTCGTCGGGGCCGTGGTTCACAGTTCCGTTCCCAGCGTGCGATTGCGTGTGCTCTTGCTCGTGGCTTCGCGCCGGCTCCCCCGAACCGCGCCGCCCGTGATTCCGTGCCGGTTCCCCCGAACCGTCGGACTCGTCCTCCCCCATCGGCTCATGCCAAGCGTAGGGCTCGTGGCGATCATGTGAGTCGCCTCCCTCGGGGCTGTCGGTCATGCCGTCGACTCCATCGCCACCCGCAGGGCCGCGATGCCGCGCGAGCCGTACGCCTTCACCGAGCCCAGCGAGATACCGAGCGTCTCGGCGACCTGGGCCTCGGTCATGTCGGCGAAGTAGCGCAGCACGAGGACCTCGCGCTGGCGGCGCTGCAGGCCCTTCATCGCCTTGATCAGGTCGCGCCGCTCCAGCTGGTCGTAGGCGCCCTCCTCGGCGCTCGCCATGTCGGGCATCGGCTTGGAGAGGAGCTTGAGGCCGAGGATGCGGCGGCGCAGCGCGGAGCGGGAGAGGTTGACGACCGTCTGGCGCAGATAGGCCAGGGTCTTCTCCGGGTCACGGACGCGTTTGCGGGCGGAGTGGACACGGATGAACGCCTCTTGGACGACGTCCTCGCAGGAGGCCGTGTCGTCGAGGAGGAGGGCGGCGAGGCCGAGGAGCGAGCGGTAGTGCGCCCGGTAGGTCTCCGTGAGGTGGTCGACGCTGGTACCGGCCGCCGCCGTGTCCTCGGCGCCGTCGCGCTGGCTGGGTATGCGGGTGGGCCGCGCTGCGGGCATGGGCGCGATCACCGGCATGCCGCCGGGCGCACCGGGCCCGCGGGGGCGCAGGCCGGCACGGGGCGGCCGTAGAGCCGTCGCGCCGAGGGGCGCACTGAGTTCGAGTACCTCTGCCACGCCAGTTGGACACGCTGACCCCCGGCGGGGTTGTACGTGCCGGGCATCACTTTTGCTTCGGGCGTGCCGGGCGGGTCCGCTTCAGGTGTTCCGGGCAGGCTCACGTCAGGCGTGCCGGGCGGGTCCGCGTCGGCTGTACCGGGTATGCCGGGATGGCCGGCCGGCCCGGTCGTCACCGTTCTTCGCGCGTCCGGCAGCACATCAGACGGTGCCTCAAATGCCGTCATGCGTCCCGCTCTTCCCCTATATCCCATTATGAACAGGCGTCCCCACGCCCCGATCACGGCGTCCCCACGCCAGGATCATGCGTCCTCACGGCCCGGAGACCCGAAGATCCGAGGGCCGGCCGCGTAAGTGCCCCGTAAGAGGGCGACCGCAAAGACGCTCCCCGCCGCCCGCGTGGTTGCGGAGGACGGGGAGGAAAATCTTCGAACGCCGAGGGGTCGGGATTCAAGAGGTCCGGACCATGCTCATGGCCACATTTCTTACAGGGATCCTACCGGTGGGCACGCTCCCACCCCGCCCTCACCCGGGACGTTTCCCGTGGTCACCGACTGTTCACGCAATCTCCGCCGTACCTGAACGGCCGGTCAGTTCCGCGGCCACCAGCTCGGCGATCTGCGCGGTGTTCAGGGCCGCGCCTTTGCGAAGGTTGTCCCCGCACACGAACAGTTCGAGCGCGGTCGGGTCGTCGAGGGACCGTCTTACCCGCCCGACCCAGGTCGGATCGGTGCCGACCACGTCGGCGGGCGTCGGGAACTCCCCGGCGGCCGGATTGTCGAAGAGGACGACACCCGGGGCCGTGTCCAGGATCTCCCGGGCCTTCTCGACGGTGACCTCGCCCTGGAACCGGGCGTGCACGGTCAGGGAGTGCGTGGTGACCACCGGGACGCGGACACACGTCACCGCGACCGGCAGCTTCGGCAGTCCGAGGATCTTGCGGGACTCGTCCCGCACCTTCATCTCCTCCGAGGACCAGCCGTCCTCCCGCAGCGACCCGGCCCACGGTACGACGTTGAGCGCGACCGGCTCCGGGAACGGCCCGGTGAGGTCCCCGACCGCCCGCCGTACGTCACCGGGCTTGGTGCCCAGCTCCGTACCGGCGACCAGGGACAGCTGGGCCCGCAGCGTCTCCACGCCGGCCCGTCCGGCCCCGCTCACCGCCTGGTACGACGACACCACCAGCTCGCGCAGCCCGAACTCGGCGTGCAGCGCGCCGAGGGCGACGATCATCGACAGGGTGGTGCAGTTGGGGTTGGCGACGATCCCGCGCGGCCGGATGTGGGAGCAGTGCGGATTGACCTCGGGGACCACCAGGGGCACCTGGGGGTCCATCCGGAAGGCCCCGGAGTTGTCCACCACGACGACACCCCTGGCCGCGGCGATCGGCGCCCAGCGCGCGGACACCTCGTCGGGAACGTCGAACATCGCGACGTCGATCCCGTCGAAGGCCTCCTCCGAGAGCGCGACGACCTCGACCTCCTCACCGCGCACGGCCAGCTTGCGGCCGGCCGAGCGCGGGGAGGCGATCAGGCGGATCTCGCCCCAGACGTCCGCCCGCTGGGACAGGATCTGGAGCATGACCGAGCCGACGGCCCCGGTCGCACCCACGACCGCGAGCGCCGGCTTGCCGGTCATCGGCCGGTGCCTCCGTAGACGACTGCCTCGTCGGAGTCGGAGTCGAGCCCGAAGGCGGTGTGCACGGCGCGCACGGCCTCCGGCACGTCGTCGGCGCGGGTGACGACCGAGATACGGATCTCGGAGGTCGAGATCAGCTCGATGTTCACACCGGCGTCGGACAGCGCCTCGAAGAACGAGGCGGTGACACCCGGGTTGGTCTTCATGCCCGCGCCGACCAGCGAGATCTTGCCGATCTGGTCGTCGTAGCGGAGCGAGTCGAAGCCGATGCCCGCCCGGTTCCGCTCCAGCGCGTCGATGGCCTTGCGGCCCTCGGTCTTCGGCAGCGTGAAGGAGATGTCCGTCAGGCCGGTGGCCGCGGCGGACACGTTCTGCACGACCATGTCGATGTTGATCTCGGCATCGGCGATGGTCCGGAAGATGGCGGCGGCCTCACCGGGCTTGTCGGGCACACCGACGACCGTGATCTTGGCCTCGGAGGTGTCGTGCGCGACACCGGAGATGATGGCCTGCTCCACCTTCTTGTCCCCAATCGGCTTGCTGCTGACCCACGTGCCCTGCAGTCCGCTGAAGCTGGACCGGACGTGGATCGGGATGTTGTAGCGGCGGGCGTACTCCACACAGCGGTGGAGCAGCACCTTGGAACCGGAGGCGGCGAGCTCCAGCATGTCCTCGAAGGAGATCCAGTCGATCTTCCGCGCCTTCTTCACCACGCGCGGGTCGGCGGTGAACACACCGTCGACGTCGGTGTAGATCTCGCAGACCTCGGCGTCGAGGGCGGCGGCGAGCGCCACGGCGGTCGTGTCGGAACCGCCGCGCCCCAGCGTGGTGATGTCCTTCTTGTCCGCGCTGACGCCCTGGAACCCGGCGACGATGGCGATGTTGCCCTCGTCCAGCGCCACCCGGATCCGCCCCGGTGTGACGTCGATGATCCGGGCTTTGTTGTGGACCGAGTCGGTGATGACGCCTGCCTGGCTGCCGGTGAACGACTGGGCCTCGTGGCCCAGGTTTTTGATCGCCATGGCCAGCAGTGCCATGGAGATACGCTCTCCGGCGGTCAGCAGCATGTCGAACTCACGCCCGGCAGGCATCGGGGATACCTGCTCGGCGAGATCGATCAGCTCGTCCGTCGTGTCGCCCATCGCGGAAACGACGACAACCACCTGGTTGCCGTTCTTCTTCGCTTCCACGATCCGCTTGGCGACGCGCTTGATGCCCTCGGCATCAGCAACGGAGGAGCCTCCGTACTTCTGCACGACAAGGCCCACGTGCGCTCCTCGCTCGGTTCGTTTATGTCGGCTCAGTCTAACGAGCGTCCGAATTCCACCAGCCTGCTCCCGCATGGTGAGACGTCGTGGCGGGGGTGTCCGGCCGCTCGCTTCCGGAACGGAACCTGCCCAGCGCACGGCACACCACGCGGAAAGTGCCCTGGCTCACAGTGGCGGCCGCGAGCCGGGGCCACTGTGAATTAAGTTTCAAGAATTAAGGTACGGGGCGTGCGCGTACTTCTGGTGGAAGACGACGAGCCGGTGGCCGAGTCCCTCCGGCGCGGCCTGAAGCGGTACGGCTTCGAGGTCGAGTGGGTCACCACGGGCGCCGCCGCGCTCGCCCACCCGGGCCCCTACGACCTCGTACTCCTCGACCTCGGCCTGCCCGACACCGACGGCCTGGACGTCTGCAAGGCGCTCCGGCAGCGGGGCGATCTGCCGATCATCGTGATCAGCGCGCGCAGCGACGAGACGGACCGGGTGGTCGGCCTGGAGCTGGGCGCGGACGACTACGTCTCCAAGCCGTTCGGGGTCCGCGAGGTGATCGCCCGGATAAGGGCGGTGATGCGCCGCGCCCAGCCCCGCACGTCGGCGGACACCGGCCCCGACCGCTACGGACCGCGCCTGACCGTGGACCGCAAGGCGGCCCGCGTCCATCTGGACGGCGCGGAGGTCGCCCTGGCCCCCAAGGAGTACGACCTGCTGGCCTTCCTCACCGAGGAGCCGGGCGCGCTGATGTCGCGCGAGCAGATCATGGAGGCCGTCTGGGACGCCAACTGGTTCGGCCCGACCAAGACCCTGGACGTGCATGTGGCGGCCCTCCGCCGCAAACTCGCCGGCGCGATCACCATCGAGGCCGTGCGGGGTGTCGGCTTCCGCCTGGAGGTGGCGGCCGGGGACCCCGTATGAACCGCCGGGCGGCCGGTGAGGCCTCGTGAACCGCCAGCTCATCCGGAGCTACATCCTGCTGGTCGCGGTCGCCATCCTGCTCTTCACCGTCCCGGTCGCGTTCACCCTCACCAAGCAGCTGCGCGACGACACGGAACTCTCCGTCCTGCGCGAGGCCAAGACCATGGCGCTGCTGCTGGGCGGCGCCGACGGCGTCTCGTGCGAGGCCCTGACCGAGGTGGCGAAGGCGTACGACCGCGAGAGCCCCGGCACGGTCCAGGTGACCCCCACCGGCAGCTGCGCCCCCGACCTGCCGAAGCCGGTCGCCGACCGGGCGCTGGACCGGGCCGTGACACACAACGAGGCGGCCACCGACTGGGGTTCGGACTTCATCTGGGGCAAGCACCTCACCGTCACCGTCCCCGCCCAGGGGGACGCGGCCGTACGGATCGTCTACTCGACGTCGGACATGACGACCCGGCTGTGGCAGATCTGGGGCTTCCGGGCCGGCCTCGCCGTACTGGTCCTCGCGGCGGCCGCGGCGATCGGCGCGGTCGCCGCCCGCCGGATCACCCGCCCGCTGCGTGAACTCAACTCCATGGCGAGCAAGTTCAGCGACGGCGACCTCACGGCCCGCTCCCCCGTGACCGGCCCGGCGGAGACCCAGACCCTGGCCCGCACCCTCAACCAGGGCGCGGAACGCCTGGACACACTGGTCGCCTCGCAGCGCATCTTCGTCGCGGACGCCTCGCATCAACTACGCACCCCGCTGACCGCGTTGCGCCTGTCCCTGGACAACATCGCGGACGGGGTCGACGACGAGTTCGTCCGCGAGGACGTGGAACAGGCGACGGCGGAAGTGGTCCGGATGAGCCGTCTGGTCAACGGCCTGCTGGTGCTGGCGCGCGCGGAGGCGAAGGTGACGGCGCCCGAGCCGCTGCAGCTGCTGGACATCGTCGAGGAACGCCTCACCGTGTGGAGACCGGCCGCCGACGAGCGCGGAGTCCACATCGCGCTCAGGGGAATTGCCGACGGCCGGCCGTCTGTGCTGGCCGGAACCGGTCATCTGGACCAGGTGCTGGACAACGTCCTGTCGAACGCCCTGGAGGTGTCACCGGACGGCGCCACGATCACGGTCGGCGTCGAGGCGACGGCCGACGAGGTGACACTCTCCGTCCGGGACGAGGGTCCGGGCATGACGGACGCGGAGAAGTCCCGCGCGTTCGACCGCTTCTGGCGCGGTCAGGGCCTGACCGGCCGCTCGGGCTCCGGCCTGGGTCTGTCCGTCGTACGCCAGTTGGTGACGGACGACGGCGGCACGGTCACCCTGCGGGACGCGCCGGGGGGCGGACTGTGCGTGCTGATCACCCTTCGGGCATCACCGAGGAGTGGTGGTTGACGATCAGCCATGTGCCGCCGCGCTTCTCGTACTCGTAGGTGTAGCGGGCCTCGACGACCCGCTTGGCGCCGGTCTTCGGGGCGGTGAGCGTGAAGGCGTAGATGCCGGTGTCGATGGCCGAGTTGCCGTCGAGCACATTGATGATCGTCCGCTTCTTCTCGCCCACCGGCTTGTTCTGCAGGAAGTGCTCGAAGTAGTCGACGATCTGGGCGTGGTCGGTCCGGATCTTGTTGCTGACGGTCGGCAGCAGGACGGCGTCCTTCGCGTAGAGGTCGGCGACCTTCTCCGGGTCGCCGGTCCGCAGGGCCGCGTTCCACTTGTCGAAGAGGCCGGCGATCTGCTTCTTGCTCGGCCGGTGCTCGTGCCCGCCGCTGCCGCCTGCCTGGCTGACCCCCACGCTCACCGTGGCGGCGGTGACGAGGGCGGTGGCGGTGACGACGGCGGCGCGTATACGGGTCTTACGGGTCGTTCGGTTCATGACCCAAGACTCTCTTTCCGCTGGTTAACGCCCGTGCAGCCGACGTACAACGGACGTGCAGGGCCGATCCAATTCGCGTTCGCTCAGCTCCGCAGCAGACTGACGCCGGCGCCGAGCGACACGACCCCCATCCCGACGGCGGTCATCACCCCCTGCGCGCCGTCGACGACGAAGGGGGCGACGGCGGCGACGGCGAGGTTGAAGAGGAAGAGGAACCAGAGGACGGGACGGGAGGAGAGCAGGGCCTTCATGGGAGGAGTCCTCGCTGTGTGATGGGCTGGCTGACCTGGCGAGATCAACGATTCCGTCTCCCGGAGCCCGAAACGAGGGAGCGCGCTCCCGATCCGTTGGTGTAGCCAGTTACACCATGACGACGACCTTGATCCCGCTCTCCGGCATAGTGCTGCTGGGCGCGAGCGTGCAGTGGCTGACCGGAATGGGCTTCGCGCTGGTCGCCGTACCGGCGCTGATCCTGCTGCTCGGCCCGGCGCAGGGAGTCGCCCTGGCGAACTGCGCGGCGGGTGCGATCAGCGTGGTGGGGCTGGCGGGCGGCTGGCGCCGGGTCCGCCCCGCGGCGATGGTCCCGCTGTGCGCGGCGGCGGCCTGCACGGTCCCCGCGGGCACCTGGCTCACCCGTCAACTCCCGCCGCCGTGGCTGTTGCTGACGATGGGCGCCCTGGTGACGGTGGCGGTCCTGCTCGTGATGCGGGGCGCCCGGCTCCCCGCCCTGCACGGCCGGGCCGGCGCGCTGACGGCGGGCGCGGTGGGCGGCTTCATGAACTCGGCGGCGGGCGTGGGCGGCCCCCCGGTCTCCCTCTACGCCCTCAACGCGGGCTGGACGGTACGGGAGTTCGTCCCCAACGCGCAGTTCTACGGTGTCGTCGTCAACGCGTTCTCGGTGACGGCGAACGGGGTGCCGGGGCTGAGCGCGGCGGAGTGGACGGCGGTGGGTGCGGCGATGCTGGCGGGCGGCCTGATCGGAAGAACGGTGGGCGACCGCCTCCCCGAACACCACGCCCGCCGCCTGGTCCTCCTGCTGGCCCTGACGGGCGGGGTCACGGCGGTGGCGAAAGGGATCTGGACGCTGTGATCAGCCGGCACCCCGCACCGGCGCACTGCTGCGCCCCCGACTGCGACCGCTGAGCTCGGCGTCGAAGGTCTCCTGGGCGACGCGCATGACCTCGGCGTACGCCGGCTCCCGCAGCCGTTTCCACATCTCCTCCTCGGAGACGTCCTCGACATGCGCGACCACCCACCAGATGTTGCCGAAGGGGTCCTTGACGCGCCCGCCGCGTTGTCCGAAGGCGTGGTCGGCGAGGGAGGTGACGACCCGGCCACCGGCCTCGACGGCACGCGCGAACGTGTCGTCCGCGTCGGCGACGAACACCCGCAGCAGGCTGGGCATGACGGGCCAGTCCGCGCTCCGGTCGAAGGCCAGGACGACGGTGTCACCGATCCGGATCTCGGCGTGCCCGATCGCACCGGCCTCGGTGGGGACCCGCCCCAGCTCCTCACCCCCGAACGCCTGGGTGACGAAGTCCAGGAACGCCCCGGTGTCGTCGGTGACGACCCAGGGCGCGACCGTGGTGTATCCCTCGGGTGTGGTGCCGGGCTGCGCGGGCATGGCGGTCCCCTCAGTGGTGCCGGAATGGTCACCGACGACCCTAGGGACCGCTCAGGACGGAGGCTGTCCTACTTGGACGAGGAGCGGACTCCCAGCGCCCCGCCGATCTCCTGCTGCATGACCTGGCCCGCCTCGAACTCCAGCGTCTCGTCGCCGACCGTCGCCTGGTCCGTGTCCAGGCCGTCCAGTTCCTCCAGGGGCTGGTTGAGGCGGACGTGGATCAGGATGGACTGGAGGGCGCGGAGCACGGCGGACGCGGTCGAGCCCCAGTTGGAGAAGTAGGAGAACTGCCACCACCACAGCGCTTCCGTGGTGCGGCCCGCGCGGTAGTGGGCCATGCCGTGGCGGAGGTCGGTGATGATGTCGGCCAAGTCGTCCGAGAGACGGGCCGGTACGGGCGCCTTGCGGGGCTCGTACGGGTCGAAGACCTCGGAGTAGACGTCGATGGGCTCCAGGAGGCGCGCGAAGTTCTCGCGGAGCTGGTCGACGTCCGGCTCCGGGCCCAGGTCCGGCTCGTAACGCTCGTCGGGGACGATGTCCTCGTGCGCGCCGAGGCGGCCGCCGGCCAGCAGGAGCTGGGAGACCTCCAGGAGGAGGAAGGGGACCGCCGAGTCCGGCTCGTCGCCCTTCGCGACCTCCGTGACGGCCACCAGGAAGCTCTCCACCTGGTCCGCGATCTGGACCACGAAGTCGTCCGGGTTCTGTGCAGTCGCGTGCAGCGTGGCGTCAGACATCTAGGAGTCGTCTCCCCTCGAAGGCGCGGCCGAGGGTGACCTCGTCCGCGTATTCCAGGTCGCCGCCCACCGGGAGGCCGCTGGCCAGGCGGGTGACCTTCAGGCCCATGGGTTTGATCATGCGGGCGAGGTACGTGGCCGTCGCCTCGCCTTCGAGATTGGGGTCCGTGGCCAGGATGAGTTCGGTGACCGCACCGTCGGCCAGGCGGGCGAGCAGTTCCCTGATGCGCAGGTCGTCGGGGCCGACGCCCTCGATCGGGCTGATCGCGCCGCCCAGGACGTGGTAGCGGCCCCGGAACTCCCGGGTGCGCTCGACGGCGACGACGTCCTTCGGCTCCTCCACCACGCAGATGACCGTCGGGTCGCGGCGGGCGTCGCGGCAGATGTTGCACAGCTCCTCCTGTGCCACGTTGCCGCAGGTCGCGCAGAAGCGGACCTTCGCCTTCACCTCCAGGAGGGCCTGCGCGAGACGCCGTACGTCCGTGGGCTCCGCCTGGAGGATGTGGAAGGCGATCCGCTGCGCGCTCTTCGGACCGACGCCGGGCAACCGCCCCAGCTCGTCGATGAGGTCCTGAACCACGCCTTCGTACAACGGACTGCCCTTCCTGGAGTCTTTCGGTACGTACCGTAGTTGGCTGCCGCCTGTCCTAGGAAGGCGGTACGGGTGTCACGTGGGCGACGAACATCAGAACGGCAGACCGGGGATGCCGCTGCCGCCGCCCAGGCCCTGTGCCAGCGGGCCCAGCTTCTGCTGCTGGAGCGTCTGAGCGTTCTCGTTGGCCGCCTGGACGGCCGCGACGATCAGGTCGGCGAGGGTCTCGGTGTCCTCCGGGTCCACCGCCTTCGGGTCGATCTTGAGCGCGCGCAGCTCGCCGGAGCCGGTCACGGTGGCCCGCACCAGGCCGCCACCCGCCTGCCCGTCGACCTCCGTGTTCGCCAGTTCCTCCTGGGCCCGTGCCAGGTCCTGCTGCATCTTCTGGGCCTGCTGGAGCAGCTGCTGCATGTTGGGCTGGCCACCACCGGGGATCACGATCAGCTCCTGGATACGGGTCCGGATTTTCTCTGCTGTGCATGAGCCTACGTGGTCGACGCAGCCATCGCCCCGCCACTCTTTCGAGTGAGAATCCCGGCGGGCCTATACCTGATCAAGCACCACTTCTGGGCGGAAAAGCGGCCAAAGCAAAGCCTTCGCCACCCATTGAGAGGTAGGAAGGGTGCCCGTCGTCAACATCCATTGTCGCGTCCAATGCCATGTTCGAGGTCACGGAACGTGACCGGTTGTGATCAGTAGGGAGTGCCGGGTGGCTCAGCCGGAGATGCAGCCCGAGGGACCGCCTCAGGACGGGCGGGGCGAGGGTGCGGCCGGACTGCGGCCGGGTGATCTGACCGGGCGGGTGTTCCCGCACGGGGACTGGGGCGAGCCGGCCGAGCGGCTCGACGAGCTCTACCGGTGGGTGGAGCGCGGGGCTCTGGAGACGGCCGCGTGGTATCTGACGGACCGGGTGTGGAAACGGCGGGGGGCGCGGGTGCTGCGGTCCGGGGCGGCCGTGGGGGCGACGCTCGGGGCGGCACTGCCGCTCCTCGATGTCACCGGGGCGATCGGCGGGGTCGCGCCCTGGGGGTATCTCGCGCTGCTGATGGCGGTGGCGTGCATCGGCATCGACCGGTTCTTCGGCGTGACCTCCGGCTGGATAAGGGACATGGCCACGGCCCAGGCCGTGCAGCGGCGGCTCCAGGTGCTCCAGTTCGACTGGGCGGCGGAGAGTGTCCGTGAGGTACTGGGACCGGCGGAGGGGACGGCGAGCGAGGCGGCCGAGCGGTGCCTGGGGGTGCTGCGGCGGTTCTCGGAGGACGTGACCGAGCTGGTCCGTACGGAGACGGCGGACTGGATGGTGGAGTTCCGGACGGGGTCGGCGCCGCTGGGCATCCAGGCGGCGGTGGCGGCGGGGCCGCGGGGGGATGCGGGCCACTGGAACGGACGGTTTCCCCTGCCGCCGGGTCCCAACGGGGCTCGGCCGAACATGCCTCGCCAACGGCCACCGGAGCCGCGGTGAAGTAAGGGGGCGTGCGTCATCGGTCGGCTGCCGGTGCCTCGTGGTTGCTCGCGCAGTTCCCCGCGCCCCTAAAAGGGGCGCTGCAGCTGACGCGCCCCAAAGGGGCGCGGGGAACTGCGCGGCCAGCCACGACGGCGCGGCACACGACCCACGACACTCCCCCCGACGGCGGCTCCCGCCGCGTTCAGCGGCTCGGTGGCCCCGTCGTCCCCCGCACCTCAAGGAACGGCGTCACCAAGTCCACCGCGGCCGCCCTCCCCGGCTCCGCGATCCTCTCCAGGAGGCGCTGCGCGGCCCTGCGGCCCACCTCCTCGCTCGCGTTGTCCACCGTCGTGAGCCACAGGTGCCGCAGCCGGGAGAGGTACGTGTTGTCGTAGCCGACCAGGGACAGGTCCCGGGGGACGGTCAGTCCCGTCTCCTCCGCCGCCGAGAGCGCGCCCACGCAGGTCATGTCGTTGGCGGCGAAGACCGCCGTCGGGCGGTGCGCGCGGCTCAGCAGGCGGACCGTGGCCCGGTAGCCGCCCTCCTCCGTGAGGTCGCCCTGTTCCACCACCGCCGAGTCGGCCAGCCCGTGCGCCCGCATCGCCGCCTCGAAGCTGCGCCGGCGCAGCTCGCCGACCGCGCCCTGCCCGGCGATGTGCGCGATGTCCCGGTGACCGAGCCCGATGAGGTGCTCGGTGGCGAGGCGGGCGCCGATCTCGTCGTCGTTCGCGACGATGTCCACGGTGGACAGCACCGGCTCCCGGGTGCTGGCCACGACCGTCGGCACCCGGTCGGCGGCCCTGCGCAGCACTCCCGGATCCGGCAGCGTGCCGACCGCGATCAGGCCGTCCACGTGCAGTTCGGTGAAGGTGTGGGCGAGCTCCTCGCCGAGGTGCCGGTTCAGGTGCCCGTCGGCGAGCAGCATCCGCAGCCCGGCGTCGTACAGGGTCCGGTTCAGGCCGTCGAGGAGCTCCACGAACCAGGGGTTGCGCATGTCGTTCAGGAGGACGCCGACCGTGCGGGTGCGCCGCTCGCTGAGGCTGCGCGCGGCCGCGTTGGGCCGGTAGCCGAGCTCCTCGACCGCGGCCAGGACCGCCCGGCGCTTGTCCTCGCGGACGCCGTCCGCACCGCGCAGCACCAGGGAGACCAGCGACTTCGACACACCTGCGCGCGCGGCGACGTCACGGATGGTCGGGGCACTCATGCCATGGACCGTTCCACACCTACCCGACCCTTGTAAAGACGGCCGAATGTCTTGACATCAGCGGAAGCGCCCCCGCATCGTGGGCGGGCAGTCTCTGGAACGGTCCAAAGAAGGGCAGCCCATCGTGAGCACGCTCGGCGTCGCCGTCGTCGGATTCGGCTGGATGGGACGGGTGCACACCCAGGCCTACCAGCGGATCCCCCACCACTTCCCGCAGCTGTCCGTACGGCCCGAGCTGGTGGCCGTCGCGGAGGAGGTGCCGGGCCGGGCCGAGGAGGCCGCCGCGCAGTTCGGGTTCGCCTCGACCACCCGGGACTGGCGTGAGGTCGCCAAGGACCCCCGGGTGCAGGCCGTCAGCATCACCGCGCCGAACTTCCTGCACCGTGAGATCGGCGTCGCGATGGCGGAGGCCGGCAAGCACATCTGGATCGAGAAGCCGGTCGGGCTGACGGCGGAGGACGCCCGCGCCGTCGCGGACGCCGTGGCCGCGGCCGGGGTGCGCAGCACCGTCGGCTTCAACTACCGCAACGCGCCCGCCGTCGCCTACGCCCGCGAACTGATCGCCTCCGGCGAGCTCGGCACGATCACCCACGTCCGCGTCCGGCTCTTCAGCGACTACGCGGCCCACCCGGACGGCGCCCTGACCTGGCGGTACGAGCGGGCCCGCGGCGGCGGAGGCGTCCTCGGCGACCTGGCCTCGCACGGTGTCGACCTGGCCCGTTTCCTGCTCGGCGACATCGCCTCCCTCGCCGCCGACACCGCCGTCTTCATCCCCGAGCGGGCCCGGCCCACCGGCGCCACCGCCGGCCACACCCTGGCCACCGGCGGCGAACTCGGCCCCGTCGAGAACGAGGACTACGTCAACTGCCTGCTCCGCTTCGCCTCCGGCGCCCGCGGTGTGCTGGAGGCCTCCCGGGTCTCGGTCGGCGAGCAGAACAACTACGGCTTCGAGGTGCACGGCACCAAGGGCGCCGTCTTCTGGGACTACCGGCGGATGGGCGAACTCGGCGTCAGCCGCGGCACCTCCTACCAGGACCAGCCCGTCAGCACGGTCTACGTCGGCCCCGGCCACGGCGAGTACGGCGCCTTCCAGCCCGGCTCGGCCAACGCCATGGGCTACGACGACCTCAAGGTCATCGAGGCCCACAACTTCCTGCGCTCCATCGCCGAGGGCACCGCGTACGGCGCGACCCTGGAGGACGCCGTGCACAGCGCGACCGCCCTCGACGCGATGAGCCGCTCCGCCGAGCAGAGGACGTGGGTGAGCCTGGGATGAGCGGCGTCCGGATCGGAGTCGTCGGCGCCGGGAACATGGGCGCAGACCATGTGAACACCCTGCACCGCTGGGTCTCCGGCGCCGAGGTCGTCCTCGTCGCCGACCTCGACAAGGGGCGGGCCACCGAGGTGGCGGCGGCCGTGCCGGGCGCGCGGGCCACCGACGACCCCTACGCGCTGATCGCCGACCCCGAGGTCGACGCGGTCGTCATCGCCTCCCACGACAGCACCCACGCGGACCTCGCGATCTCCGCCGCCCGGGCGGGCAGACCGGTCATGTGCGAGAAGCCGCTCGCGCCGACCGCCGCGGAGTGCGTACGGGTCCTCCGGGAGGAGCGGGCGGACCTCGTCTCCCTCGGTTTCATGCGCCGGTTCGACCCCGGGTACGTCGACCTCAGGGCCGCGATCGCCGCCGGTACGGCCGGTGTGCCGCTCCTCGTGCACTGCAGAAGCCGGGGCGTGTCCTCCGCGCCCGGCGCCACCGACGAGTTCAGCGTCACCGGCTCCGCCATCCACGAGTTCGACACCGTGCCCTGGCTGCTGGACTCCCCGATCGTGGAGGTGAGTTGGCATGCGGCCCGCCCCACCTCCACCGTGACCGGGCTGCGCGACCCCCAGCTGATGCTGCTGCGCACGGCCGACGGCGCGCTGACCACGGTGGAGACGTTCCTCAACGCCGGGTACGGCTACGACATCCGCTGCGAGGTCGTCGGCGAGCACGGAACCCTCGCACTGACCGACCCGGCCCGGCTGGTGTCCGACACCGCCCGCACCCGGGCCACCGGCTACCCGGCCGACTGGCGGCCGCGGTTCGCCGACGCCTACCGCCTGGAGCTGCAGGCATGGATCGACGCCGTCGCCGAGGGGCGGCCCGCGCCGCTGGCCACCGCGTACGACGGGCTGGTGGCCTCCGCGGTCGCCGAGGCGGTCATCGCGTCCATGCACGCCGACGGCCGCACGGTCGCCGTCCAGGTCCCGGAGGTCTGAGGTGCCCACGCCCCCCGCGTTCCCCACCGCGCTGCCCGCCCCGCGCACCCCGGACCCGATGTCGGCGCCCGTCCTGCGCTGGGGCGTGCTCGGCACGGGCTGGATCGCCGAGCGTTTCGTGAGCTCGGTCCAGAACCACACCCGCCAGCGCTTCACCGCCGTCGCCTCCCGGGACGCGGGCCGCGCCAAGGAGTTCGCCGACCGGCACGGCATCCCGGGTTCGTACGGCTCGTACGAGGAGCTGGTCGCGGCGGCGGACGTCGACGTCGTCTATGTGGCGACCGAACACACCGCCCATCTCGCCTGCGCACGGCTGGCGTTGGAGGCGGGCAAGCACACCCTCGTGGAGAAGCCGCTGGCCCTGGACGCGGCCCAGGCGACGGAGCTGGCCCAACTCGCCTCCGCCCGCGGCCTGTTCTGCGCCGAGGCGCTCTGGACCTTCTTCCTCCCCCGCTTCGACGTGGTCCGCCAGATCCTCGACTCCGGGGTCCTGGGCGACCTCCACACCGTCCTGGCCGACCACGGCGAGCACTTCGCCCCCGGCCACCGCATCCTGCGCGCCGACCTGGCCGGCGGCCCGCTCCTCGACCTCGGCACCTACCCCGTCTCCCTGGCCACCTGGGTCCTCGGCGAGCCCGCCGAGGTCCTCGCCACCGGCCAGCCGCACCCGGCCGGCGTGAACGGCCAGATCTCCGCGGTACTCCGCGCCCCCGCCGGCAACCAGGCCGTCGTCCACACCACGCTCTTCAGCGACACCCCGACCACCGCGACCATCGCCGGCGGCCACGCCACCCTCACCCTGCCGGGCCCCTTCTACCAGCCCGGCGACATCCACCTCACCCCGTCCGGCGGCGGCACGACACTCACCTACTCGGAGCCGCACACCGCCCACGAGGGACTGCACTTCGAGGCGGCGGAGGTGGCGAGATGCGTGACGGAGGGCAGCCGGGAGACTCGGCTACGCCCGCTGGAGGCGTCGATCACCACACTCCGGGCGATGGATGCCATCCGCACGGCCTGCGGCATCGAGTTCCCCGACCAGCCAGACGCTTACGCGCAGAGTGTCATCCCCACCGGCCTGTAACAGGAGGCATGACTGCGTGCGGATCGCGTCCTGACGGACAAAGCATGTCATCTTGCCCTCCTATGCACGCAGTCGACGGACGGCACGAAGAGAACCAAGGCGACCCAGCCTCCCGGGGCACGGACAGTCGTTCGAACCGTCACCGGTTGAGGTACGGACGTACGAGAACCGTGCGCGCGTATGGACAGGGGTGTCTACGGTCGATGTCGTGAAGCTGGTGGTGCGGGTGAAACTGCTGCCGTCGCCCGAGCAGGCGGCGGCGTTGGAGACGACCATGCGCGCCTGCAACCGGGCCGCCGACTACGTGTCGACGGTCGCCTTCGAACGGGGGGTGAAGGACCGCAACGGGTTGCAGAGACTGCTGTACGGGGACGTGAAGGCCACGTTCGGGCTGTCGGCTCAGCCCACGGTACGGGTGATCAAGAAGGTCGTGGACGCCTACGGCACGCTGGCCGCGCAAGCCAGGGCCGGGCTGCTGGGCAACACCACTTCCCGGCGCTACCGCAAGGCCATGGGCACTCCGGTCGCCTTCCGGCCGGAGGCGGCGCAGCCGTTCGACGACCGATGTCTATCCTGGCAGACCGATACTCGCACAGTGTCGATCTGGACGGTGGACGGCCGGATGCGTGGCGTCCGCTATACCGGTGCCGCCGATCAGCTGAAGCTACTGGCCGAATACCGCAAGGGCGAGTCCGATCTCGTGCAGCGGGCCGGAAAATGGTTTCTGTTCGCCACCTGCGAGGTGCCCGAACCGGAGGCGTCCGAGCCGGTCGACTTCATCGGTGTGGACCGCGGCATCGTCAACCTCGCCACCACCTCCGACGGCATGAACTATCAGGGCCGGGGCCTGGCCCGCTACCGCAACTGGTGTGCCCGCAAGCGTGCCGAGCTGCAGAAGAGACAGACCCGCTCAGCCACCCGCCGCCTGGCCCACCGCGCCAAGAAGGAACACCGCCATGCCACCCACGTAAACCACAAGATCAGCAAGGAGATCGTGTCCGTCGCGCAACGCACCGGTCGCGGAATCGCCGTCGAGAAACTCGGCGGAATCAGCGAGCGGGTACGGCTTCGACGCGACCAGCGGGGCACGCTCTCCTCCTGGCCCTTCCACCAGCTCGGGCAGCACCTCGCCTACAAAGCCGGAAAGGCCGGGGTAGCTTTCCTGGAGGTGGACGCGGCCTACACCTCGCAACGCTGTCCAGGCTGCGGGCACACCGCTAAGGCCAACCGGCCGACTCGGGACCGTTTCTGTTGTCGTCGGTGCGGCCTCGCTGGGCCCGCCGATGTCGTCGCCGGGGTCAACGTGCGCGACCGCGCACGCTCGGCGTGGGCATTCGTCACCATGCCCGTCCCTGCCCCGGCCTGAGCACATCAGACCAGGGCAGGGAGATGCGACCCGTGACCGCCCTGTCGTAGGGGGCAGTCGGGAGCGCGACGAGGTGTGAACGATCGAGCGAACAAGCTCGGCCGTTCACGGCCGAGAAGGTGACTGCTTGCTGTAGGTCAGGCTCTCGCTGCCGTCCTTCGTCGCCCGCTTCAGCTTGCCGCTCGACAGCAGGGTCACCTCGGTTGCCTCTCCGGCGGTGCAGGCCGAACGGGGTTTGCCGGTCGTGACCTTGGACGGACCGATCGCCAACGGGCCTGCTGAGCCCGGTTTCCCGGTGAGCTTCGCCGTGAACTCGCAGTGGTAGCCGGGGCCGTCGGCGACGAGGGTGAGCACCGAGTCGCCCACCGCGCCCTGGCGGATGGTCAGTTCGCGGGTGTTGTGGCCGGTGGAGTTGTCGATCGCGGTGGTCCAGGTGCCGAGGAAGCCGGCCGGGACGGTACCGGCGGGGGTGGCCGACGCGGAGTCCGACCGAGTGGGCGAAGTCTCCTCGGAGGTGGCGGGGGCGGATGCCGACGGGGAGCGGGACACGTTGCCGTTCGCGTTGTCGTCGCTGCCGCCGCCGTTGTTCATGAGCGCGTACACCGAACCGCCCGCGGCCAGCAGCACGACCAGGGCGACGGTGACGAGGAGGGCCGTGGAACGTCCGGTACGGCTCGAATCGTCGGCGGGGGCGGGGTCGTAGGGCGGGGGCGGCGGGGCGTAGACCGGGGTCGGGTCCGGGGCGGCGGCGGTGGTGTAGGGGTTGTACGGCTGCGGCTGCGGGTGCTGGTGAGGCTGGTTCGGGTAGCCGTAGGCGGGGTGGGCGGGGGCGTGTTCGGGGGACGGGGTGTCGAACGTCGGCTGCGGATGGACCGTGGTCGGCCGCACCCCCGCGGTGGCGGCCGCGGATTCGGCACCGCCCCGCGTCCCGGAGTCGGCCGTCCCTGAGCCCTCGGTCAGGACCCCGTACACCGTCGGGTCCTCCACCTCCAGCAACTCCACGGCGTGGCGCCCCAGTTGGGCCAGCAGTTCGCCGGGCAGCCAGGGCTCCCTGGCCCGGCCCTCCCAGACCGTGGTGCCCGCTCCGGTCCGCGCCAGGATCGCGCTCAGTGACGGACGGGCCTCCGGGTCCTTGCGCAGGCAGTCGCGGACCACGTCGGCGATGCCTGCGGGGATCGAGGACAGGTCCGGCTCCTCCTGCGCTATGCGGAAGAGCATGGCGTGTTCGCCGCCCTCGGTGGAGCCGAAGGGCAGCCGGCCGGTGGCCGCGTAGGCGAGGACCGAGCCGAGGCAGAAGACGTCGCTGGCCGGGGTGACCCGGTCGCCGCGCACCTGCTCGGGGGCCATGAAGCCGGGCGAGCCGATGAGCGAGCCGGTCTGGGTGATCCCCTCGCCGGGCAGGGTCTCCAGCGCCCGCGCGATACCGAAGTCGATGACCCGGGGGCCCTCTATCGTGAGCATCACGTTGGACGGCTTGAGGTCGCGGTGGACGATCCCGGCCGCATGGATGTTGGTGAGGGCGTGTGCCAGCCCGGCGGCGAGGATGCGCACCGACCGCTCGGGCAGCGGGCCGTGGTCGTGCTCGACGACCCGCTGGAGGCTCGGCCCGGCGACATAGCCGGTGGCCACCCAGGGCACGGCGGCCTCGGTGTCGGCGTCGAGGACGGGGGCGGTCCAGAACCCGCCGACCCGCTGGGCGTTGCGCACCTCCTGCCGGAAGCGCTCCCGGAACTCCTCGCGCGCGGCCAGCTCCGCCCGCACGAGCTTCACGGCGACGGTGCGGCCGCGCTCCGAACGGGCGAGATAGACGTGCCCCATCCCGCCCGCGCCCAGCCGCGCCAGCAGCCGGTACTTCCCGATGTGCTGCGGATCCCCCGGCCCCAGCTTCTCCATGGCAGATCCGCTCCTCGCTCACACTTGTGATCGAGCCGAGAATAATGCGGCCGTTCCGGGAGACGGGTAGCGCCATGTCTACGGTTACGTAACAGGCACACGAGTCCTGAACAATTGACCGGACAATCGGACAAGCGGTTCGACAGACTGTCGCGTCCGCCGCCCGACCAGGGAACAAGTCGCCGATACCGCGCCCGTGCCGACCGCTCCTACGCTCCCCGCCATGACCCCTCAGCCCAGCCCCGAGGCCGGTGCCGCCGTCAAGGCCGCCGACCGTGCGCATGTGTTCCACTCCTGGTCCGCGCAGGACCTCATCGACCCGCTCGCCGTGGCCGGCGCCGAGGGGTCGTACTTCTGGGACTACGAAGGCCGCCGGTACCTGGACTTCACCAGCGGGCTCGTCTTCACCAACATCGGGTACCAGCACCCGAAGGTCGTCGCCGCCATCCAGGAGCAGGCCGCGAGGATGACGACCTTCGCGCCCGCCTTCGCCGTCGAGGCCCGTTCGGAGGCGGCGCGGCTGATCGCCGAGCGGACCCCCGGCGACCTGGACAAGATCTTCTTCACCAACGGCGGCGCGGACGCGATCGAGCACGCCGTGCGCATGGCCCGGCTGCACACGGGCCGCCCGAAGGTGCTGTCCGCCTACCGCTCGTACCACGGCGGCACCCAGCAGGCCGTCAACATCACCGGCGACCCGCGCCGCTGGCCCTCCGACAGCGGCGCCGCCGGGGTCGTGCACTTCTGGGCGCCCTTCCTCTACCGCTCCCGTTTCTACGCGGAGACGGAGGAGCAGGAGACCGCGCGGGCGCTGGAGCACCTGGAGACCACGATCGCGTTCGAGGGGCCGGGGACGATCGCCGCGATCATCCTGGAGACCGTTCCCGGCACCGCCGGGATCATGGTGCCGCCGGCCGGGTATCTGGCCGGTGTCCGTGAGATCTGCGACACGTACGGGATCGTGTTCGTCCTCGACGAGGTCATGGCCGGGTTCGGGCGGACCGGTGAGTGGTTCGCCGCCGACCTGTTCGGGGTCGTACCGGACCTGATGACCTTCGCCAAGGGCGTGAACAGCGGTTATGTGCCGCTCGGCGGTGTCGCCATCAACTCGGAGATCGCCGAGACCTTCGCCAGGCGGGCCTACCCGGGCGGGCTGACGTACTCCGGGCACCCGCTGGCCTGTGCCGCCGCGGTCGCCACCATCGGCGTGATGGCGCAGGAGGGGGTCGTCGAGAACGCGAAGCGGCTCGGTGCCGAGGTGGTCGGGCCCGCCCTCGCGGCGCTCGCCGAGCGGCACCCGAGCGTCGGCGAGGTCCGTGGTGTCGGCATGTTCTGGGCGCTCGAACTGGTCAAGGACCGGGCGACGCGGGAACCGCTCGTGCCGTACAACGCCGCCGGGGAGGCGAACGCGCCGATGGCCGCCTTCGCCGCCGCCGCCAAGAAGAACGGCCTGTGGCCGTTCGTGAACATGAACCGGACCCATGTGGTGCCGCCCTGCAACGTCTCCGAGGCCGAACTGAAGGAAGGCCTCGCCGCACTGGACGCCGCACTGAGCGTGGCCGACGAGTACACGGTCTGAGACGGACCAGAGCCGGACGGACACGGTCCGTAATCCGCCATACGGTACGGCCTAATCGGCCGCGCGGGTACGGGAAAGACAACTGAAGGATTACGGGAGCAACCCGAACGCGTAAGGTGGCGTGCTCGTAGATGTACATGTAAGCGAGCACGTCACCCGTATGCGTGAGGAGATGCACCCGACGATGCCCGGCAACGGCGCTGTGACCCGCAGTACCCTGCGCCAGCAGATCGCGGACGCGCTCCGTGACGAGGTGCTCGCCGGGCGGCTCCAGCCGGGCCGGGAGTTCACGGTCAAGGAGATCGCCGAGCAGTACGGGGTCTCCGCCACGCCGGTCCGCGAGGCCCTGGTCGACCTGTCGGCGCAGGGCATCCTCGACGCCGACCAGCATCGCGGCTTCCGGGTCCCGGAGTACTCCTTCGCCGACTACCGGAACATGATCGAGGCCCGCAGCCTGGTCACGAACGGCATGTTCCAGGCCCTCGTCGACGGCCACCCCCCCGCCTTCAAGGACCCCCAGGAGCCGCGCGTCGCCGCCGCCCTGGCGGGGGTCCGCCGGCGCGGCGAGGAGGCGCAGCGCGCCGCGACCGCCGGTGACCTGACGATCCTCATCGGCTACGACCTCCGCTTCTGGCGTGAGCTGTCCGCCCTGTTCGGCAACCCCTACCTCAGCGACTTCCTGCACCGGCTGCGTGTGCAGTCCTGGGTGTGCGCGGTGCAGCACCTACGGCGGCTGCCCGATCTACGCGGGTATCTGTGGTCCCGGCACACGGAGTTGGTCGACGCGCTGTCCCGCCGGGACGCGGAGGCCGCCCGTGGGATCGTCGCCGCGTACAACACGCACTCCCTCGCCCTGATCGAGCGACTGGCGGAGAACGGATGACCGCGCCCACGGAACGGGCCGACCCGGAGAGGGCCGACACGGAGCGGGTCGACCTCTCCGTCGTCATACCCGCGTACAACGAGGAGGAACGGCTCGGTCCGACGCTCGACGCCGTCACCCGCTACCTCGCCGACAACGAGAGCCGCTTCGGCTCGTGGGAAGTGATCGTCTCCGACGACGGTTCGACGGACGGGACGCGCGAGGTCGCCGCCTTACGGCACCCGCGCGTCCGCCTGGTCACGGCCGACCGCAACCGGGGCAAGGGCAACGCCCTGCGTCTCGGTGTCGCCGCGAGCAGCGGCGGCCGGGTGCTGGTCACAGACGCCGACCTCGCCGCCCCGATCGAGGAGCTGGAGCGCCTCGACAAGGCGCTCAGCGAGGGCAGCGCGGCGGCGATCGGCTCGCGCGCGGTGCCGGGCGCGGAGATAGCCGACCACCAGAGCCGGCTGCGCGAGCTGCTCGGCCGGGCCGGGAACCTCCTCATACGCGCGACGGCCGTGCCCGGCATCCGGGACACCCAGTGCGGTTTCAAGCTGTTCGACGGCGACCAGGCCCGTGCGGCCTTCGCCGACTCCCGTCTGGACGGCTGGGGCATCGACGTCGAGGTCCTCCAGCACCTGCACCGGAACGGCCTCCCGATCGCCGAGGTCCCGGTCCGCTGGAGCCACCGGCCCGGTTCCAAGGTCGGCCCGCTGGCGTACCCGAAGGTCCTCGCCGACCTCGCCCGCCTCCGGCTGCGCCGGCTGCGCCCGGCCGACCTCCTGGCCGCCGTCCTCTTCCTCGCCCTCTCCATAACCCTCTACTCGGGCCGCTTCTTCGACCCGGACCACCGCTATCTCGTCGACTCCCTCCAGGACCAGAACCAGTGGGAGTGGTTCTTCGCGGTGACCGCGGACAGCGTCGCGCACCTGCGCAACCCGCTCTTCTCCGACCTCCAGGGCTTCCCCGACGGCGTCAACCTGATGGCCAACACGGTCATGCTGGGCGTCTCCGTCCCGTTCGCCCCGCTGACCCTGCTCGCCGGCCCCGCGGTCTCGCTCAGCGTCTGCATGGCGCTCGGCCTCGCCGCGACCGCCGTCGCCTGGTACTGGCTGATCGTGAAGCGGGTGGTACGGCACCGGGGCGCCGCCTTCGTCGGCGCGGCCCTCGCGGCCTTCGCGCCGCCGATGGTCAGCCACGCCAACGCGCACCCCAACTTCGTGATCCTGTTCATGATCCCGCTGATCATCGACCGCGCCCTGCGGCTGGCCACCGGCACCCGGGTGCGGCGGGACGGGATCGTGCTCGGGCTGATGGCGGCGTACCAGGTGTTCCTGGGCGAGGAGCCGTTCCTGCTGGCGGCGCTGGGCATGACGTTGTTCGCCGTCGCGTACGCGGCCGTACGGCCACAGGTGGCGAAGGAGGCCTGGCGTCCGCTCGGCAAGGGGCTGCTGATCGCCGGGGCGGTCTGCCTCCCGCTGGTCGCCCTCCCCCTCTACTGGCAGTTCAAGGGCCCGCAGAGCTACCACAGCGTCCTGCACGGAGACAACGCCGGAAACAGCCCCCTGTCCCTGCTCGCCTTCGCCGAACGCTCGCTGCTCTTCGGGAACGCGGGGCGTGCCAACGAGCTCGCCCTCAACCCCACCGAGCAGAACGCGTTCTACGGCTGGCCGCTGATCCTGGTGGCCTTCGGGATCGTCGTACGACTGTGGGAACGGCCGCTGGTCAAGGCGCTGGCGTTCACCTCGGTGACGGCGGCGGTGCTGTCGATGGGCCCGAAGATCAGGATCCCGCTGACGGAGGCGGTGTATCCGGGCCCCTGGGCGCTGGTGCGGAAGCTGCCCCTCTTCGAGTCGGTGATCGAGGGCCGGGTGGCGATGGTCTGCGCACCGGTGCTGGGCATCCTGCTGGCCGTCTTCCTGGAGAAGGTGCTGGCCACACAGCGGATCGGCACCGTGTACTTCGGTCTGCTCGCGGTCGCGCTCGCCCTGCTCCCGATCCTCCCGGCGCCGCTGAAGGCGCAGCAGCGGGAGGCGGTCCCGGACTTCATCACGAGCGGGATGTGGAAGTCGTACGTCGGCAAGGGCGAGTCCCTGGTCCCCCTCCCGCTCCCCGATCCCGGCTACGCCGAGGCGCTGCACTGGCAGACCACCGCGGATCTCGGCTTCAAGCTCCCCGGCGGATACTTCAACGGCCCCTACGGCGACAACCGCATAGGCATCTACGGCGCCGCCCCCCGCTACACCTCGGACATGCTGCGGGACGTCCGCTACACCGGGAAGGTGCCGGTGATCGGCAAGAACTGGCGGGCGCAGGCCAAGCAGGACTTCGCGTACTGGAAGGCGGGCGTCCTGGTGGTCGCCCCGCAGCCCAACGATGACAAACTGCGAGAGGCGGTCGACGCCCTGACCGGAAAATCCGGTAAGTGGACGGGCGGGGTCTGGGTATGGGACCTGCACGGGGGGAGCTGACCGGCGCCGCACCGATTACTCTTCCCTGACCACCTGGCTGAGCACTTACTGTGAACTCGCTGATACGAGGAGCCTTCTTTGGCCTGTGACCTCTGGCTGGTACCGCTGGTCGACGTGTTGTGCCACACCCCCGACAACCCCTTCGCCGAGGAACTCGCGCAATACAACAAGGTGCTGGCCGAGGCTGGGCTGCCGCCGGTGCCGGTGTACCAGTACATGCCGGGCCTGTCCGGCGAGGTCGCACCCGTGGCCGGCTTCGACTACGACGCGCTGCACTTCCTGCGCCGCGCGTATCTCCTCCAGGTCTGCGGCCTCCCGGTGTCTCCCGTGGACGCCCTCGGCGGCGACTACGAGCAGCTGTTGGAGATGTTCGAGTCCACGGCCCAGCAGTCGCACCTCGTCTGGCACTACGACCACGCGGGCGCCTACGTCCCGGTCGACTTCCCGAACCCGCTCTCCAGCGACGAACTCCTCGCGAGCGGCGGCCCGCTGGGCTCCTCGCAGAGCCTGCTGCGCGAGCTGGAGTACGTCGCCCCGTCGATCGGCATCGACCCGGCGAACCCCCCGGCTCCGCCGCAGCCCCCCGCCGCCCCCACCGACCTGGAGGAACCGGCGATCCCGGCCCCCTACGACCCCAGCCCCTTCGCCCGCGAACGGCACGTGTGGCTGGGCCTGCACGCGGCGGCGACACGGAGCCTGGCACAGGGGTCGATGATCGTGTTCAGCTGACGGGCGGGGCGCCCGGGTTGGACGCCCCGGCCGGGCGGATCACCTCTGCTGCGGCAGCCTGATGGTACGGACCAGAGCCATGTCGGCGTAGAGGTCGGGGTCGACGGTCACGACATGACGACCGTCCGGCCAGTCGAGCGTCGGCCGTGACAGATGGACCGCGTGGCCGAGCCGCCACTCCACGCCGTCACGCAGCAGCGCACCGACGGTGGAGGCACCGGCGAAGTCCAGCTCGACGATCTCGACGGCCGGAAGCGCGCCGACATGCTCCGCGAGCCCCTTGCGCATGCCGTCGGCGGCGGCCAGGCAGAGCGCCGGGACATAGACGTGCCGGGTCGGCCCGTGCTCCGTGTTCGACACGAACTGTGAGGCCAGCGAGTTCCCCGACCCCAACGCCAGCAGGGCGGACTCGTCGAAGACGACACCGGTGGAACCGGTCCTCATCGCGCTCACAGACTGTCCACCGGCCGTCCGGCCTCAAGGTCCTGCCAGATCTTCTCCACCCGGTCGTGGTCCTCGTCGGTGAAGGTCGCCCCGAAGTGCGTCTCGCAGTACGCCTTCGTCTCCTCGTACCGCTTGCGCAGCTCCTCCTGCGTGGGCGTGGCCCCCGCCAGCTCGGCGATCAGGTCACGCATGGTCATCCCGCGCTCCCGGGCGAGCACCATGAGGCGGTCACGGACAGCGGGGTCGACCTTGACGGTGGTGTCAGCCATGACGCAAGTATACCTCCGGTATACCGTGTCGGGCCGTTCGAGCAAGGCAGTCATTTCATTCCTTTCGCTTTGGAGCTAGGCCGCCACGAGGCGAACTTTTTGCATTTCACCCGCCGGTGCCGCCGATTCGTACGGCCTGTCGAATACCTCGCAGACCGTCGAGTACTGCCGGGTCACCGGGTCCCGGCTCACCACGCGCCGCAGATACCGCCGTTCCTCCAGCTCACGCAGGGAGGCGACGACCGACATGCACCCTTCCCTGCGCCGCTCGGCGATGATCCGTTCCGTGATCCAGCAGCCGTTCGGAAGGCTCAAGAGGTACGCCAGTACGCCTACCGCTCCCCAGGACAGACGTCGGTCCCTGGAAAGGGATTTGGCGAGGGCTGCGAAGGCGCGCAGCGGCGCCGTACGATGAACGCGCATCCGGAGTTGCTCTCTCCCGGTGTCGAGCCCCCGGGTGTTGGCGCACCGCGGGGGCAATCTGTTGATCGTGACTTTAGGGCCACGCAAAGCGCCGCGCGCAAGCCGGAATCCCTTTTTCCTGGCCGCTTGTTGACACATTTCACCCCGGCGAGTGAAGCGCGGTCCGCAGCAGTCGCGTGTGTACGAAACGGCCGGGAGCGGTCGGCCGGTACCGCCACGACAGCGGCCACGTCATGTCGTCCAGCGCGGGGATCGGAATGTACGACACGCACGCCGGAACGGCGGTCAGTCTGGTCACCTCCGCAGGCCAGGGCAGGTGATCCGTACTCCCGGCCGGGACGAGGAAGTACACACACCGCCGCCCACTGGCGACCTCGATGACGGGCCCCGGGTCACCCCCGGTCATCTCCGCGAGCCGATCGGCGAGCCGCCGCCCCCAGTCGCCGTCGTCCACCCGCACGGCGTCGAACTGCACTCCGGCTTTGCGGAGTTGGACGCCGGAGGCCGGCAGCCAGCCGAGGTTTAACTGGTCGCTTTGCGTGTTCATGGGACCAGTTTCGGCAGGCGGGGCTAGCTTTTCCATAACCCTGAGTCGACCACCGAATACGGTCGGAAATCGGGGTGCGCGGGTTGTGACCGGTTGAGTTCGGTTGAGTTCGGAGGTGACCGCAATGGCGCGGGCCGAGAACAAAGAGGAAGCGGGCGGTACGGCACAGATGGTGGCCGCCCTGGCAAAGGCACTGCGTGAGCAACAGGAACTGACACAGGAGGAGTTGGGCAAGCGGACCGGGTACACGGCATCCGCGATCAGCGCGATGGAGACATGCGCGCAGCCCGCCAGCGACAAGATGCTGGTGGCGTTGGAGGAGGCCATCGGCAACGGGATGGGCGTCTTCGAGAAGGCCCGCAAGTGGATCCTGCTGGAGAAGTACCCCGCCCGGTTCCGGGGCTTCTCGGAGCTGGAAGCCGGCGCGGTCACGATCTCGTCGTACGGGACGCACGTGGTCGACGGCCTGTTCCAAACCCAGGACTACGCGCGGGCGCTGATTGGGGGCGGCTTCCCGCCGGTCTCCGAGCAGAAGCGCGAAGAGCTGGTCGAGGCGCGGCTGGCCCGCCGGGCGCTGTTCAAGCGGGAACCGGTGCCGATGATCGAGCTGATCCTCGAAGAGAGCGTGCTGCGGCGGCCGTTCGGGTCCTGGGAAGTACTTCGCGGACAATTGCTCTCGCTCGTCGAGGACGCGGGGCGGGACAATGTGTGTCTGCAAGTCCTCCCGATGGAGCGGGGGTTGCGGGGCACGTACGCCGGTGATCGCGGCCCCATGAAGATGGTGGTGACCGCGGAGCACGAACACGTCGTCTATATGGAGATCGAGGACCAGGGGATCCTAGTCAGCGAACCGGAAGAGGTGTCCCAACTCGCCCACCGCTATGCGAAGATCCGCGCACAGGCCCTGAGTCCCGACGACTCGGTCGGCCTCATCGAACGGTTGGCAGGAGAGAAGCGATGACCCGCACCGGAACCCTGCGATGGTTCAAGTCCAGCTACAGCGACAGCGGAGGCGGCGACTGCGTCGAGACCGCCTACACCTGGCGCAAGTCCTCCTACAGCGACGACGGCGGCGGGAACTGCCTCGAAATATCCCCCTGCCCCCACACCATCCACATCCGCGACTCCAAGACGGCCCCCGGCGGCCCCCACCTCACCGTCTCCCCCACCGCCTGGGCCGCCTTCCTGAAGTCGGCAGGGTGAGCGCCGGCGCTTCCGTGGACGCCGCGATCCTGACGGTGATCGACGCCGTCGAGCGACGCGCCTCGGCTCGGGGCGGCAGCCACCCGGCTGGACTACGCTGCAGCGCCCCGTAAGGGGCGCTGGGGGTACCCCCGGCCGAAGGCTGGGGGAGGAACTGCGCGACCAGCCCACACCGACCCGCGGCCGACCGACGACGCGGCACTCCCAGCGGAGCGCTCAGCCGAAGACGGTGAACAGGGCGAGCGCCGGTCCGGTCGCGTAGACGAGCACGCCCAGGGCCAGGGCGGTCCACGGCCGTCGGGCCAGTACCGCCCCGAGCACGACCGTGACCACCGCGGCGGCCAGCGCGACCCACGGCCCGAACATCGCCACGAGCATCCACCCGCCGGAGTCGTCGCAGAACCGCGCTGTCCCGGCCGAGGTGCCACAGCTGTCACCGGCGAAGAGCATGCCGAAGGACAACAGCCCGTCGATCGCGACCGCGGCCGCGAGCAGCAGCCCGGCCACCACCGCGAAGACCACCCTGTGGGGCCGCCCCGGTGAGGGAGACGGCGGCGGAAACCCGGGCCCGTACGTCGGCGGGTACGGGGGCGGCGACGGAAAGCTCATGCCCCCCATCTCACCCCCGCCCGCCTGTCCCTGCCTGAGTACGGCTACTCAACCGGGATGAGCACGGACGGCTCACTCGGCCTTACCAGGGCACCACCCCGTCCTCGTCGAAGAAGCCGCCGGTCGGGCCGTCGTCGGGGAGGGTCGCGAGGCGGATCGCGACGGTCGCGCCCTGTTCGGGGGTGCGGTGGCCCCGGAAGCCGTTGAGGTCGGTCGCGCAGTAGCCGGGGCAGGCCGCGTTGATCAGGATGTTCGTGTCCTGGAGCTCCTTGGCGTACTGGACGGTGACGGCGTTCAGGAACGTCTTCGACGGTGAGTAGGCGACGGCGATCGGGCCGACCTCGGCGCCTGGGGTGGTCTGGAGGGTGAGGGAGCCGACGCTGCTGGAGACGTTGACGATCCGCGGGGACGGCGACCGGCGCAGCAGCGGCAGCATCGCGTTGGTGACGCGGATGACGCCGATGACGTTGGTCTCGACGGCCGTCCGGACCGTCGCGACGTCGACGGTGGTGGGCAGTTGCGATGCGCTGCCGGTGACGCCGGCGTTGTTGACAAGGACGTCGAGGCGGCCGGCGCGGTCCTCGATCAGCCGGGCCGCGGCCGTCACGCTCGCGTCGTCGGTGACGTCGAGGGGTACGCCGAACGCGTCGACGCCGTCCGCCCGCAGCTTCGCCACGGCGGCCTCCCGGCGCTCCGCGTCCCGGGCGCCGACGCCGACGCTCCAGCCGAGGGCGCCGAGACCGGCCGCGATCTCGTATCCGATGCCCTTGTTCGCGCCGGTCACCAGCACGGTCCTGTGTTCGCTCATGTCTCCGATCCTGTCCGGGGCGGGGCCGGGTCGGCCAACACCGATCGGGTGGGGATCGATACCTCACGGGTATCGATTCCGGTCGGGTCGGTAGCATGAGCGACGTGGAGACGCGGGAGTTGCGGTACTTCGTGGCCGTCGCCGAGGAGCTGCACTTCGGGAGGGCGGCACAGCGGCTCGGGATGGCGCAGCCGCCGCTGTCGCGGGCGATCAGCCTGCTCGAACGGCGGCTCGGGGCGACGCTGCTGGAGCGCACCAGCCGGGCGGTCACCCTGACCGAGGCCGGTTCGGTGCTGCTGCGGGAGGCCCGGGCGGCGCTGGACGCGGTGGAGGCCGCCGAGCGTCGTACCCGCCGCGCCGCACTCACCCAGACCGGCCAACCCGGCGTGGTCCTCGCCACGAAGGCCGGCGCGTCCGGCGAACTGCTGGCGAAGATGCTCGACGCCTACGCCGCCGAACCCGACGCGGTCGCCGTCGATCTGCTGCTGTGCGGGATCGGCGAGCAGGAACGCATGCTGCGCGACGGCCGGGCCGACGTGGCGCTGCTGCACCTGCCGTTCGACAGCACGGCCGGCTTCGACACCGAGGAACTGGTCACGGAGAGCCAGGTCGTGGTGCTGCCCGCCGGGCATCCCCTCACCACCCGCGCCCAGGTGCGGACGGCCGAGGTCAGAGCGCTGCCCGACCTGCCGCTGCCGCGCTGGCCCGGCCCCGACGGCAGCTACCCGGACGGGCCCGGTCCGCAGGCCCGGGACCATGCGCAGCTGCACCAGCTGATCGCGCTCGGCCGCGCCTGCTGGATCGCGCCGGAGTCCTGCCGGTCCCAACTGCGCGAGGGCCTCGTCGCCGTACCGGTGCCGGACGCACCGCCGGTCACGACCGTGATCGCCTGGCCGCCGCACAGCCGCTCCCGTGCCGTCGCCGGTCTGGTCCGGGCTGCCGTACGTCACCGTACGTCCTGAATATCCCTAAGATCCTGGCCGGACGGACACATACGGACGGACACGGACGGACGGGCGATGGGAGACAGCGTTCATGACTGCGGCTGATGTCTTGGTGGTCGGCGCCGGTGTGGTGGGGGCCTCCGTGGCGTACCACCTCACCCGGCTGGGCCACGACCGGGTGACCGTCGTCGATGCCCGGGAGCGTGGCGTGCTGCCCGGCTCGACCGGTCTGGCCCCCGGTCTCGTCGGACAGCTGAGCGCCACCCCTGAACTCGCCGTCCTGGCCAAGGACAGCGTCGCCACCTACCGCGGCCTCCCGCAGACCCCGCCGGTGTTCTGGCAGGTCGGCTGTCTGGAGGTCGCCACCGGTCCCGGCCGGCTGGAACAGGCGCACCGCGATGTCGAACACGGCCGCACCCTCGGCATCGAGGCCCGGGTGGTCGACGCGGCGGAAGCCGTGGCGCTGGCCCCCGCCCTCGTCGACGCCGAACGGGCGCTGGGCGGGCTGCACATCCCCTCCGACGGTGCCGCCGACCCCGTCGCCCTCACGCACGCCCTGGTGGCCGCGGCGGAACGGGGCGGGGCGGTCTTCCGCTGGAACACGCCCGTGCGCGGGCTGGAGAGCGAGCGGGGGCGGGTGGTCGGGGTCCGGGCGGGCGATGAACTCGTCAAGGCCGGTGCGGTCGTGCTGGCCGCGGGGATCTGGGGGCCGGTGCTGGCGGCGGAAGCCGGCGTCCGGCTGCCCCTGGTGGCCGTTCAGCACCCGTATGTGTTCACCGCCGAGGTGGACGGTCTGGACGAGACCCCCATCGACACCCCGATCGTGCGCTATCCCGAGCACGCGGTCTACTCCCGCCGCCACGGCCGCCGTTACGGCCTCGGCACCTACGCGCACGCCCCGCTCCCGCTGACCCCCACGCCCGCGCCGGCGTCGGCGGAAACCCCGTTCCGGGAGAGCGACTTCGGGACGGGTCTCCGGGAAGCGACCGCGCTCGTACCGGCGTTCCGGAACACACCCCTGGACGGCCGGGTCAACGGCGCGTTCGCCCTCACCCCCGACGAACTCCCCTTCGTCGGCCGGGCCGCCGCGACGCCCGGCCTGTGGTTCGCGGAGGCGTCCTGGGTGACCCACGCCGGAGGTGTCGGCCGGCAGCTCGCGAGCCTGCTCCTGGAGACCGGGGAGCCGCTGGTCGACCCGGAGCGCCTGGCCCCCGACCGCTTCGCCGACTGGACCGACGCCAGGATCCGCGAGACCTCGCTGGCCCACTACCGGGGCATCTACGACATGCACTGACCGTGCACCGGGGTACGGCCGAGGGGGGCCGGACCGGAGCGGTGCTCCGGTCCGGCCCCCCTCTGCTTTTCCTGCCTCTGCTTCCCTAGAAGACCGGCGTCCCGTCCTGGGTGAGCTTCCAGTTGACGGCCGCGAAGTCGGCCGGGTTCAGGGTGCCCTTGGCCAGCAGGTAGTCGATCATCAGCTGGCGGATCTCGTTGGTGGAGCTGTAGGCGATCTCGGCGGACGCGATGTGCGGGTAGCCGGAACCGCCGTTGGCACGGTAGTTGTTGACGGCGACAACGAAGACCTGGTCGTCGGCGACCGCGGTGCCGTTGTAGCTGAGGTTCTTGATCCGGGACCCCTCGGCCTGCGCGATGTCGATCTCGTAGGAGACACCGGCGGCGGTGTCGTACATGTAGTCCCAGAAGCTGTTGGCGTTGGTGAGGGTCGAGGTGTCGACCTTCGTGCCGCTCGGCACCTGGTGGTAGTACTTCGCCGCGTACTCCAGGTAGTCCTTGAGCTGGGCGCCCGTCAGCTTCTTGCCGTACAGGGTGTTGTCGTAGATGTAGAGGCCGGCGACGTCCTTGATGGTGACGTTGCCCGCCGGGATGTCGGCGGTGCGGCTGAAGGGCGCGGCGACCGAGATCAGCGGCAGGGCCGCGTCGGCCGTGCTCAGGCCCGCCTTCACCGACTGCATCTGGACCTCCTGGATGAAGTCCATGATCGGCACGTCCTTCCAGCAGGACTCCGCCGCCGAGAGGTCCTCGGTGCAGGTGCCGACGGCCGTGTTGACGTACTTCACGACGAGTTCGTGGTCGGCTTCGAGGAGCTTCTTGATCTCGGGGTCCTCGTCGACCGTGTTCGGGTTGAGGGTCTGGGCGGTCTTGCTGGTCACCTTCCAGCGGCCGTGCTCCAGCTCGACCTCGAAGTCGAAGACGCTGAGCCGGTAGCCCCAGCAGTACGGCTCGGAGAGCAGGACCTCCTCGCCGGTGTCCGCGTTCTTCACGGTGTACGACGACACCTCGACGTGGGTGTGGCCGACCAGGATCGCGTCGATGCCGGGGACCTGCTCGGCGACGAGGTTGGAGGCGTTCTCGACGTAGGGGAGTTCGTCGCCGTAGGAGGAGGAGCCGTCGAGGCCGGAGTGGTCGGTGAGGAAAACGACGTCGCAGCCGAGGGCGCGGAGTCTCGGCACGTACTTCTTCGCCTGCTCGACCAGGCCGGGGAAGACCATCTTCCCGCTGACGTTGTCCTTGTCCCACAGGGCGATACCGGGGTTGGTGAGGCCGAGGATGCCGACCTTGATGTCCGGGGCGCCGGGGACGCGGATCCGCTTCACGGTGTAGGGCTGGAAGGCGGGCCGCAGGGTCTTCGCGTCCAGCGCGTTCGCGCCCAGCAGCGGGAAGTGACACTGCTGCTCGAACTTGCGCAGGGTGTCTATGCCGTAGTTGAACTCGTGGTTGCCGAGGGCCGCGGCGTCGTAGCGCATGTGGTTCATGGCGACGGCCATCGGGTGCCTGACGGTGTCGCTGATGGGGTCGACGCGGGCGAAGTAGTAGGCCAGCGAGGTGCCCTGGATGATGTCACCGGCGTCGACGAGCAGGACGTGGTCCTCGCCCTTGGCCGCACGCTGCTGCTTGATGAGGGTGGCGACCCGGGCGACGCCTACGGAGTTGCCCTTGCTGTCGCTGTAGGCCGCGTCCTTGTAGTAGTCCCAGTCGAAGACGTGGCTGTGCAGGTCGGTGGTGCCCAGGATCGAGAAGGTCCAGGTGCGGGGCTTGCACTCGGGCTTCTGCGGGGCGGCCTCGGCGGTGCCGGTGCCGAGCGTGCCGGCCACGGCGACCGCCGCTCCGGTCACGGCCGACTTCTGCACGAACTCACGGCGGTTCATGGGATTGACGGGCATTCAGTGCTCCTGGAAGGGCATGGACGTCGGATGGGGCGGGCGCGGCGGCGGACTACCCGCGTAGATGCTGGCCTCCACCCGTTACCGGCGATACCTCCGGCAGCCCAAGGGCCGGTCAAGGATTCCCAAGACCGGCCCAAAACGAGCTGTGAACTCATGCTCTACAGGAACGAGTTGATTTCGATCGTCTCGTCCCGGCCCGGTCCCACGCCGATCGCGGAGATCGGGGCGCCGGACATCTCCTCCAGCGCCTTGACGTAGTTCTGGGCGTTCTTGGGGAGGTCCGAGAAGGACTTGGCCTTGGTGATGTCCTCGGACCAGCCGGGCAGGGTCTCGTAGACCGGCTTCGCGTGGTGGAAGTCGGTCTGGGAGTAGGGGAGCTCCTCGACCCGCTTGCCGTCGATCTCGTACGCCACGCAGACCGGGATCTGCTCCCAGCCGGTGAGGACGTCGAGCTTGGTGAGGAAGAAGTCGGTCAGGCCGTTCACGCGGGTCGCGTAGCGGGCGATGACCGCGTCGAACCAGCCGCAGCGGCGGTCACGGCCGGTCGTCACACCCCGCTCGCCGCCGATCCGGCGCAGCGCGTCGCCGTCCGCGTCGAAGAGCTCGGTCGGGAACGGGCCCGCGCCGACGCGGGTCGTGTACGCCTTGAGGATGCCGATGACCCGGCTGATCTTCGTCGGACCGACACCGGAGCCGGTGCAGGCACCGCCGGCGGTCGGGTTCGACGAGGTCACGAAGGGGTACGTGCCGTGGTCGATGTCGAGGAGCGTGCCCTGGCCGCCCTCGAAGAGCACGACCTTGTCGTCCTCCAGGGCCTGGTTGAGGACGAGGACCGTGTCGGCGACGTACGGAGCGAGCTTCTCCGCGTAGCCCAGCAGTTCCTCGACCACCTGGTCCACGGCGATCGCACGGCGGTTGTACAGCTTGGTGAGGAGCTGGTTCTTGACGTCGAGGGCCGCCTCGACCTTCTGGGTCAGGATCGACTCGTCGTAGAGGTCCTGAACCCGGATGCCCACCCGGTTGATCTTGTCCGCGTAGGTCGGGCCGATACCGCGCCCGGTCGTACCGATCTTCCGCTTCCCGAGGAAGCGCTCCGTCACCTTGTCGACGGTCACGTGGTACGGCGTGATGATGTGCGCGTTACCGCTGAGCATGAGCTTGGACGTGTCGACGCCACGCTCGTTCAGACCGCTCAGCTCGGAGAGCAGGACCGACGGGTCGACGACGACGCCGTTGCCGATGACCGGGACACATGTGGGCGAGAGGATTCCGGAAGGGAGGAGGTGGAGCGCATACTTCTGGTCGCCCACGACGACCGTGTGGCCGGCGTTGTTGCCGCCCTGGTAACGCACCACATAGTCGACGGAGCCGCCTAGCAGGTCCGTCGCCTTTCCCTTGCCTTCGTCACCCCACTGAGCACCGAGCAGCACAAGTGCGGGCACGCGCGTACACCCCTTCCGGGCGGGGCATGTCCAAGGTCAGGGGCGTACGCGTAAGGTTCGTCGCCGCGTACCACCGCGACCGTCTTTGGTCGCACAACCGTCGGACCGGATGCCCCGGAATAGACGAAGCCCCTGGCGCAATAGCGCAAGGGGCTCTTGCACAGTGATGCTACCCGAGGAAGCGAGGCAGGACCGAGGTGGCGACTTTCGCGACGTCCGATCAGCTGCTGGTGATCATCGATCCGGCGGCACGGCAGACGGACGGTGAATCCGTCCGGATCGCGAAAGACGTGCTCAGCGCGGGTGCGGCCGCGAAGGTGTGCATGCCGGACGGCCCCGAGGAATTCGCCCGGGTACTGGCCCGTCGGGGCTCGCGGCGCCCGGTGGTGGTGGGCGACGACTGCGCTCTGGTGCGTGCGGTGACCCTGTTGCACCGGCAGCGGGAGCTGGCCGGATGTGCGCTGTCGGTGGTCCCGGTGGGCGGTGCGCTGAGCGTCGCGCACGCGCTGGGGGTGCCCACGGGTGCGGTGGCGGCGGCCCGGACGGTCCTGGACGGCGTGGAACGGCGCCTGGACCTGCTGGTCGACGACAGCGACGGGGTGGTGCTGGGCGCGCTGCGGATCCCGCCGGTGGCGGCCGCGGCGTCGGTCGAGGAGTCGGTGGCGGCACGAGGGTGGCTCCGGCCCTACCAGCACCTCGTCCGCTCCCTGTCCACCCGCCCGGCCCCGACCGTGCCCCGCCCCGGCCCCGCGCGGCTGCGCGTCGAGGTCGACGGGGAGACGGTGGTGGACCTGGACCAGCCGGTGGAGGCGGTGTCGGTGACGCCGGGCGGCCGCGGTGGGGTGGCGGAGGTGGAGGTACGGCCGCTGTCGGTGGGCGCGGAGGCGACGCCGGTACGGGCCGCCGGGCGGACGGTGACGGTACTGGGCGCGGACTTCCGCTACCGGGCGGACGGCGGGGTCGCGGGCCCGGTACGACGCCGGACCTGGCGGGTGGTGGAGGGTGCTTGGGGGCTTACGGTGCCGGGGGCTCCATAGCGGGGGCGTGGAAGCCGGACTCGTCCTTCAGCTCCACCCCCGTCCGCCCCAGCTCCCGCCCCCGCCTCATCAGCCCCGCCAGCTTCGCCGCCGCCGTCTCGTACGTCAGGCCCAGTGGTGGCCGGATGTTGCTCAGGCAGTTGCGGTCGGCATCCGTCGTCACCCCCGGTACCGGTCGGTGGGTCAGGTACGCGCCCAGGGAGTCCGCCGCCGACATGCCGGGGCGTTCGCCGATGAGGACGACCACCGTCGTCGTGCCCATCGCCGACGCGATGTCGTCGCCGAGGGCCACCCGGGCCTGTTCGGCGAGGATCACCGGGGCGATCCGCCAGTCCGGCAGGCGGGCCGTCGTCGCCCGGACCAGCGCCGCCGCGTGCTCGTGCACCGCCCGGCTGGACAGCCCGTCGGCGACCACGAACACCACGTCCCAGTCGCCGGCCGGGAGGTGCGCGCGGTCCACGGGGTCGAGGCGGCGGCCCAGGTCGGGGCGCTGGAGGTAGGTCAGCCGGTCACCGGCCGCGCTGCGGACCCGTACCGTCGGCATGCCCTGCAGCCCGGCCGTCACGGTGTCCGGGGCGAACGGCGAGTGCACCGCGTCCCGGGCCGCCGCGTGGGCGGCCTGGAGGCCGAGGCGGTGGTGGGTGGGGAGGGCGGAGCCGGCGCGGCCGAGGCCGATCCTGGCCTGGGTGTGGCGGCGGAGCAGCGGCCACAGTTCGTCGTTCCTGACAGCCGTCTCGGTCATGCGGCCAGTTCCCTTCCGATGGCGGTCAGCGGGTGGCCGGTGCCGGTGTCGCGGAGGCCCCCGCGTTCGTCCAGCAGGCCGATGCCGGCGAGCCAGGCCTCGAACTCCGGGGCCGGGCGCAGGCCGAGCACCTCGCGCAGGTAGAGCGCGTCGTGGTACGAGGCGGACTGGTAGTTGAGCATGATGTCGTCGCCGCCCGGGGTGCAGATGACGAAGGATGCGCCGGCCACGCCGAGCATGGTGAGCATCGTGGCGATGTCGTCGTCGTCCGCGTCGGCGTGGTTGGTGTAGCAGATGTCCAGTCCCATGGGCAGGCCGAGGAGCTTGCCGCAGAAGTGGTCCTCCAGGGCGGCGCGCAGGATCTGGCGGCCGTCGTAGAGGTACTCCGGGCCGATGAAGCCGACGACGGTGTTGACGAGGAGCGGGTCGTAGCGGCGGGCCACCGCGTAGGCGCGGGCCTCCACGGTCTGCTGGTCGACGCCGTGGTGCGCGTCGGCCGACAGGGCGCTGCCCTGGCCGGTCTCGAAGTACATGACGTTGTCGCCGACCGTGCCCCGGCCGAGCGCCCGGGCCGCCTCGTACGCCTCGTCGAGGAGGGCGAGCGTCACACCGAAGGAGGCGTTCGCGGCCTGGGTGCCGGCGATCGACTGGAAGACCAGGTCGACCGGGGCGCCGCGCTCCATCAGGTCCAGGCTCGTCGTGACATGGCACAGCACGCAGGACTGGGTGGGGATGGCGTAGCGGCTGATCACGCCGTCCAGGAGGTCCAGCAGGTCGCGGACGGCGCGGGGGCTGTCGGTCGCCGGGTTGATGCCGATCACCGCGTCGCCCGAGCCGAGGAGGAGGCCGTCGAGGAGGGCGGCGGCGACACCGGCCGGGTCGTCGGTGGGGTGGTTGGGCTGGAGGCGGGTGGCGAGCCGGCCCGGGAGGCCGATCGTGGAGCGGAAGGCGGTGACGACCCGGACCTTGCGGGCGACGGCCACCAGGTCGGCGTTGCCCATCAGCTTGGACGCCGCCGCCGCCATCTCGGGGGTGAGCCCGGGGGCGAGGGCGGCGAGCGCGGTCGCGTCCGCCGCCTCCGAGAGCAGCCACTCGCGGAACTCGCCGACCGTCAGCCCGGCGACCGGCGCGAACGCGACGGGGTCGTGGGTGTCCACGATCAGCCGGGTCACGTCGTCGTCCTCGTACGGGATCACCGGCTCGGCCAGGAACCGGGCGAGCGGCACCTCGGCCAGCGCCCAGCGGGCCGCGACCCGCTCCTGGGCGGACGCGGCGGCGAGGCCGGCCAGCCGGTCGCCGGAGCGTTCCGGGCTCGCGGCGGCCAGCAGCCGGGCGAGCGAGCCGAACCGGTAGCGGTGGCCGCCGAGGGTGGCGGTGTACGTGCTCATGGCGGCGACCGTACGAGGGGCGTGTTGCCGCCAGATTTCTAAAGGTCTGGTTGACAAACATTTAACGCACCGAGGCCCTTGGTCGACTCATTCGGACTACAGAGTTCCCGTCCAGTACCGCACCGGATCAGCAGGAGAGGGGCCATCCCGATGGCAGTGGACGAGGGAGTCGCCCCGGCGACGAACACCAGTGAGGACAACGCCGTTCACCGGCTCAAGCCCAACGCCATCGGCCTGCTGGGCGTGGTCTTCATGGCCGTCGCGACGGCCGCGCCGATCACCGCGATGACGGGCAACGTGCCCTTCATGGTCTCGTCGGGCAACGGCATCGGCGCCCCGGCCAGCTACCTGGTCGCAATGGTCGTACTGGCAATCTTTTCCGTCGGCTTCACCTCGATGGCGAAGCACATCACCTCCACCGGCGCCTTCTACGGCTTCATCTCCTACGGTCTCGGCCGCACCGTCGGCCTCGCCTCCGGGCTCCTCGCGACCTTCGCGTACGTCGTCTTCGAGCCGGCCCTGATCGGCATCTTCTCGGTCTTCGCCAACACCACGCTCAAGGACCAGACCGGCCTCGACATCCCGTGGTGGGCCTTCGCGATCCTGATGCTCGCCATCAACGCGACCGGCACCTGGTTCGGGGTCTCGGTCGCCGAGAAGCTCCTCGTCGTGCTCCTCGGCACCGAGGTCACCGTCCTCGCGGCGATGGCCATCTCGGTCGCCCTGCACGGCGGCGGCCCGCACGGCTTCACCTTCGGGCCGGTCAACCCGGTCAACGCCTTCAAGGGCACGTCCGCCGGTCTCGGACTCTTCTTCGCCTTCTGGTCGTGGGTCGGCTTCGAGTCGACGGCGATGTACGGCGAGGAGTCCCGTGACCCGAAGAAGATCATCCCCAAGGCGACGATGATCTCGGTCCTCGGCGTCGGCGTCTTCTACGTCTTCGTCTCCTGGATGGCCATCATCGGCAACGGCGAGACGGAGGCCGTGAAGGCGGCCTCCTCCGCGAACCCGCTCGCCCTCTTCTTCAACCCGACCGAGCACTACGTCGGCCACTGGGCGGTCGTCGTCATGCAGTGGCTGATGATCACCGGCTCGCTGGCCTGCGGTATGGCCTTCCACAACTGCGCCGCCCGCTACATGTACGCGCTGGGCCGCGAGGGCGTCCTCCCGAAGCTCCAGAACACGATCGGCCGTACGCACGCCGAGCACGGCTCCCCGCACATCGCAGGCCTGGTGCAGACCGTCGTCTCCGCCGTCCTGATCGCCGCGTTCTGGATCGCGGGCAAGGACCCGTACAACGCCCTCTACGTCCTGCTCGCCATCCTCGGCACGATGGCGATCCTGGTCGTGCAGGCGGTCTGCTCCTTCGCGGTCCTCGCCTACTTCCGCAAGAACCACCCCGAGAGCCGGCACTGGTTCAAGACCTTCACCGCCCCGCTGATCGGCGGTGTCGCGATGCTCGCCGTGGTCGTCCTGCTGGTGTCCAACATGGGCGTCGCGGCGGGCGCGGAGTCCGGGTCGCTGCTGCTGAAGGCAACCCCCTGGCTGGTGGCCCTGGTCGCGGCGACGGGCATCGGCTACGCGCAGTACCTCAAGCACCGCTCGCCGGAGCGGTACGCACTGCTGGGACGGACCGTGCTGGAGGAGACCAAGGAACGGTAGGGCTGCGACAGCAGGGGCGCCTGGGACGCCAGGGGCGGCCGGTCATGGAAGTGCGGTGAATCTTCCTCCGCATCTCCGGCCGCCTCCGGCGTGGGTCCTTAAGGTGCGCCCATGTCGGATGAACTGCCAACAGGGCTCACCGGCCCCGCAGTTGGCTTACGCAGGATCGCCGGCCGACATCGGGCGGCCACACTTGTCGTCGCGCTTGCCGCCGGCTTCGGCGGTGTCGGGGCCGTCATCGTGGCGGGTGCCGGGAGCGCGGGCGCGGCTTCCGCGACGGTCCGGTTCGCCTGTACGTTCACGAACATCGGCGAGGCACCGATGACCGCGTCGATCGTGTGGAACGCCTCGGACACCTACACCGTCGGCCGTCCCACCCCGCGCGTGCCGATCGAGGCCACGACCACGGTCGACCCCCAGATCCCGCAGTGGCTCCGCGCCATCGGGGCGACCAGCGTCCAGGGCTCGGCCGAGGCGGCCACCGTCGTCTCCGCGCCCGACGGGGACACCGACAGGACGCTGCCACTGGACATCCCGGTGACCCAGCTCCCGTCGTCCGGCCCGCTGAAGCTGAAGGCGAGCGGGGCCATGCCGCCGCTGCGCTTCACGCGGGCGGGCACGGCGAAGGTCTCCGTCGGCGACGTGACCCTGCACCTCACCGCGCGGATGGCGGACGGCAGCCCGACCCCGTTCGGCACGGTGAACGGGTCCTGCGCGGTGGCCGCCGGGCAGAGCGGCACGGTGACGACGCTGCGGATCAGGCAGGAGGCTTCGCAACAGCCGACACCGACCGGGACGGGGGCGGGATCGGGGTCGGGATCGGGGACGGGGTCGGGGTCGGGATCGAGGGCTGGTGCCGGATCTGGTTCTGGCTCTGGGGCGGGTTCTGGTTCCGGGTCGGGTTCCGGTTCCGGTTCCGGGGCGGGTGCAGCGGCCGGGGATGCCGGAGCCGGATCGAGCGGGGGTTCCTCCCGCAGCCCCGGCCCGAGCGGCTCGGTCACGGCGAGCGGTACGCCGAAGGAGTCGAAGGAGTCGAAGCCGGCCGTACCCCGCGGCGCCCCGACGGTGGGCGCCCCCGAGGCCACCTCCGACCTCCGCACCTCCGCCCGGGACCGCACCGCCCTACCGGTCTCGCTGCGGGCGGCGCTCGGGGTGCTGGCCGTGGCCGGGGTCGCGTTCGGGAGCACGATGTGGTTCAGACGGCACCGGGGCGAGGATGGCTGAAGACCCTGAAGAGGGGGAGAAGCGGCCCACGGACGGCAGGCAGGCGCCCCCCGGCATGCACGCCGAACAGCACGGCGACGGAACGATGGTGGTCGCCGGAGTCATCCGCGAGCTGAAGCTCAGCCTTCCCCCGAAGGGGCCGCTGGACGAACTCGTCGCAACGACCCGTCGACTGGTCGGGCTGGCCGACGGACTGGTCGTCAGGACACACGCACTGGCCGGCCGGACCCGCGAACTGACCGCGGCGGTGGCCGAGTTCACCCAGGCGATCGATCGGTTGACCTGGGAGATCGACGAGTTCGTCCTGGTGCCCGACGATCTGGCGAGGGTGGCCGACAAGTTGGCGGGTGCGCTCCACGGCCGCTGGCAGGCCGAGGGAAAGCAGCGCGGGATCCAGGACGCCGACCCGCTGCCCGTGCGCTGGCATTCCGTGCACGCGGACCAGCTGGAACTGGACCACCCGGAACGCATCTGGGGGGATCAGGCGGAGGACGACCTCAGCGGGCGGCTGGACGAGATCGCCGAGGTCCACCGCCGGCTGCCGTACCGCCGTCTCGTGGTGCTGGGGCCGGGCGGTTCGGGAAAGAGCGTGCTGGGCGTGCGGTTCGTGCTGCGGCGGCTGGAGCACCGGCGCCCCGGCAAACCCGTCGCGGAGATCTTCGGCCTCGGCTCCTGGAACCTGGCCGAGGACTCGCTGGAGGACTGGCTGAGCCGCCAGTTGCGACGCGACCAGCCGTGGCTGGCCGAGGTCACCGCAGACGGCCGGACGACCCTGGCCGAGGAGCTGGTGAACTGGCGGCTGATCCTGCCCGTCCTGGACGGATTCGACGAGATTCCCGAGCCCCTGCGCGCCAGAGCCCGGGAGTTGCTCTCCGAGAGCTCGCTGCCGTACGTCCTGACCAGTCGCCGCGAGGAGTACCGGACGGCCGTGGCGGACAGCAGAGGGCTGCATCGCGCGGCCGTGGTGGAACTGGCCGAGCTGTCCCCGGACGACGCGGTGGAGTATCTGCGGTTGCGCAGCTCCCGGCACGCCGCGCCCGGCTGGAACCGGGTGCAGACCGAGATGGAGAGCAACCCCGACGGCCCGCTGGGCCGCGCGCTGTCCACCCCCCTGATGGTCGACCTGGCCGCGATCGTCCACGGCGAGCGGGGCACCAGCGGGGCCGGCAAGGCGGCACGCGGACCGGCGGAACTGCTGGACGACGAGCGCTTCGGCACCCGCGAGGCGATCGAGGACGACCTGCTGGGCGGTTTTCTGCACGCCGTCTACCGGGACCGGCCCGCCGAACACCGTGAACGCGTCCAGGAGTGGTACGGCTACCTCGCCCACCACCTCGGCGACTCGTCCGACCTCAAGTGGTGGGAGCTGGGCGGCAGAACGGTGAGCCGTCCGGTGCGCATGGTCGTGGTCGGCACCGTGGCCGGGCTCGCCTTCGGGCTGCTGGACACACTCGCGGTCTGGTCGCTGATGCCGTTCGTGACGCCCAGACCCCCGTACTGGTTCGCGGCCGCGCTGCTGCGCGGAGCCTGTATCGCGCTGCTGTCGGGCACGGCGTTCGGGCTGATGTACGCGGTCACGGACGGGAGCGCAGCGGTCGAACCGTCGGGGGTGAGCATGCGGTTCCTCGGCGGCACGAGGCCGACCCGCCGTATGTTCACCCGTCGGCTGGCGGTCGGGACCGGCGGCGGATTCGGGTTCGGATTCGTCACCTGGCTCGTGGCCGGGCTCGCACAAGGGTTTCTGACGGGAACGGCCCTGGTGCCGACCCTCCTGCTCGGGCTGTGGAACGGGCTGGCGGGCGGGCTGCTGTCCGGGCTGGTCCTCGGGTTCGCCTACGGCGGCGGAGGCGGCGGACCCGCCGTCAGACGCCTGCGGCTCAAGGGCGTGATCAGGCACTTCAGGAGGGTGCTCGGGCCACGGCTGGCGATCGGGTACGCGGGTGCGTTCATGTGCGCGTTCGTGTTCTGGATCGGGGGCCCGCTCGTGACCGCCCTGGCGGTGGGAGGCGGCCCGGGGCTCAAGACCGTGCTGGCGTCCGCGTTCGTCAGCGGCCTGGAGTACGCGCCCGTGTTCGGGCTCGCGTACGCCCTGGCGGCGGCACTCGCCGCACCGGTCCGCCTCGACGCCACGAGCGCCCCCACCCGCCTCCTGAGGACCGACCGCACGGCGGTGATGCAGCAGGCCCTCGTGAACACGGTGGTCTTCGGAGTGGTGGGATGGCTGTTCTACGGGAGGGTCGGCGACGTTCCGGACTGGCTGTTCTACACGGTGGAGGGCGGGCTGGGAACCGGGATCGCGTACGGGCTCGCGCTGACCGCCTGGGGCCGTTGGGTGGCCCTGTCCCGCATCTGGCTGCCGTTGACCGGCCGGCTGCCCCGGGATGTCAACGGTTTCCTGAAGGACGCCCACCGCAGAGGCGTCCTGCGTCACTCGGGTGCCGTGTACCAGTTCCGCCATGCCCGGCTCAAGGAACACCTGGCGCGGACGTACGAGGAGGAATGACGAAGGGGACGACCGAGGGGATGACGGGGGTCAGTCCGTGCCGAAGAGCTCCTCCCGGCGCACCCGCCACCGCTCCATCATCTGCGCGATCTCCCCGTCCACGAACTCGAAGAACGCCAGCGTCTCGGCCATCCGCCGCCCCGCCGGGGTCTGCGGGCCGAGGCTGTTCACGCCCTCGCGCAGGGCGTGCTCCCACCGCTTGATCACGGCTTCCCGGTTGGTGAGGGCCTCGTACCACTGGTTGCTGTGCACCCGGTACCGCTCCCGCCGCGACCCCGGCTCACGCTCCCGCGCCACCATGTGCTGCTGCGCCAGATAACGCACCCCGCCGGACACCGCCGCCGGGCTGACCTGGAGCTGCTCCCCCAGTTCCACCGAGGTCAGGGTTCCCGAGTCGGAGGAGAGCAGGGCCGCGAAGATACGTGCCGGCATGCGCTGCATCCCGGCCTCGACGAGCTGCGCCGCGAAGCTCTCCACGAACTGGGAGACCGCCTCGTGGTCCCGCCCCACCGCATCCGTAGTCATGGTCACCAGCCTAGCGACGGTTTCTACACTTCCTTAACTTCACAAGTTTCTGAAAGAAGCGTACGTTCTGAACCATGACGAAGGCAATCACGGTCGCCGGGCTCCACAAGTCCTTCGGCCGCACCCACGCCCTGGACGGTCTCGACCTGACCGTCGAGGCCGGCGAGGTGCACGGCTTCCTCGGCCCCAACGGAGCCGGCAAGTCCACCACCATCCGGGTCCTGCTCGGTCTGCTGCGCGCCGACTCGGGCGCCGCGCAGATCCTGGGCCGCGACCCCTGGACGGACGCCGTGGAGGTGCACCGCAGGATCGCCTACGTCCCCGGGGACGTGACCCTCTGGCGCAATCTCTCGGGCGGCGAGGTCATCGACCTGTACGGCCGGCTGCGCGGGGGGCTGGACGCCCGCCGCCGGACCGATCTCATCGACCGCTTCGAGCTGGACCCGACGAAAAAGGGCCGCACGTATTCGAAGGGCAACCGGCAGAAGGTCGCCCTGGTCGCCGCGTTCGCCTCCGACGTGGACCTGCTGATCCTCGACGAACCGACCTCGGGCCTCGACCCCCTCATGGAGGAGGTCTTCCAGCGCTGTGTGGAGGAGGAGCGCGACCGCGGCCGTACCGTCCTGCTCTCCTCCCACATCCTGAGCGAGGTCGAGGAGCTCTGCGACCGCGTCAGCATCATCCGGGGCGGCCGTACCGTCGAGAGCGGCTCGCTCGCCGACCTGCGGCACCTCACCCGCACCAGCGTGACCGCCGAACTCGCCGGTCCGCCCAACGGGTTGGCGCACCTGCCCGGCGTCCACGACCTCGACGTCCAGGGCCACCGCGTCCGCCTCCAGGTCGACAGCGACCAACTCACCGCGGTGCTCCGCTCGTTGAGCGAGACGGGGGTGCGTTCCCTGACCTCCACGCCCCCGACCCTGGAGGAGCTCTTCCTGCGCCACTACCAGGACGAGACCGAGCAGGTGGCGGCGCGATGACCACCCTCACGGGCACCGGCACCCTGTTGCGCTTCGCGCTCCGCCGCGACCGCGTGACGACCCCGGTCTGGATCGCGGTGAACGCGCTGATGGTCCTCTCCATGCCGAACACCCTGAAGAGCCTCTACGGCACCGAGGCCGAACGCACCGATCTGGTCCGGCAGTTGGAGACGAACGCCTCCTTCCGCGCGCTGATCGGCCCGATCCACGACACCTCGCTCGGCGGTCTCACCGCCTGGCGGGTGGGGGTGTACGCCGGTCTCCTCGCGGCCGTGACCGGCCTGCTCGTCGTCGTACGGCACACCCGCGACGAGGAGGAGACCGGCCGCGCGGAGCTGCTGGCGTCCGGCGCGGTGGGCCGCCGGGCGTCGCTGACCGCGGCCCTGTTGGCGGCGGGGGTCGCCAACGCGGTCCTCGCGCTGCTGATCACGGCGGGGCTCGCGAACCAGGGAGCGGCCGGCGCACTGGCCCTCGGTGTCGGCGTCGGTGCCGTCGGCATGGTCTTCGCGACGATGGCGGCGATCGTGGCACAGCTGACGGAGAGCGCGCGGCTGGCGCGGGGTCTGACGTCGGCGGTCCTGGGCGCGGCCTTCGTGCTGCGGGCGGCTGGGGACTCGGCGACGAGCGACGGTTCGTCGGTGTGGACCTGGCTCTCCCCGCTGGGCTGGCTGGAGAACCTGCGTCCCTTCGCCGCCGAACGCTGGTGGGTGCTGCTGCTGTCCACGGCGACGGTGCTGGTGCAGGCCGCGGTGGCCTACGTCCTGGCCGGGCGCCGGGACCTGGGCATGAGCTTCTTCCCGGCCCGTCCCGGCCCGGCCGCCGGTCGCCTCGGCTCCGCCGCCGCCCTCGCCTGGCGGCTGCAGCGGGGCGGTGTGCTCGGCTGGTCGCTCGGTTTCTTCCTGGCCGGTGTGGTCTACGGCGGCCTGACGGAGGGCGCGGCCGGCCTGGTCGGCGACAACGAGAACGCCCGCGAGATCTTCGAGCGGATGGGCGGCCGGGGCGGGCTCACCGACGCGTTCCTCGCCTCGATGGTCGGCATGCTGGGCCTGGTCGCCGCGCTGTATGTCGTGGCGTCGGTCCTCCGGCTGCACGGCGAGGAGACCTCGGGCCGCGCCGAACCCCTCCTCGCAGGCCCGGTGGGCCGGCTGCGCTGGGCGGCCGGCCATCTGACGATCGCCTTCGGCGGCTCGGCCCTGATCATGCTGCTGGCCGCGGCGGGCTTCGCGGTCGGCTACGGCAAGGAGGCGGGCCCGATCCTGGCCGCCTGCCTGGTCCAGCTCCCGGCGGTGTGGGTGATCGGCGGGTCGGCGGTGGTCTTGTACGGCCTCGCCCCCCGCCTGGCCCCGGCGGCCTGGGGTGTCGCGGTGGCGGTCCTCCTGATCGGCTGGGTGGGTCCGGCCCTGAACGCCCCGCAACTCGTCCTCGACCTCTCCCCCTTCGGCCATCTGCCGAAGCTGCCGGGCGGGAAGATGGCGTGGCCCCCGGTACTGACCCTGCTGGCACTGGCCACGGTACTGACGGCCTCGGGGCTGGCGGGGCTACGGCGGCGGGATGTGGCCTGACCGTCACAGTGCCACGCGCAGTCCCTCCAACCCGCGGATCACGAAGTTCGGCTTGCGCTCCGGTTCTGTCGCCAGGCTCAGTGTCGGGGCCCGGTCCAGCAGGGCCGTCATGGAGGCGGCCAGTTCGATACGGGCGAGCGGGGCGCCGATGCAGTAGTGGATGCCGGCGCTGAAGGAGATGTGCGGGTTGTCGCCGCGGGTGAGGTCGAGGTGTCCGGGATCGCGGAAGACGGCCGGGTCGTGGTTGGCCGAGCCGAAGAGCATGGCGATCTCGGCACCGCGCGGGATCGTCGTCCCGTCGATCTCGACCTCGTCCAGCACCCAGCGTTCGAAGAGCTGGAGTGGGGTGTCGTAGCGCATCAGCTCCTCGATCGCGGTGGGGACCAGGGAGTGGTCGGCGCGCAGGGCGGCGAGCTGGGCGGGGTTGCGGAAGAGCGCGTACCAGCCGTTGACCGTGGCGTTGACGGTCGCCTCGTGGCCGGCGTTGAGGAGCAGGACGGCGGTGGAGATCATCTCCTGCTCGGTGAGCCGGTCGCCCTCGTCGTGCGCCTCGATGAGCCCGGAGATCAGGTCGTCGCCCGGCTCGGCGCGCCGCTCGGCGATCAGCTGCAGCAGGTACTCGGAGAACTCGACGCTCGCGCGTACCGCCCGCGCGGCCGTCTCCTCGGACGGGTTCAGCTCGTACATCCCGCAGATGTCCGCCGACCAGGGGCGCAGCGGGGCCCGGTCCGCCTCCGGGATGCCCAGCATCTCGGCGATGACGGCGACGGGGAGGGGTTCTGCGACATCCTTGAGGAGATCCCCGCCGCCCGCTTCGACCAGGCCGTCCACCAGCTCACCGGCGAGTTTCGCCACGTACGGCTTGAGCCGCTCGACCGTGCGCGGGGTGAACGCCTTGGACACCAGGCGGCGGATGCGGGTGTGGTCCGGGGGTTCGAGGTCGAGCATGCCGTGGTCGTTGAGCGTGTGGAACGGCTCGTGCTCCGGCGGGGGCGCGGTCCGCCCGAAGTCCTCGTGCGTGAACCTGTGCTGGTACGTCCGCCCCAGCCGCCGGTCCCGCAGCAGCGCCGAGACGTCGGCGTGGTGCGGGACGAGCCACTGGTTCGTGGGCTCGAAGTACTGCACCCGGCCCCTGGCTCGGAGCTCGGCGTAGGCGGGGTACGGGTCGGCGAGGAAGTCCGGGTCCCAGGGGTCGAAGGCTGCCATGGACGGACGTTAGACCGCCGGTCCCCCTTCTGACCAGGGGTGACCGCCCTACGGAACGTATTGCTGCTGCATCAGCTTTCCGTGGGCGCAGTAACTTGCCGACTCCGTCCGAAGCGAGAGAGCAGCGAGAGAGCGGAGCGCCGCGCATGTCCCGAGAGGCCCCCTATCTGACCGTGGCCGGGGTGCTGCGTGCGCGGATCGGCGCGGGCGAGTGGCGGGTCGGGGGGCGGCTGCCGTCCCGGGCCCGGCTCGCCGAGGAGTACGGCGTCGGCCGCAACGTCGTACAGCGGGCCGTGGACCTGCTGGTCGCCGAAGGGCTGCTCGAAGGGCGGGCGGGCTCGGGGACGTATGTCCGGGTCCCGCGCGAGCGGCTGCGGATGGTCCGCTCCCGGCGCCGCGAAGGCTCGCTCGCCGCCCTGACCGAGCGGGGCCGGGCGGGTGCCTGGGACGCCCACAGCGAGGTACGGGTCCCGGCTCCGCAGGACATCGCCGAACGGCTCGCCGTCTCCCCCGGCGACCTCTGCGTCCGCACGCACTACGAGTTCCTCGCCGGCGGTCAGCCGGTGCAGCTCTCCGAGTCCTGGGAGCCGTTGGCCCTCACCGGCGGCACCCCGATCGTGCTGCCCGAACGCGGGCCGCTCGCCGGAAAGGGGGTCGTCGCGCGCATGCGGTCCATCGGCGTGCACGTCGGGACGGTGGTCGAACTGCCCCGCCCGGCCCGCGCCACGCGGGCACAGGCGAACCTGCTGGGTATCCCGGTCGGGGACCTCGTGCTCCGGATCGAGCGGACCATTCACGACACCGGCGGGCGTCCCGTCGAGACCGCCGACATCGTCGTCCCGGACGTCCGCCGGGAGGTCGTCTACGAGTTCGCGGTGGAGGGATAGCGGATGGGCCGCCCTCCCCTGCGTTCCGGCCTTTTGCGCGACCCGGACTTCGGCCGTCTCTTCGTCGCCACGGCACTCGGCCAGCTCGGCGACCGCATCATCTTCCTGGCCCTGCCGCTGGCCGCGATCGTGTCCCTCGACGCCGACGCGTTCCAGGTCGGTGTGCTGACCGCGCTGACCACGGCCGGCTCGCTCCTGGTGGGGCTGCCGGCGGGCGCCTGGGTGGACCGCCTGCGGAAGCGGCCGGTGATGATCGCCGCCGACCTCGCGAGGGCACTGCTCCTGGTGACGGTGCCGGTGGCCTGGTGGGCGGGTCTGCTCACCCTGCGATGGCTCTACGCCGTGGCCCTGGCGCACGGCGTGCTGACCGTCTTCTTCGATGTCGCCTACGTCAGTTATCTGCCGCACCTGGTGGGCCGCGGCCGTCTGGTCGAGGGCAACGCGAGGCTCTCGGCGATCCGCTCGGTCACGAGTATCGGCGGCCCGGCGCTGGCCGGACCGCTGGTGGGCGGGGTCGGCGCGCCCGCCACCCTCCTGGCCGGTTCGCTGGGGATGGCCCTGTCGGCTCTGCTCGCCATCAGCATCCGCGGACGGGAGGAGAGGCCGGAGCCGGGCGGACACCGCCGACTGGGCCGGGACATCGCGGAAGGCCTGCGATTCGCCCTCGGGCATCCCGCCCTGCGCGCGATGATGCTGGCCGACGCGGTGTTCAACCTCTCCCTCGTCATGTACCAGACCATGCTGCTGGTCCACCTGGAACGGGCGCTGGGGCTTTCGCCCTTCGGGATCGGCCTCGTCCTGTCGGGGATGGGGTGCGGTGCGCTGCTGGGGGCACTGCTGGCTGTCAGGGTCTCCGCGTGGCTCGGGCAGGGGCCGGTCATCTGGCTGGCCCCACTGGTCACTTGCCCGCTGACCGCGCTGATGCCGTTGGCGCGGCCGGGCTGGACCATGGTCGTGGCCGCGATCGGCCTCGCGGCGCTCTCCCTGGGCGGGGTGGTCCGGGTGGTCGCGCAGTCGAGCCTTCAGCAGGCCCTCACCCCGGACCGGCTCCTCGGCCGGACGAACGCGACGGCCCGCTTCGTCTCCTGGGGAGGCATCCCGCTCGGCGGACTCCTCGGCGGCGCCTCGGGCTCGGCGTTCGGTGCGGCGGCCACGCTGTGGATCGGCGCGGCCGGAATGACACTGAGCGTCCTTCCGAACGCCCTGTCAGCGCTGCGCGGTGGCCTTGAGGCGATCGACTAGAAGCATCGCCGTCGCCGCCACCGGAGCAGCACCGGGCGCACGGGCCTCACGACGTGTAGTGCCGGCTCCCCACGGGCTCCGGGTGCTGGTTCGTGGAGTTCCAGTCCGGCTGGCCGCCCACGACCTCGGGGTCGAACATGACGATCGCGCCCGCCACGATCAGGGCCGCGACCGGGCCGGCCAGCATGACCAGCAGGAAGGCGAGCAGGCTCGTCGAGGACTGGCCGCCCGTCTGCATCTGGGTCACGTGGACGCTCACCGCGGCCATGCCGGTGTAGTGCATGGCCGAGACGGCCGCGCCCATCACCAGGCCGGCCCCGATGGTCGCCCACACCGTGCTGATCGACACCGCCGCCCAGAGCGCGGCGGTCGCGGCGACCACGGCGATCACCACGGAGAGGACGACGACCGTGGTGTCGTAGTGCACGGCGCCGGCGGTGTTCACCGCGGCCATGCCGAGGTAGTGCATCGCCGCCACCCCTATACCGGTGATGACGCCCGCGGTGCCGAGGGTGAGCGGGCCCGAACCCCGGTAGCCGACCAGGAAGACGCCGACGGCGACCACCGCGATGCAGACGAAGAGGCTCAGCACCGTCTGTCCGGCGTCGTAGCTCACCAGAGCGCCGTCCACGCTGAAGCCGATCATCGCGATGAAGTGCATGGTCCAGATGCCGCAGCCCAGGGAGATCGCCCCCAGCGCGAGCCAGCCCAGTTTCTTCTCACCGCGCCCACGGCCGATCGAACGGGTCGTGCAGCGCAGGGCCAGCACGGAGCCCAGAAACGCCATCAGATAGGCGGCTATCGGGGTGATCATGCCGTAGTGGAACTCGGACACCTCAGCGGTCATCGCGGCAACTTTCTTCACGCGAAACAGGGATAAAAACGGCTCCCGCCTGGGGAAGCGGGAGCGTGGGGACGGGGGTGATCAAAAAGCGAAGAAGCTGAACGAAAGGGGAGTTGCCGGACAGCTGAAACGAGCCATCTGGCTGATTCCTTCACCATTCAAACACGACTTGAGCGCACTGTGTCCACACCTGTACCGCTCGCGATCGAATCGCAACAACGACTGTGCTCTGGGCATGTGCGCTACCCCGGCGTCACCAGCCGTGCCTCGTAGGCGAACACCGCCGCCTGGGTGCGGTCCCGGAGGCCGAGCTTCACCAGGATCCGGCTGACATGGGTCTTGATCGTCGACTCGGCCACCACCAGGCGCTCGGCCATCTCCGCGTTGGAGAGGCCGTGAGCGATGAGGATCAGGACCTCCGTCTCGCGGTCGGTGAGGTCGCCATAGGCCGCGTGGGCCGTGGACATCAGGCGCGGTGTGTCGGAGAGCTTCGAGAACTCCGTGATCAGGCGCTTGGTGACCGACGGGGCCAGCAGGGCCTCACCCGAGGCCACCACCCGTACGCCGTCCGCCAGTTGGCGGGCCGAGGCATCCTTGAGGAGGAAGCCGGAGGCCCCCGCGCGCAGGGCCTGGTAGACGTACTCGTCAAGGTCGAAGGTGGTGAGGACCAGGACCTTCGCCGTGCTGTCGGCGGCCACGATCTCCCGGGTCGCCTCGATGCCGTTCAGCTCGGGCATACGGATGTCCATCAGGACCACGTCGGGGGTCAGTTCACGGACGCGGTCCACCGCCTCACGGCCGTTGACCGCCTCGCCGACGACCTCGATGCCCGGCATCGCGTTCAGCAGCACCGAGAAGCCCTCGCGCACCATCATCTGGTCGTCCGCGATCAGTACACGGATGGTCATGCGTCACCTTCGGCCGCGGTGACGGCCGGCAGGAACACCGTCACCTCATAGCCCCCCTCGGCCGTCGGAGCCGCCGTCATCTCGCCGTTCAGCATCGAGACCCGCTCCCGCATGCCCGTGATGCCGTGACCGGCGCCGGGGGACGGCTTGAGCAGCGCGGTCCTGGGCGGCGGACCGTTGACTATGCGCAGGCCCAGGCCGCCGATGACATAGCCGATCTCGACTCTGGCGCTCGCGCCCGGCGCATGGCGCAGGGTGTTGCTCAGCGCCTCCTGGACGATGCGGTACGCCGACAGCTCCACGCCCTGCGGGAGTTCACGGACCGCGCCGGTCATCCCCTTGTCGACGGTCAGGCCCGCCTCCCGCACATTGGCGAGCAGGGCGTCCAGGTCGGCGAGGGTGGGCTGCGGGGCGTCCGGGGCCTCGTAGTCCTCGGCCCGGACCACACCCAGGACACGGCGCAGCTCGGTGAGCGCCGCCACCGCGTTCTCGCGGATCGTGACGAACGCCTTCTCCAGCTCCGGCGGCGGGTTCTCGACCCGGTAGGGGGCCGCCTCCGCCTGGATGGCGACCACCGACATGTGGTGGGCCACCACGTCGTGCAGTTCACGGGCGATCGTCGTGCGCTCCTCCAGCAGGGTGCGCCGGGAACGCTCGTGCGCGGTCACCGTCTGCTGGGCGGTCACCTCCTGCCGGGCCTCGCTGCGGATGTGCCGGACGGTCACGCCGAGCAGGGACAGCGCCGAGAGGAAGAGCAGCTCCATGGTGTCGGAGCCGAAGTAGTGGCCGCCGCGGAAGACCGTCTCCGCCGCGACGCCGTACACCGCCGTCAGCACCCACATCCACGCCGCCGTGCGCGGCCTGGTGCGTATCGCCACGACGGTGAGCACGATCAGGTGGCAGGCCAAGCTGCCCGGCAGCCAGGGCCACTCGGTGTCCCACTCGCTCCCCAGGGCGGCCGCGACCGGGGTCGCCACCATCGACAGCCAGAACGCGCCGACGGGCCGCACCATGGTCAGCAGGACCGGGACCAGGGCGAGCAGGCCGAGCACCAGGTTCATCGCGGCGCCGTTGAAGCTGTCCGAGGCGATGAGCATCGCGACGAGGCCGGCCGCGCCGATCAGGGCGTGCGGTCCCCAGGCCGCGTACTCCCGCAGCGGGCCGGGGAGCCGGCGGGCGAACCGGCCGTCGGTGCTCGCCCGGGGCAGCGGACGGTAGGCGAAGGCGTCGTGGAACAGCTCCTGCCGCAGGCCGCGCAGGGCGTCCATCGCCGCCCGGAACTCCGGACTGCGCGGCTTGTACGGCTCGAACGCGCCGTCCGGTGGCTCCGGTGGCATCGACTGCGTGTGGGTCGTCTCGGTCACGTACACGACCGTAGGCGGAGGGCCGGGTCACCGTCGTCACCTGTGAGAAGGGTCCTTGGACATCCCTCTCAGGTACTACGGGGACGAGGGGACGAGCGGACGAGGGGACGAGGGGACGAGCGGAAGGCCGTCAGTAACCGGAGGGCCGTACCAGCCCCGACTCGTACGCGAACACCGCCGCCTGGGTGCGGTCCCGGAGGCCCAGCTTCACCAGGATGCGGCCCACATGGGTCTTCACGGTCTGCTCGGCGACCACCAGCCGCTCGGCGATCTCCGCGTTCGACAGACCCTGCGCGATCAGCGCGAGGACCTCCGTCTCCCGCTCGGTCAGCTCGCCGACGCGCGTCTTCAGCGGAGCCCGCACCCTGCCGCCGTCCAGCTGGGAGAACTGGGCGATCAGCCGCCGGGTGATACCGGGCGCCAGCAGTGCGTCGCCGGCCGCCACCACTCGGACCGCCTCGGCGAGCTTGTCCGCGGACGCGTCCTTGAGCAGGAACCCGGACGCGCCGGCCCGCAACGCCTCGTACACGTACTCGTCCAGGTCGAAGGTGGTGAGCACCAGCACCTTGATGTCCGGGTGCTCGCCGACGATGCGGCGGGTGGCCTCGATGCCGCCGAGCTCGGGCATGCGGATGTCCATGAGGACGACGTCCGGGGTGAGTTCGGCGACCTGGACCACCGCGTCCAGCCCGTCCACCGCCTGACCGACCACCTCGATGCCCGGCTGGGCGTTCAGCAGCACGGTGAAGCCCTGCCGGACCATCTGCTGGTCGTCGGCGATGACCACGCGGACGGGGCTGCCGCCGCTCCTGCTGTTGTCACTGCTGATGCTCGTCATGCGAGGCGTCCTTCGGGTCGATCACGTCGGTGGCGTCAGGGGCCTCGGTCGCGTCGGCGGCATCGGGGCCGGAGCTGGTGCGGGCGGTGGGGGCGGTGGCCCGGAGGGTGTTCAGGCCGGTGGCCGGGACGGTCACGGGGAGGCGTGCGAAGACCCGGTAGCCGCCGTCCGGCCCGGACTCCGCCGTCAGCGCGCCGCCGAGCATCGCCGCACGCTCCCGCATGCCGAGCAGACCGTGTCCGGCACCCGGCGACGCCGGAGCGGGCCGGGTCGGCCGCGAGTTCCTGACGGACACCAGCAGCCCGTAGGGGACGTACTCGATCGCGACATGGGCGGTGGCACCCGGCGCGTGCCGCAGGACGTTGCTCAGCGCCTCCTGGACGATCCGGTACGCCGACAGCTCCACACCGGAGGGCAGTTGGCGGCGGTCCCCGTCGATCCGGGTGGTCACGGTCAGACCGGCCGCCCGGGTGTTCTCGACCAGCGCGTCCAGCCGGTCCAGGGTCGGCTGCGGGCTGTGCGGGCCGGCACCGGCGTCCTCGGGCGCGTCCGCGTCGGGGCTCTCCGAGCGCAGCACGCCCAGCACTCTGCGCAGTTCGGTGAGCGCCTCCAGTGCGTTCTGCCGGATGCCGTCCAGGTTCTCCTTGAGCTCGTCCGGCGGGTTATCCACAAGGTGTGGAGCGACCTGGGCCTGAATGGAGATGACCGACATGTGGTGGGCGACCACGTCGTGCAGCTCGCGGGCGATCCGGCTGCGCTCCTCGAGGAGGGTGCGCCGGGCCCGCTCCTCCTCGGTGAGCGAGGCCTGACGGCCGAGTTCCACCCGCGCCTCGCGGCGGCCGCGCAGCGCGCTGCCGAGCGCCACGACGATCGCGGACAGGACGACGGTGACCACCGAGGTGGACTCGTGCAGCGGCGCACCCCACACGCCGTCGAGCAGCCAGGTGACCAGCCCGGTCAGGGCCAGTGCCTCGACCGCCACCCGGGCGCGGACCCGTAGTGTGAGCAGCAGCAGGACCAACAGGTGCGCGATGATCCCGGCCGCGGTCCAGGGCCAGGTGAACACGACCTCCGGTGTCATGCCCAGCCGGCCGTGCAGAGCGATGGCGCCCACCAGCATGGCCGTCATCGACAGCCACCAGGCCGGGATGGGCCGCCACATCGCGAGGACCACGGCGCCGCCCGGTGCGAACCCGAGCAGCGAGGCGAGACCGGCACCCAGATGCCCGTTGTGCTGGAGCTGTGCGATGCCGCCGACGGTGATGCCGAACGCCGCCAGGCACAGCACACCGTGCGGCAGCCGGCGCAGCCGGAGGGAGGCGGGCAGCGGGTCGGGACGGGCGGTCCACAGGTCGTCGCGGAGTATCTGCAGCAAGCGCGGCGCGCGGTCGGACCACTCCGCCCGCCGGGTCCCCGTCTCCGTCACATCGATCAGCCTAGACATGGCGGGCTCCCGTCGGTGTCGTCCGATCGGACGAGCGGTGCGTTCTGACGATGCGTGAGCGGCCGGCGCGGGACCGGGTGTGCGTGCGCGTACGAGCACGGGTGCGGGAGCCGGAGCGGCGTGGGGTGCCGGGGTGCTCGTAGGTGTGGAACGCCGCCCAGCAGACGGCGAGGGTCAGGGCGAAGGCCGGGAGCCAGAGCAGGCGGGCCGCGGCCCAGCCGAGGTGGTCGGGGGAGGTGTGGAGGCCGGGTAGGCGGCCGAGCAGGAGGCCGGTGGCCGTGGTCGCCATCAGGGCCGTCTGGTGCCAGAGGAAGATCGTCATGGCGGAGAGGTTCACGAAGGCCACCGCCGCCCAGGCCATGGGCCGTCGCATGGTGCGGCGCAGCCGCTCACGCAGCAGCAGGGCCAGGCCGCACTGCGCGAGGCCGAAGGTGACGGCGGCCAGGGTGGGCGGGTTGAGGTTGGAGACGGACGCGCCCGGGACGCCGACCATCGAGGCCGGGTAGCCCGCGCAGGCTATGAGCCCGGCCGTCGCCGCCGTACCGCCCGTGAACAGGACCCAGCCGGCGCGTGGGCCGTCCAGTTCGCCACGGGTCCAGGCGGCGCCCAGGGTGTACGGCACCAGCCAGCCCGCCGCCAGGTTCACCCAGCCGATGGCGGGCGGGGCGCCGAAGCCGAAACGGAGAAGGTCCACGTGGAGGACGACGGCCAGCGGCCACAGGGGGTTGAGCCGGGTGACAAGAGGGGTCGCCGCCGTCAGCGCCGCGAAGACCAGCAGGAACCAGAGGGGGGACAGGGCGAGTTTGACGAGGGTGTGGACGGTGGTGACGTCGGTGCCGGAGAGCAGCAGGGCGGTGGTCGCGATCGTCCAGAGGGTGAGGAGTGCGGCCACCGGTTTGAAGAGACGGGACAGACGGGCCGTCAGCCAGCGGCGGTAGGGGATGCCCTTGGCCCGGGCCGCGGTGTAACCGCGGGTTGCCACATGGCCGCCGACCAGGAAGAACACGGCGAGGGTCTGGAACACCCAGGAGATCGGGGCCAGCCGGGGCAGATGCTGGAGGGGGCTGTCGGTGTGCAGCCTGCCGCCGTCCGCCACCAGCGCCGTGACCAGCCAGTGGCCGAGGACCACGCCGAGGACGGCGAACGCGCGGAGGGCGTCCACGGCACGGTCGCGGTCGGGCGGGGTGGCGGTGTCCATACGGTGGGCGAGACGCCGGGTGCGGGCGGGGAGGTGACGTACGGGGTCGGAGAGGTGTCGTACGCGGTCGGAGAGGCGGAGCGGAGGAGGCTTACGCACGGCTGACCTCCGTCGTCTCGCCGAGGACGATCCGGGCGAGGTTGGCCAGGGAGACCGAGCCCGGGGTGAAGTAGTCGCTGTGGCCGCCGGGACCTGCCGCGAAGACGCGGGCGCCGAAGCGCGGGGACACCGGGTCGGGGCCGAAGCCGACGGTCGTGCCGAAGAGATCCGCCTCGATGTGCGGGACCTCGGCTATCCAGTCGCCGGCTCCTCGGGCCGCCCAGACGCGGGCGGATGTGTGCAGGGCGGCGGCCGAGGCGGCGCCGGTGCCGGGGCTGCCGACCAGGGCGATGTCGGTGACGCCGAGGCCGGTGAGGGCGGGAGCGGTGCCGGCGCAGACGACCGTGCCGTAGGAATGGCAGAGGAGGGAGATCGCCGCCGGCTCGGGGGCGGTGAGGGTGCGGAGTTCGCGGATCAACTCCCGCAGGTGTGGGGCCGCTTGGTCGGCACGGCCCTGGGTGAGGACCGTGGTGCTGATCGTCGCCGGGGTCTTGTAGCCGAGCCAGGCGACGACGGCGGTCGGTGTGTGTGGCCGGTCGTGGGTGAGGCGTCGGTACAGGGCCTCGGCCGCGGCGTGGAAGCGAGCGTAGGTGTCGAGGGTGGTGTCCGAGCCGGGGACGAGGACGGCTACACGGGTGGCTTGCGCCAGGTCGCCCAGAACCTCGGTGGCCTGGCCGGTGCCGCGGGCGTCGAAGTGGAGCAGGTGACGGGCGGGGGACGCGAGGGTGCGGTCGGCGGCGGCACGGGAGACATCGCCGTGGGCGGCCGCCATACGGGCGGCCTCGGCGGCGTTCTCGCGGTTGGCCCGGTAGGCGGTGGCGAGGGTGGCCGCGGTGAGCGCGGCGGGGAGACGGGCCGGGGGCGGGGCGGGGATCTGGGGCCGGGTGGCCGCGGAGAGGGGGAGGACCACGGCGGCGGTGAGGAGGGCGGCGAGGGTGGTGCGGCCCAACCGCCGAGTGCGGCGCAGCCGCTCGGCGCCGCGGCTCAGGGGCGGGGATGTGCTTGGCGGGGATGTACTGGGCGGAGATGTGCTTGGCGGAGATGTGCCTTCCGCTGCTTCGAGCGCGGGGTGCGTGCCGGTCCGGGCGTCATCCGCCCCCCGAGCAACCCTCTCCCGCTCCCCCGTCGCACCCGCCATGGCGGCCCTCCCCGTTCAGTTCGCCCGGTCGTCGGGCTTGTCTGATCGGGAAAATTACGGAGCGGGCCGTGTCGTTCGCGTCCCGCCAGGGGACTCACCTGGGAGGTAGCTCTCAGGTACTACGGGTATGCCGGGTAGGGAGGCTCAGGGGCGCTCAGGGGCGGGTCCTCACCACGCCAGTTGCGCGATCTCCTCCGCCGCCACCGCGCACGCGTCCGCCGCCGGGTCGATCAGGGGGAAGTGGCCGACCTCCTCCAGCAGGGTCAGGCCCACCACCTCGCCCGCCTTGGCCGCCGCGTCCGCGTAGGCCTCGGCGACCGCCTGCGGGACGACCTCGTCCGCGCGGCCCTGGACCAAGGTGGTCGCGATGCCCGTGGGGAGCAGCAGCGCGGGGTCCGCGTAACGCTGGCGTTCGGTGAACTTGGCTTCTCCGCCGAGGAGTTGGAGCGCCGCGTTGCCGCAGACGTCCAGCTTCTCCGCCATCGCGAAGTCCGCGATCGGGGCCAGCGCCACGACACCGCGCAACTGCGCCGGGGCCGGGGTGCGCCACACGGCGTCGGCGGGCAGGACATGCCGTGCCGCCGCCCACAGGGCCAGGTGGCCGCCCGCCGAGTGGCCGGTGAGGACCATGCGGCGGAGATCCGCCTGGGGCAGTGCCTCGCGGGCCAGACCCGGCAGCGCGTCCAGCGCGGCCGCCACGTCGTCGAAGGTGTCCGGCCAACGGCCCGCCACCGGCGCCGTACCGCCCTGCGCGGGCAGCGTCGCGCCGCGCCGGTACTCCACGTTGGCCACCGCGAAGCCGCGCCGGGCCAGGTAGTCGGCGAAGGGGGTGATGTGACCGCGGTCGTACGGTGCGCGCCACGCGCCGCCGTGCAGGACCACCACGAGCGGAGCCGACGGCTCCTCGATGCGCGGGGCGTAGAAGTCGATCACCTGGTCGGGGTGGTCGCCGTAGGCCGCCGTGGCGTCGGGCGCGACATGCGGGTGCGAGAAGGCCGACTCCTCCTCGGCGGCGGCCCGTGCTGCTGCGGCGTCGTCCGACATGCTCCAACCTCTCAACGGCGATGGGGGTCCCTCCCAGGCTTTCGGCACTGGGGGAAACTTTGGCGGACCAGGTGGGGAACACGGCCGTTGGCCGGGACGGTATCAGGCCGGTGACGTGCGGGGACACGCGGATGTCACGCACGGTGAGGATTAAACGGTTCTGTACCGTCCCGGCCCCCACACTGGGATCACTATGTCGTCATGTCGCCCGCCGTTTCCGTCGGTTGACTAGGCGACAGACGCTCCCGCCACCTCCCCCAGCACCCGCGCCGCCCGCTCCACGTCCGCGAAACCGACGTAGAGCGGAGTGAAGCCGAAGCGGAGGACGTCGGGGTGCCGGAAGTCCCCGACCACGCCCCGCTCGATCAGCCGTTTCATCACGTCTCCGGCGTCGGGGCAGCGCAGCGCGATCTGGCTGCCGCGCTCCTCGTGCGCCACCGGGGTCACCGACCGGACGCGGCCCTCGGGGAGGTACGCCTCGACGCACTCCAGGAAGAAGTCGGTCAGGGCAAGGGACTTGGCGCGTACGGCCGCCACCGGCACCCCGTCCCAGACCTCCAGCGCCGCCTCCAGGGCCAGCATGGAGAGGATGTCCGGGGTGCCGACGCGACCGCGCACCGAACCTTCGGCCGGTTCGTACGCCGAGCGCATCCCGAAGGGCTCGGCGTGCGAGTTCCAGCCGGGGAGCGGGGAGTCGAAGCGGTCCTGCAGCTCGCGGCGGACGTACAGGTACGCGGGCGAACCCGGGCCGCCGTTCAGGTACTTGTACGTGCAACCGATCGCCAGATCGACCCCGTGCTCGTCCAGGCCCACCGGCAGCGCGCCCGCGCTGTGGCACAGGTCCCAGACGGACACGGCCCCGGCCGCGTGGATCGCGGCGGTGAGGGAGGGGAGATCGTGCAGCCGCCCGGTGCGGTAGTCGACGTGGTTGAGCAGGACGGCCGCGGTGCGGTCGCCGAGCGCGTCGGGCACCTCGGCCGGGGTCAGGGGCCGCAGCACGCAGCCCGTCAGCCGGGCCGCGGACTCGGCGATGTACCCGTCCGTGGGGAAGGTCGTCGCGTCGACGAGGATCTCGTCCCGGCCCTCCCCCGCGAGCCGCACCGCGCCCACAAGTGCCTTGAACACGTTGACACTTGTGGAGTCGCCGACCACGATCTGGCCGGCCGCCGCGCCGACCAGCGGGGCGATCCGGTCGCCGATCCGCTCGGGCGCCGTCCACCAGCCGCTCTCGTCCCAGGACCGGATCCGCAGCTCGCCCCACTGCCGGCGGACGACGTCCTCGACATGGCCGGGGACGTTCGCCGGCAGGGCGCCCAGCGAATTGCCGTCCAGGTAGACGACCTCGTCGAGGACGAAGCGGGACCGGAGCCCGGCCAGGTCGTCCGACGCGTCCAGCTTCTCTGCCCTCAGGGCCAGTTCAGACATGGGACCTCGCCGTCCACAGCTCCGGGAACACGTTCTTGCGGGCGCGCTTCTCCAGCCAGGCGACCCCGGCCGAGCCGCCGGTGCCGGGCTTGGATCCCATGGCGCGGCGGGTGGCGACCAGGTGGTCGTTGCGCCAGCGCCAGACCAGTTCGGCGACGTCGGTCAGCGCCTCGCCGAGCCGGGCGAGCTCGGCGTCCTCGGGGCCGGAGTAGACGGCGGTCCAGGCGGCCTCGACGGCGTCGAAAGGCTCGTACCGCAGCGATATGTCGCGCTGCAGCACCGCGTCCGGGATCGCGTACCCGCGCCGCGCCAGCACCCGCACCACCTCGTCGTACAGACTCGGCTCCTGCAGCGCCTTCTCCAGTTCCGCGTGGACGCGGGGCGCGCCGCGGTGCGGTACGAGCATGGACGCGGACTTCTCGCCGAGCAGGAACTCCATCCGGCGGTACATCGCCGACTGGAAGCCGGAGCCCTCGCCGAGGGCGGAGCGGTAGGAGTTGAACTGGGCGGGGGTGAGCTGGCCGAGCGGCTTCCAGGAGGCGTTCAGGGCCTCCAGTTCACGGGTGGAGCGCTTCAGCGCGGCGATCGCGACGGGGATGTCGTCGCTGCGCAGGGCCGCGGCCGCGGTCTCCCACTCGTGGACGATGACGGTGAACCACAGCTCCATCACCTGGGTCGTGACCAGGAAGACCATCTCTCCGGGATCGTCGGAGAGGGTGTGCTGGAGGTGGGTGAGCACGTCCGCCTTGACGTAGTCCTCGTACGGCGTGGTGCCGGCGAAATCGAGATGCGGGGTCTCGGGCTCCGAAGCCGCTGAGGGCTGGGCCTGGTGGGACATCGCTGTCTCCTGTTTTGTACTCCGGGTAGCGGTCCGCCCCTGCCGATGCCGACACGGGGGCCCCGGTCCCCACCAGCATCTTCCGCAACGTAACCGGACACGGCAAGGCCCGCCTGTCGGGAACCCCCGTCCGGCCCCGGACCCGGCCTCGGACCCGGCCTCGGATCCGCCCCTGCTCAGGCGCGGATCGTCCGTCCCCGGTGCAGTCGGCCGGGCACGCCGGTGAACTGCAGGTCCAGGCCGGTTCCGTCGCGTTCGGCGTGGATGTGCAGATGGGGTTCGGTGCTGTTGCCGGTGTTGCCGACCTCGCCGAGGAGCTGCCCGGCCCGGACCGTGTCGCCCTCGGACACCGTCACCGAACCGGGGCGCAGATGGGCCATCTTGACGATCTCCCGGCCGGTGTCGAGGAAGACGTGGTTGCCGTACGGCGGCTGGTAGCGGATCTCCCCCGGCCGCTGGTCCGGAACGGTGCCGGCGGCGGAGATCACCCGGCCGTCGCAGGGGGAGCGGACCGGGCGCCCGTAGGCGGCGTACGCGGCCGGTTCGCGGCCGGGCCGGGTACGGGTGCCGTACGGGCCGAGTGCGACCAGGTCGAGGGCGCCGCGCTGTGCCGCCATCCGGGTGTGGTGGTTCACCGCCGGGCCGCCGCCCTGTACGACGTACCAGGCGCCCTCCAGTGGGAAGAGCAGCGGCCGGGACAGCGGGGCCCGCCAGCGGTGCAGCCGGGCGGTGACGACCAGGGAACCGGCCGCCGCGAGCAGTACGGCGCCGACGGTGAGGCCGAGCACGCCGTGGCCGGCCGGCAGTCCCGGCAGCCGCCATGCCGAGGCGAGGGCGGCGACGGCACCCGCCTCGACCGTGCGCCGCAGCGGGCGGGGTTGCATCGCCGGTGCGCCGCAGCCCTCCACGACCACGTAGAAGGCGGCGAGGGTCGCCATGTCGGCGAGCCAGGTGGTGCGGTCGTCGGCCGTCCACACGGTCAGGACGTTCCAGAGGACGACCAGGCCCAGGTAGACCGTCCAGGTGAGGGCGGCGGGCAGCCGGGGACGGCGGCGGGGCGGTGTGTAGCGGGCGCCTTCGATGCGCAGCGCGGTGAGTTCGCCGTCGGGGGCCACCTGGGCCCAGGCCCGCACCCGGCCCGTGCTGCCGGACACGATCAGCCCGTCCGGGCTGTCGGTGACGGTGGCGAACTCGCCGATACGGGCGGCCGTGGCATGCACGATCCGCTCCAGTGTCGCCACCCCGACCGCTTCCGTCACCCGTGGGGCGAGCCGGGGCCACTGGTCCGGGCCCGCGGTGAGGAACCGCGCCAGGGCGTCGGCCTCCGGAGGCTGTTGGGCGGGTCTCGGATCTCGCACGTCTGCTCCCCCCTTGCCGTCACGTGAGGGACGGCGTTCTGGAAGACGACGGGACGCGTGGTCGGGTTCTGTGCGGTGGCAGACTGGCGCCATGACGACGCACAAGAACCTGCTCGGTGGTCCGGAGCCGACCTATCTGCCGGAGAACGAAGAGGCGTACCGCCTGCTGGACGACGAGTCCCTGGCTCCCGTCGAGGTCGCGGCGAGGTTCCCGACCTTCTCGCCGGCCTGGGCACTGCTCGCCGAGGAGGCGTTCGGGCGCGGCGCGGTCGTCGAGTCGTACGCCTACGCCCGTACCGGCTACCACCGCGGTCTGGACGCCCTGCGCCGGGCCGGCTGGAAGGGGCACGGCCCGATCCCCTGGGAGCACCGGGCCAACCAGGGCTTCCTGCGCTGCCTCGCCGCGCTCGCCCGCGCCGCCGGCGAGATCGGCGAGAAGGACGAGAACGAGCGCTGCTGGCAGTTCCTGAAGGACAGCAGTGCGGAGGCGTACACCGAGCTGCACGGCTAGCAGGGGCCGGTCCCGCTCTACAGGTCCCGGCTTCGGATCCCGGCTTCAGGTTCCGGGGCGCCCGGCGGCCGTCCAGGCGGCGTACTCCTGGCGGACGTAGCGCCGGGGTCCGGGGGTCGGTGTGACCGCGTCGGGGTGGACCGGGCCGGCCACCAGGCCGGGATGGCGGCGGTCGTGCCGGACGAGCTGTTCGGCGGTTTCCGCGGCGGCCGCGGCCGGGCCGGGGTCGCCGTCCTGGGCCATCCGGTCCATGAGGGCCGCCCGGCGCAGCAGCCAGGCCCGTTCGGCGGCCGTCGGGTCGGGCGGGGGGCCGGTGGCGGGCACGGCCTGGCGGCCGTCGCGTTCGGCGCCGAGGGCGAGCAGTCCGTGCATCTCGCGGCGCAGGTCGGGCGCGTTCGTGTAGGCCTCGTACGCGGACGGGGCGCCGCTGTCCGGGTGGCTGTCCGGGTGGCTGTTCGGGGTCGCGTCCACGGTCACCACTCCGCCGGTGCGCAGGGGCCGGCGCCGCAGCGGTGACACGGCGCCGTGTCGTGTCCGGGGGCGCCGGGACCGAGGGCCGATCGATGCGCCGCGGACCGCTCGGGAACGCGGGCCCGTCCGGGGCAGCCGTCGACGGGACACGGCTTGTGGGTCGCGAGGGCCCCGTCGCGGGGTCGTCCGGTGACCCGGTACCGCGGCTCGCCCGGGACGCCCTGGCCGGTCATGCCGAGCACCTAAGGCAGGCGCGGACTTCGCGGCCGCCGCGGGTCTGGCGGACCTCGGTCGACTGGGCGAGGTACTGGACGATGCCGGTGCCGCGGCCGTGTTCGTCGGGAGCCATGTCGCGGTGGCGGCGCTCCACGGTCATGCCGGAGTCGATGACCACGATGTGCAGAGTGCCGTGGTCGAGGACGAGCGAGAGGGTCATGTGCTCGCGGCCGTAGCGGGCCGCGTTGGCGGCGAGTTCGTCGACGATGAGGACGGCGGAGTCCCGCTCGCTCGCGGGCACGCTCCAGGTCTCCAGCAGGTCGGCCGCGAAGTGACGGGCGGCGGAGACATGCGCCTCCTGCGCGGGCAGGGTGAGCAGTGCCTGGTGGCGGCAGGGCCGGCCGGGCAGTGGACTCGGGCGGGGCGAATCGGTCACGAACATGGTCTTCTGGCTCTTCCGTGGAGGTGCGGAGACCGGAATGAGGGAGACCGCCGACGATGTCGGGACGGTCGGTGCACCGGTCCTGCAAGGGCGCGCTCACTCAGTTACACGGACGGCGCATGCCGAACGGTTCGAGCCGTTCGCACCTTTTGTTCAGATTCTCGAAGCTCGCGTCCCGGCGGCCCTCGGCGCACTCGCGCATCAAGTCCGGTGAAAGCCGGGCGGGTTGGCGGTCAACGCCTCACGCCCGGATGGTGACCAGCTTCTGGCCGTCGCCCGCGAGGATCTCGAAGTGCTCGATGTCCCCGGGGGACATGGCGACCGCTCCCGGGACCGTGGTGCCGGGAGGGTACTCGCCCGCCCGCCAGGTGGCGCCGTCCGCCCTGGTGCCGCCGGACCCGATCGCCTGCAGCCGGCAGGTGATTCCGGCGGGTGCACCCTTGGCGTGGACCTGAAGGACGCTGCCCCAGGCGGACGGGTAGACCTTCACCGAGGCGGTGACGCCGGTGGCGGGATCGCTTCCGGAGAACGTGCGCCAGGCGGTCGGCGCGGTCGCCCCGGGCGGCGTCGCCTCACTGCTCACGGAACCGACCGCGGCCAGCCAGGTGCCGCCGACCGCCGCCGCGACGAACGTCAGGGAGGCGCCGGCACCGGCCAGTTGCAGACGCCAGGTCCTGCGCCGCCGGGCCGCGGCCTGCTGCAGCATCCTCTCCAGCACACCCGCCTGTGCCGGCGGCGCCGCCGCCGGCACCACGGGCCGTGCGGGCGTGGGGCCCTGCGTGCTCTCGGCCGCCTGAGCCACCAGCCGGTCGGCCAGCTCCCCGTCGGCGGTCGGCACCGGCAGGCCCGCGACTTCGGCCGCGGTCACCGTCGCCAGCAGCGCGGGCAGTCCCGCCAGCCGGACGTGTTCGGCCCGGCACTCGTCGCACTCCACGAGGTGGACGCGCATCTCTTCCATCTCCGCCGCGGGCAGTGTGCCCAGGACGTATCCGCCCAGCGCCAGCCGGAGGGCTTCGTGCTCCGTGCTCACGGTCGCCACCTCCCGCACACCACGGTCATGGCTCGATCCCCCGCTCCTGGAGCGCCAGCCGCAGGGCGTGCAGGGCGTAGTACGTCCGTGACTTCACGGTGCCCAGCGGGATGCCCAGCACCTGTGCGGCCTCCGCCATGGTCCGTCCCCGGTAGTAGGTCTCCAGCAGCACCGCGCGGTGATCCGGGGACAGCGCCCGGACGGCGTCGGCGACCGCCCAGCTCTGCAGCGCCTGCTCGATCTCGTCCTCGCCCGGTGTCTGCTCGGCGGCCCGCTCCAGCGCTTCGCCACCGGCCTCGGCCGGCCTGGCCTGCCGGGCCCGGTGGGCGTCGATGACCAGATGCCGGGCGACCGTGCACAGCCATGCCCGGGCCGGGCCGCGTGCGGGCTCGAACGCGGCGGGGTGCTGCCACGCCCGCAGCAGCGTCTCCTGCACCACATCCTCCGCCCATTGCCGGTCTCCCGATGTCAGTCGCAGCACGTAGTGGAACAGGGGCCCTGCGTGCTCCGCGTACAGAGTGCGCAGCAGTTCCTCATCCGCGGTCGAAAGGGTTCCTCTACCAGAGACACGGCGCGCGGAGCGATCCGGATCGGCCCTTGGATCACGTTTTCGGAAACTCCGGGGCATAAGTCGATGATCGCGCATATGCACTTCTTTGTCCTGTAACGCACGGCACGGTACAGGTGACACTCCGCGTCGCCGCGAGGAAATCTCACAAAAGCGTATATATGCCGAACCGTATGCCCCTCGCCGTCCGTGAAGCCGGGCAGGAACCGCAGATCTCCCTCACGGCAAAGGACGAACGGACGCCATGCACCCGAACTTCCACACCCCAGGCCGACGCTCACGTACCGCGGCCGGGCTGGCCCTCGCCACCCTCGCCACCGCCGGCACGCTGGGGCTCCTCAGCTCATGCGGCCCGTCGCACTCCTCGCCCGGCGGCGCCGGTGCCTCGCCGATGCCCGGCATGAGCATGCCCGCGAGTCATCCGGCCACGGGAGCGCAGGCCGCGCCGGTGGCCGGGGACGCCGTAGCGATCAAGAACTTCGCGTTCGCCCCGGCCACGCTGAAGGTGACGGCGGGTACGACGGTGACCTGGACCAACCAGGACACCGACGCCCACACCGTCACCAGCGACGGATCGGGCGGTCCGCTGAAGTCCGCCGCGCTGGCCACCGGCGCCACCTACAGCTACACGTTCACCAAGCCCGGCACCTACGCCTACCTCTGCACCATCCATCCGTTCATGACCGCCACCGTGGAGGTGACCCGATGACCGGCTACGACGGCTACGACGGCTACGACGGCAGTCACGACGGAGCGCCGGCCGGTGAGTCCGGCCGACCCGATGAGCCTGCTGCGGAACACAGCATGACGCGTCGCCAGCTCATGCGGCACGCGGGGTGGTTCGGCGGCGCGGTGGTGCTGACCGTGGCCGGCGGAGAGGTGATCAGCCATATCGCCGGCGCCCGCGACGCCACCGCCGAGGCCGCCACCGCGGGCACCGCGGCGGGAAACGGCGAGCTGCGGTTCGTGCAGGTCTCCGACAGCCACATCGGGTTCCAGGGCCCGGCGAACATGGATGTGGCCGGCTCGTTCAAGGAAGCGATCCACCAGGTCAACTCGCTCGGGTTCAGGCCCGACTTCGTCATGCACAGCGGCGACCTGACCCATCTGTCCACGGCCGGACAGTTCGACCAGGTCAAGCAGATGATGACCGGCATGAAGACGGACCGCGTCTTCACCGTACCGGGCGAGCACGACTCCATCGGCGACGCGGGCCGCGCCTACCGGCGGACCTTCGGCACGGGCACGCTCGGCGACGGCTGGTACAGCTTCGACACCCACGGCGTGCACTTCATCGCCCTGGTCAACACCCTGAGCCTGGAGAAGCTCGGCCACCTCGGCAACGACCAGATCGACTTCGTCCGCAAGGACGTCGCCGGACTGTCGTCGGACACTCCCGTCGTGGTCTTCAGCCACATCCCGCTGTTCGCCATGTACCCGAAGTGGGGCTGGAGCACCGACGACGCCCTCAAGGTCATCGCCCTGCTGCGCCGCTTCTCCTCCGTCACCTGTCTCAACGGGCACGTCCACCAGCTCTTCACCAAGACCGACGGCAACATCACCTTCCACTCCGCCACCACCACCGCCTACCCGCTGCCCAAACCGGGCCATGGCCCCGCCCCCACCCCGCAGGTCGTCCCCGCCCGGCAGCTCAAGGGCGCACTCGGTATCCGCAGCGTCGGCTACCGCCGGGGCGACCGCGAACTGGCCGTCACGGACGAGAGGCTGGCATGAACGGCCGAAGACTCCCCGTCACCGCCCTGCGGTGGGCGACCGCCGCGGCACTCGCGGCCGGCGGCTACATCCACGCCCAGCTCTACGTCGACGACTACCGTTTCATCCCCGTCGTCGGCCCCCTGTTCCTCGTCCAGGCCAGTGCCTCCTTCGCCCTCGCCGTCCTGCTGCTGACGGGGACACCGCCCCTGCTGCTGAGGGCCGCCGCGGCCGGCGTCGCACTCGGCGCCCTCGGCGGCTTCGCGGCCTCGCGCACGGTAGGCGTGTTCGGATTCACCGAGCGCGGTCTGCAGCCCGCGCCCCAGGCCGTCCTCAGCCTCGTCGCCGAGACCGGCACGCTGCTGCTCCTCGCGACCTGGCAGCTGGCCGCGGCCACGACCGCGACCGCGACCGCCACGGCCGACTGAACCAGGAGGTATCTCCCATGCGTCTGGAACCACACCTGGAACCACGCCCAGGAATCGCCTGGCCGAGCCCGCGCCTTCGCGAGCTGAGGGACGCCGTGCGCGTCCTGCTCGGCCTGGACGACGACACCGCCGTCGTGATCCGCCAGCTCGGCTGCGGCAGACCCGGCCACCCACCGCTGGAGACCGTGGTCGAAGTGCTGCCCATGGACGGCGGCAAGGCTCACCGCTGGACCCTCCCCCGCCCCGCCGACCGGATCACCGGGCCCGAACTGCGGGCCGTCCTGTCCACTGGACGGCCGAAACACGGGGGCTAGAGGGCTAGGGGCCGTCCGGCGGATCAAGTCGCAGGAAAGCAACGGTGCCTGATCGGCCGAGGTGAGCGGGGTCTGGTGGAGTGCCAGACCCCGCGTCCACGGCGTGAGCCGCCGGACAGCCCCTAGGGCCGGCCCTCCGCCTCGATCGGTGGTGTTGTCACGTTTCCGTGGCGGCGGCACTCCGGGCGTACGCAGCCCGGGGCGGGTCTGCGGACCAGGGCGAAGGCCAGGGCCGCGCCCACCACCAGCACCCCGGCGCAGATCGGCATCGCCCTGCGGAAGGCCGCGTCGAAGGCGGCGGCCGAGCGGTAGGCCTCCGGGCCCATTCCCGCGAGCAGTGGCAGTCCCGCCACCGCGATGAGGCTGCCCGCGCGGGCCGCCGCGTTGTTGATGCCGCTGGCGATGCCTGCCCGGGCCGTGTCCACCGAGGCGAGGACCGAGGCGGTGAGGGGGGCCACCAGGGTGACCATGCCGACGCCCATGACCAGGACCGCCGGGAGGACGTCCGTCAGGTAGTTCGCGTGCTCGCCCACCCGCAGCATCAGCAGCATCGCCGCCGCGCAGAGCAACGGGCCGACGGTGAGGGGGATGCGGGGGCCGATGGTGTCGGCGAGGGCGCCCGAGCGGGCCGAGAACAGGAGCATCAGGGCGGTGGTGGGGAGCAGGGCCGTGCCGGCGGCGAGCGCCGAGTAGCCCGCCACCACCTGGAGTTGCAGCGCGGTGAGGAAGAAGTAGCCGCCGAACGCGCCGTACACGCACAGGGTGACGATGTTCAGCGCCGTGAACTGGCGGGAGGCGAAGATGTCCAGCGGGAGCATCGGGTCCGGGCGGTGCTTCTCGACGTACACGAAGGCCACGCCGGCCGCGACGCCCGCCACGGCGAGCAGTGCCAGGGTCCCGGCCTCGATCAGCGCGTACGTCACCAGGCCCAGCGCCAGCGCGGCCAGCACCGCGCCGAGGACGTCGAAGCGGCCGTGGGCGCGTTCGTCGGAGGACTCCGGGACATGGCGCAGGGCGACCGGGACGCAGAGCAGGGCCAGCGGGACGTTGAGGAGGAACACCCAGCGCCAGCCCGGGCCGTCCACCAGCCAGCCGCCCAGGAACGGGCCGACGGCCGCGCCGATACCGCCGAAGCCGGACCAGAGGCCGACCGCGCGGGCCCGGTCGTCGGGGTGGAAGGAGGCCTGGATCAGGGCCAGGGAGCCCGGGGTGAGAAGAGCGCCGCCGATGCCCTGGAGGGCGCGGGCGCCGATCAGCACGGCGTCGGTCGGGGCCAGGCCGCACAGCAGGGACGCGGCCGCGAACCAGACGACACCCGTGACGAAGACCTTCCGGCGGCCGTACTGGTCGCCGAGCGAACCGCCCAGCAGGATCAGGCCGGCCAGCGTCAGCATGTACGCGTTGACCGTCCACTGGAGGGCGGACAGGCTCGCGTTCAGATCCTCCCCGATGCGGGGCAGGGCGACGTTGACGACCGTCGAGTCCAGCATCGCCATGCTGGAGCCGAGGACCGTGGTGAGCAGGATCCACTTGCCCTGGGATGAGGCCAGCCGGACATCGGGCATGGTCCAGGTATACAGCGGACCCGGCGCTGTCGACAGACGAAGACAGACGCCGGGTCCGGACCGTAATACGGATTACCCGTAATGCGGCTTACTTGATCTTGTTGCCCGCCGAGCGCAGGTTCTGCGTGGCCTCGACGACGCGCGCGGCCATGCCCGCCTCGGCCAGCTTGCCCCAGGTGCGCGGGTCGTAGGTCTTCTTGGAGCCGACCTCGCCGTCGACCTTCAGGACGCCGTCGTAGTTCCTGAACATGTGGTCGGCGACCGGACGGGTGAAGGCGTACTGGGTGTCCGTGTCGAGGTTCATCTTCACGACGCCGTTCTCCAGCGCGGTGCGGATCTCCTGCTCGGTGGAGCCGGAGCCGCCGTGGAAGACGAAGTCGAACGGCGACTGCTTGCCGAACTTGGCGGCCACGCCGTCGCTCAGCTCCTTGAGCAGGTCGGGGCGGAGCACCACGTTGCCCGGCTTGTACACGCCGTGCACGTTGCCGAAGGAGGCGGCGAGCAGGTAGCGGCCCTTCTCGCCCAGGCCCAGGGCCTCGGCGGTGCGGATCGCGTCGTCGACCGTGGTGTACAGGGAGTCGTTGATCTCGTGGGAGACGCCGTCCTCCTCGCCACCGGTCGGGGTGATCTCGACCTCGAGGATGATGTTGGCGCGGCGGGCCTGCTCCAGGAGCTCCTGGGCGATGGCCAGGTTGTCGGCGAGGGTCTCGGCGGAGCCGTCCCACATGTGCGACTGGAAGAGCGGGTTGCGGCCGTTCTTCACGCGCTCCTCGGAGATCGCGAGCAGCGGACGTACGTACCCGTCGAGCTTGTCCTTCGGGCAGTGGTCCGTGTGCAGCGCGATGTTGACCGGGTACTTCTCGGCGACGATGTGCGCGAACTCGGCGAGCGCCACCGAGCCGGTGACCATGTCCTTCTTGTACTGGCCGCCCAGGAACTCGGCGCCGCCGGTCGAGATCTGGACGATGCCGTCGCTCTCCGCCTCCGCGAAGCCGCGCAGCGCCGCGTGCAGGGTCTGGGTCGAGGTGACGTTGATGGCCGGGTAGGCGAACTTGCCTGCCTTCGCCCGGTCGAGCATCTCGTTGTAGACCTCGGGGGTTGCGATGGGCATCTGTCCGCTCCTTGAGTGTGCGGGTCGGCGTACTGCTGTTTTCTTACGGCCCTGACCTAGACCTATGGATGCGACGTCATCGTCGTCCCCATCTTTCCAGACCTGAACCGATGCTCCACGCACCGGTCAAATCCGGGTCAATCCCACCCGTCGACCGGGCGTCAGTCCAGCCCCAGTTCATCCTTCGAGAAGGCGAACACATACGGCACGCCGGCCTGCTCCGCGATCGCCTCGGCCGCGCCCGTCGCCCGGTCCACGATCGTCGCGACGCCGACGACCTCGGCGCCGGCCTCACGCAGCGCCTCCACCGCGGTCAGCACTGAGCCGCCGGTGGTGGAGGTGTCCTCGACGGCGAGGACACGACGGCCCTTGACCTCCGCGCCCTCGATACGGCGCTGGAGGCCGTGCGCCTTGCCCGCCTTGCGCACCACGAAGGCGTCCAGCGTCTTTCCGCGCGCGTGGGAGGCGTGCAGCATCGCGGTGGCCACCGGGTCGGCGCCCAGGGTGAGCCCGCCGACGGCCTCGAAGTCCAGCTCGGCGGTCAGGTCGAGCATGACCTGACCGACCAGCGGGGCAGCCTGGCCGTCCAGCGTGATCCGGCGAAGGTCGATGTAGTAGTCGGCTTCCTTGCCCGACGACAGGGTCACCTTGCCGTGCACCACGGCCTTGTCCTTGATCTGTTGCAGCAGCTCAGCACGTACGTCGCTCATGCCGACCAGCTTAGAGGCGGCGCCAGGTCCAGGTGGTGGTGGCTTCGAGGGGCTCGATGGGCGTGACGAGCCGGGGCAGTGTGTTCAGCCCGTTGGGCGGGCCGGTCTGCGGCTCCACGCAGACGGCCTCCGCCTGCTCGTCGTAGACCACGACCCACTGCTCGCGGCTGGTGACCTTCAGCTCCAGCTGCCCCGGCCAGGTGAGGGTGACGTCGACTCCGTCGGGCATGCCGAAGCAGTCGTCCCAGGGGCCGGGCCTCGGGTCGATGCGGTTGCCGGTGGGCAGATGGTCGTCGCCGCGCTCCTCCTGCCAGGCGGGGTCGAAGGCGACCTGGACGTCCTGGCCGCCGAGGTTGCGGTGGAACCACGGGTGCCAGCCGATCTGCGCCGGGAAGGAGTTGTCGTACGCCTCCACGCTCATCGTCAGCGTCAACGAGTCCTCGGCCAGCTGCACGGCGTGGGTGACGCGGCCGGGGTGCGGCCAGGGGTCGCCGAGTTCGCACGTGATCACGGCCTCGCTCGCCGAGACGCGCGCGGTGCGCCAGGCGCCGTCGCGGGCGGTGCCGTGGATGGCGTGCGGCGGGGAGTTGAGGGGCATCTGGACGACGGTGGCGCCGTCGCGGAAGCGGCCGTCCCGGATCCGGCCGCACCAGGGAACCATCGGGAAGCAGCCGAACCGGTCACCTTGCCGGAGCAGTTCGAGGGATCCGACCTCGAGTCCGGCGATCCGGCCGCCGTTTCCGGGGTGCAGGTGGAGGGTCGCGTCGCCTGCGGTCAGCGTGATGTCTTCGTTACTCACGGGACGACAGTACTGGGGAAGGGGCGTCGAGTTCCGGGCGCGGGTGGGTGGGGGCTGATCGCGCCCACGCGGCGGAGCCGCATATCGATACGGCCCCGCGCCCCTGACGGGGCGCTGCAGCCGCGGCACCTTGCGAGCCACCGTAGCTGCGGGCATGCGTGCCTCCCCCGGAGGGGGACCCCCAGGGCGGCACGGGTGGGCGCAGCGGCACCCGGCAAGCGCCGGTAAGCGTTCCCACCCCCGTCCTGCGTACCTCACCGCCGTTTGCGCAGCGCCCTCGTCACCACGATCGCCGATGCCAGGGCCAGCGCCGCCGCCGGTGCCGCCCAGCGCAGGGCTGATGCCGCCGCGACCGTCTGGGGGGCCGGGACCGGGGCGTAGCGGCCGCGAGGGGGCGCGTGGTCGACCTCCTCCGCGCTGCGGCCGATCATCGTGCGGCGGGCGTGGGCCGCCTCGGCGAAGATCTCGGGGAGCGGTTCCTCCTCCGGTTCGGGCGCCAGGGACGGCGGCGGGACCTCCGTCTCGAAGACCGACGTCGGTTCGTCCGGGGCCGCCTCCGGCAGCTGCTCCGGTGTCTCCTCCGCCAGCGCCTCCACGAAGCGGTTCAGCAGCCTCGTCGCCGCCGACGCCACCGCCTCCACCGGAAGTTCCGCGACCCGCCCGCCGGCGGAGGCCGTACCGGTCACCGTGACCGTGCAGCCGCCCTCGTCGGTGTCGGCGAGGCGGACGGCGAGCGCCAGCTTGACCGTGCCGGTGCCGCGCGCCTCGGTCGCGTCGCCGTCGACCTCGTACGTACCGTCGTCACGGGCGGTGACGCGCAGGGAGCCCCGGTAGGTGATGGAGTGGCTGCCGATACGGACCTTGAGGCGGCCGGTGCCAGGGGCGGCGCCCGCGTCCTGCTGGAGGCCGGGGACCGCCCGGGCGACCCGCGCGGGGTCGGCCAGCGCCTGCCTGAGCCGCGCGCTCGGGGCGGGGACGTACACCTGGTGCTCCATGCCGGATGAGCCTACCCACGAGTCGGTCCGTCACACCCTCCTCAGTAGCGCGGATGCACCAACGTGGACGGCGGCAGCCCGGCCGCCGGCACCTCCAGTTCGTCCCGCTCCAACGCCCGCCCGGTCAGCGTCCGCAGCCGCGGCCCGTCCGCCGCCAGCCACAGGGGCGGCCGGCCGGGGCCCGCGGTCGCCAGGACGAAGCCCCAGTCGTGCGGGGCCCTGGACTCGCCGGCCGCGCGGTCGGGGCCGGGGGCGAAGCCGATGTCGTGGCCGAGGACCCGGTAGGCGGTCGTGGCCAGGCCGGCGGCGCGCATGGTGGCCGCGACCGTCCAGAAGGCACGGGGGCGGGCCGTCACCGGGCCGGCGTGCACGACCAGCCGGCCGCCGGGGGCGAGGGCGCGGCGGGCCAGGCCGTAGAACTCCTGGGAGTACAGCTTGGTGCTGGCCGTGATGCCGGGGTCGGGCAGATCGGCGATGACGACGTCGTACGCGGCGCGCGGCGCCGTCCGGCGCAGCCAGCAGAAGGCGTCGGCGGTGTGCACATGGACGCGGGTGCTGTCGTAGACGTGGCCGTTGAGTGCGGCGAGGGCGGGGTCGTGGCGGGCGAGGCGGACCAGGCCCGCGTCGAGTTCCACGAGGTCGACCCGGTCGACGCCGGGCTCGCGGAGCACCTCGCGCGCGGCCATGCCGTCGCCGCCGCCGAGGATGAGCACGCGCGCGTGCGGGCCGCTCATCGCGGGGTGGACGAGGGCTTCGTGGTAGCGGCGTTCGTCGCGGCCGCCGACCCGGAGCCGGCCGTCGAGGAAGAGGTCGAGGGGGCGGCCGTGGGTACCGCCGGTGAGGACGATCTCCTGGACGTCTGTCTGGAGGGCGACCCGGACGCCGTCGCCGTAGACCGCGTGCCGGGCGGCCCGTTCGAAGTCGTCGACGAGGGCGGCGGCGGAGGCGAGCAGACCGAGAACGGTGACGTTGACGAGGAGGAGGGTCCAGCGGGCCCGCCGGGAGAGGTCGCGGCGGAACAGGCCGAGGACCAAGGCGCCCCCGGCCGCCACGTTGACGGTGCCGGTGAGCAGGGTGCCCGTCAACTGGCCGAGGACCGGCAGCAGCAGAAAGGGGAAGGCCAGGCCGCCGACGAGCGCGCCGACGTAGTCCGCCGCGAACAGGTCGGCCACCGCGCCGCCCGCGTCCTGGCGGCGGATGCGCTGGATGAGCTCCATCAGCAGCGGCACCTCGGCGCCGATGAGCAGGCCGATGGCGAGCGAGAAGGCGACCAGGAGGCAGCGCGGGCCGGCGGACCACAGGCCGCCCCAGTCGCCGGTCCAGGCGAAGACGGCGTACAGGGCCATCGCGCTGCAGCCGCCGACCAGCGCCAACGCGGCCTCCACCGCGCAGAATCCGACCGCCGCGTGCCAGCGCAGCCGCTTGGCGCCGAGCGAGCCGACGCCCATCGCGAAGACCATGACGGACAGCACGACGGAGGCCTGGGTGACCGAGTTGCCGATCAAGTACGAGGCGAGGGCGACGAGTTCGAGTTCGTACACCAGACCGCAGGCCGCGCAGACGAAGACGCACGCGAGGACCAGGAACCGTCCCGTCCCCGGCCGCACGGGAAGCGGCGCGGGGGCGCTCCAGGGCGGTGGTGTGCCGGGAGGGGCGGGTGCGTGCGGATCGATCACTCTGCGACGTTACGTCACTCGGTCGGTACGCTTCGTCACCCACACGTGTGGATCTGGACTGCCTTGACGGGCCCAGGGTTTATGCCGTCCGATTGTCGTCCGGTTGCCGTCCGGTGGTCATCCGGCCATGGACCGGCGTACCGGGACCCGTACGCCCACCCTGGTCCGGGTGGCCACCAACTGCCCGTCCTGCGGGTACGCGTGCCAGGTCCGCCAGTGCACCTGGCCCTCGTACCGCTGGGCCAGCATCGCCGTGAACGCGTGCGGGATGCCCGGGAAGACACCGGCGAGACCGTGCGGATGCTCGGCGACCAGGGCGAGCAACTCCTGGGCGCGGCCGGCGAAGGAGCCCGGTGACAGGACCTCGACGCGGGCCGCGAACTCGTACTCCCAGTCGCCGTTGCGCTTGGCGACTCCGAGCGGCAGGGGTGTGCTGGAGCCCGGGATGCACGCCACCGTCTCCGAACAGCCGCCCCGCTCCTCCTCCAGGAGCACCTGGTGGGACGCGCCGAGCAGTCTCAACTGCAGTTTCGCCCCGGTCAGTTCCAGGTCGAGGGTGGCCAGGGCGGGCAACGGCTCGCGCCCGAGGGCCCAGGCGAGGTCGGCCGCGCGCGTATCGGTGTAGGAGGTGTGAAGGGTCGTGAGCATGGATCGGCTCCGCTAACACGCAAAAGGGAGAGTGTGGTCCGGCGCACCTCGGTCGACACCGGGAGATCGGCCCGGCCGGCCCAGCCGGGGAGGGGTGTCGTCAGGACGTCCGAGGCGCTGCTTTGGTGATTTAGAGGGAATCATGAACTGTGACGCTGCCACAGCGTTTTTACCCAACTTCGTGGGGTTTCCATCCCTCAGAGGGCTCCACAGCTCAACTGTTCAACCACACCGTGCGCCGTACTCCGCCCGGCGTGCGCCGGGACGTCCGGTCGAAGAGCTCCCCCGCTCTCCGGCCGGACGCCCCGGTCCCCTTCCCCCTTGTCTCCCCCTGTCTCCCCCTGCCCCCGGGTCCCCCGGGTTCAGTGGCCCCCGCCGCACGACGAGCCGCCGCCACAGGACGAGCCACCGCAGGAGGAGTGCCCGCCACCGCAGGAGTGCCCCCCGTGACCCCCATGACCTCCGTGTCCACTGTGTCCACTGTGTCCGCCGTGCGAGGACGACGAGCCCGAGTCCCCGGTCCACCAGCTGCCGGAGCTGTCGTAGCCGGAGGACCCGCCCCGGCCGGACGCCCCCTTGACCCGTCCGCCCCTGCGGACCGCGGTCCCGACGATCACGAAACAGACGATCGCGGCCGCCGCCACGATGAAGACGATGCTCATGGCGCCACCTTCTTTCCCTTCCCCCGCGAGCGACCCCCCGTGGGCGCCCCGGCCGCCGCGTGAGCGCGACGTGAACGGGGGATGCCCGCCCGTCCCAGCACCCAAAGCAGAGTTGAGGAACTTCAGAGGGTCCTGGCTGTACGTGCCGGATTCAGTGTTTTCCCCGATGTCTCCCGGAACTGCGGTTGGCGACGGTGGTGGCCCCGTCTGGCCACAGGCGGGCCGGCACTGATGGAGAGAGAACATGACGTTGCCCCAAAGACGGGGTGCTGCCGTGCAGAAGCGCGCAGACGAACTCGGGCTCGGTCGGTCGCGCCGGACCTACGCCATCACGGGCGTGATAGGCAGTCTTGGGCAACTTGCCCGGCGGAGCCTCATGCTCGTGCTGGTCCTCTGCCTCGTCGCACTGGTCTGCTTCAGACCCCCCTCGGTGCTGCTCAAGGGCGCTGTCGTCACAGCCCTGCTGCTCGCCGCGTACGGCATCGGGCCGGCCTGGCGCCGCGTATCCGCCGACCTTCAGATGAACCGATGCCACCTCTATCCCGGCGGTGTGGTCGTCACCGACCTGTTCGGTCAGGTACGGGACGCGGTGACGTGGGCCGAGGTGTCCATGCTGAAGCGGTCGTACGGAGCCGTGCTGCTGACGGTCATCAACCGGGTCGAACTCGCGCGGCGCGGTGCGGCCCCCCTGGCGCTCGTGGCTCTGGGGGCCGACCCTGATCTGGTCAAGGCTCTTCAGGAGCAGGCGACCCGGCACGGAATCCCACAGCGCAACGTCCGCTTCCAGGTCTCCTAGCCTCGGTCTTTCATCAGCACACAGCGCATCACCGCAGGTCCCATCCCCCGGACGTGGGTTGAGGAACTCCGGAGCTTGGGCGCAGGATGGCCGGCATGACCTCCAGCGAACGCCCTTTTCTCAATCGCCGGCTCGCCGAGTTCGGGACCACGATCTTCGCCGAGATGTCGGCGCTCGCCCTCAGCACCGGGTCCATCAACCTGGGGCAGGGCTTCCCGGACACCGACGGCCCCGAGGAGGTCAGGGAGGCCGCCGTGCGCGCGCTGCGCGAGGGGCGCGGCAACCAGTACCCGCCGGGGCCGGGCGTCCCCCAGCTGCGTACCGCGATCGCCGCGCACCAGGAGCGCCGGTACGGGCTGTCGTACGACCCGGACGCCGAGGTCCTGGTCACGGCGGGCGCCACGGAGGCCATCGCGGCCGCCCTGCTGGCCCTGGTGGAGCCCGGTGACGAGGTCGTCGCCCTGGAGCCGTACTACGACTCCTACGCGGCCTGCATCGCGATGGCCGGCGGCACCCGCGTCCCGGTCACCCTGCGCCCGGACGGCGGTGCGTTCCGCCTCGACCTCGACGAGCTGCGCGCCGCGGTCACCCCGCGCACCCGCCTCCTGCTGATCAACACCCCGCACAACCCGACCGGCACGGTCCTCACCCGCGCCGAGCTGACCGCGATCGCGGAGCTGGCGGTGGAGCGGGACCTGCTGGTCGTCACGGACGAGGTGTACGAGCACCTGGTCTACGACGCGGCGGAGCATGTGCCCCTCGCGACCCTCCCCGGCATGCGCGGGCGCACGGTCACCATCGGCTCGGCCGGCAAGACCTTCTCCTTCACGGGCTGGAAGGTCGGCTGGGTGACGTCCACGCCGAAGCTGGTCACCGCGGTGCGCTCGGCGAAGCAGTTCCTGACGTACGTCTCCTCGGGCCCCTTCCAGTACGCGGTCGCCGAGGCCCTGGCCCTGCCGGACTCCTACTTCGAGTCCTTCCGCGAGGACATGCGGGCCAAGCGCGACATCCTCGCGACGGGCCTGAAGGAGGCGGGCTTCAAGGTCTACGACACCGCCGGCACATACTTCATCACCACCGACATCCGCCCGCTCGGCGAGAGCGACGGCTTCGCGTTCTGCCGTTCGCTGCCGGAGCGGGCGGGGGTCGTCGCCATCCCTAACGCGGTCTTCTACGACCACCGGGAGGCGGGGGCGCCGTTCGTGCGGTTCGCGTTCTGCAAGCGCGCGGAGGTCCTCAAGGAGGCGGCTGAGCGGCTGCGGAAGCTGTCGTAGGCGCCCTACGGGGTGTCGCACGGGGTGCCGTACGCACCGAGCGTGCGGTGACCGGCCGCGGAATCGTCCTCGTCGGCCTTGTAACCCGGGACGGAGGGCCAGCGAACCGTCAGCACCACGGACTCCTCCTCCGCGAACCAGGAGTGGTCGACGCCTCGTCCCCACACGACGTAGTCCCCCTGCCGGACCAGGAGGACACTGCGCCCGGGCAGTTCCACCCGGAAGCGCCCGCTGATGAGGACCAGCAGGGCGGTGCGCTCTTCGCCGGTCACCCACCGAGCCCGCTCGTCGCCCTTGGGGTGAACACCCCATTTGATCTCGACGGCCGCACTGTGCCGGGGATCGGAGGCATCTTTGAAATGCCCCAGCAGCCACCCCCGGTCCAGCGCCGCGTCCCTGCCCGCATTGCCCACGTACACGCTGTCGGTCATGACTCCGGAAGGTAGCAGCGGCCCCACTTACCCCATCTGCCGCACATTTCTCGCACATCACCGCGATCCCCCTGCACTGTGCGAATGTGAGCCACGCCAGTACCGCCCTCGCCCCGTCCGTCGCAGAGCAACCCGGCACCCGGCTGTCCCTCGTCTCGGCCGGCGGGGTCGCCATGGGGCTGTTCGCCACGGCCCGGCTCACCGGCATGGCCGCGCTCGCGCTGCTCGCCTGGGCGGGCGGCGGGCATCCGCTGACCCTGCTCGGCCGGTCCTGGGACTCGGCCTGGTACCTCGGCATCGCCGCACACGGCTACGGCCGCACCCTGTACTTCGGTCCCGGCATCGTCCACAGCGACCTGGCGTTCTTCCCGCTCTACCCGGCCCTGATCCGCGTCCTCACGGCCCTGACCCCGCTGAGCGGCGCGGGCGCGGGCCTGCTGGTGTCCTGGACCGCCGCCGGGGTCGCCGCCGCCGGCATCTACGCGGTGGGCGCCCGGCTGCACGGCCGCGCGGTGGCCACCGCACTGGTGCTGCTGTGGGGCCTGCTCCCGCACTCCGTCGTGCTGTCCATGGCGTACACGGAACCGGTCCTGACCGCCTTCGCCGCCTGGTCCCTGTACGCGGTGCTGGCCGGGAACTGGCTGTGGGCGGGCACCCTGGCCGCTCTCGCGGGCCTGTCCCGCCCGAACGGCTTCGCCGTCGCGCTGGCCGTGCTCGCCGCCGCCGTCCACGAACTCGTCCGCTCCCGCGGCCGGGTTGCCCACAGGCTGTGGACGGGCGCGGCGCTGGCTCCGCTCGGCTGGACGGCGTACGTGCTGTGGGTGGGCCGGCGCAGCGGGAACTGGCTGGGCGGCTACTTCGACGTGCAGCGCCTGTGGGGCTCGCGCTTCGACCTCGGCCGGGGCTCGCTCGGGTTCGCCCGCCGGCTGCTCCTGCACGGCGACCGCTTCGTCTTCCCGATGACCCTGGTGATCGTGGCGGCGGCCGTGGTCCTGTGCGCCCTGCTGGTCCTGGACCGCGCCCCGCTCCCGCTCCTCGTCTACACAGCCGTGCTCCTGCTGATCACGCTCGGCGGCTCGGGCTTCTTCGAGTCCAAGCCCCGCTTCCTGCTCCCGGCCTTCCCGCTGCTGCTCCCGCTGGCCCGGGCGCTGGTCCGCACGGCGAGAGCCCGGCCCTGGCACGCGACCGTGGTGGTCGCGGCCCTGGCCGGGCTCTCGTTCAGCTATGGCGCGTACCTGGTGGTCGTCGCGCACACGCCGCTGTAGGACCGGTTACTCGCCGTCCTCGGGCTGGTCGTCCTCGGGCTTGTCGGCCTCGTTGACGGCCTCCTCCAGGCCGAGCTGCTCGACGAGCCACTTGTCGAACTCGATCGCGGCCCGCACCCAGCTGACCGTGGACGACACGAAGTGGTTGATGTCGACGCCCATGCCGATCAGCATCTGCGCCTCACCGATGAGACGGACGGTGCCGTCGTCGTGGGTGTGGCTGTAGACCTTGGGCCACAGGGTCCGACGGTTCCAGTCGTCGATGGACTCGAGCAGCTGCGGCTTCTCGTCGATCTTGTGGGGGCGGTCGTAGAACGTCCGTACCGAGAAGACCGCCTGCTCGTCCTCTCCGCGGAACATGAAGTACGTACGGAACGTCTCCCACGGCGCGGCGAGGTCACCCTCGTCGTCGACGACGTACTTGAGCTCCATCTGGTCGAGGAGCTGCTTCACAAGATCCTGATCCGGGATGACGGGGCCCGCCGGTCCTTGGGGCTGCGGCTCGGGCTGGCCCCCGAAGTTCGGAATCGAGGACGGGTCGATGGACATCAGTGGGACTCTCCTGCGGTCGTCTGGTTCGTCCGGTCATCACTGAGACCCGACGCAAGGTCCACCCTCTCTCTCTTGGACCGTGACGGGCAACCGACTCAGCCCTCGCGCCGCCACTTCCTGCCGGATCAGCGGGTCGGGCAGCCGAATCCCGGTGCCCGGCCCTCGGCAGAGCGGCGGCGGTCCGCCGGGTTCCGCAAGGGCCGGGCACCGCTCGTCACAGCGTCTTTCCGGTGTCCTCGGCCGTCACCGGGCCCACGATCAGGCCGTCCCCGAACGCGTCCACGCGGATCGTGTCGCCGTCCTTGACCTCGCCGGCCAGGATCTCCTTGGCCAGGCGGTCGCCGATGGCGGTCTGGACCAGGCGGCGCAGCGGGCGGGCGCCGTACGCCGGGTCGTTGCCCTCCTCGGCCAGCCATGCCAGCGCCTCCGGAGTGATCTCCAGGGCGAGACGGCGGTCGGCGAGGCGCTTGGCCAGCCGGTCGAGCTGGAGCCGGGCGATCCGGGCCAGCTCGTCCTTGGCCAGGGCGGAGAAGACGACCAGGTCGTCGAGCCGGTTGAGGAACTCCGGCTTGAAGGACTGCCGGACCGTCTCCAGGACCTGCCGCTTCTTCTCCTCCTCGCCGAGGACCGGGTCGACCAGGTACTGGCTGCCGAGGTTCGAGGTGAGGACCAGGATCGTGTTGCGGAAGTCGACCGTGCGGCCCTGGCCGTCGGTGAGGCGGCCGTCGTCCAGCACCTGGAGGAGGATGTCGAAGACCTCGGGGTGGGCCTTCTCCACCTCGTCCAGGAGGACCACGGTGTACGGCCTGCGGCGGACCGCCTCGGTGAGCTGGCCGCCCTCCTCGTAGCCGACGTATCCGGGCGGGGCGCCGACCAGCCGGGCCACGCTGTGCTTCTCGCTGTACTCCGACATGTCGATACGGACCATCGCCCGCTCGTCGTCGAAGAGGAAGTCGGCGAGGGCCTTGGCGAGTTCCGTCTTGCCGACACCGGTCGGGCCGAGGAAGAGGAAGGAGCCGGTGGGGCGGTCCGGGTCGGCGATCCCGGCGCGGGACCGTCGTACGGCGTCCGACACCGCTCGTACGGCCTCGGTCTGGCCGATCAGCCGGCGGCCCAGTTCGTCCTCCATCCGGAGCAGCTTCTGGGTCTCGCCCTCCATCAGACGGCCGGCCGGGATGCCGGTCCAGGCGGCCACCACGTCGGCGATGTCGTCGGAGCCGACCTCGTCCTTGACCATGGTGTCCCGGGCCGTCTCCTCCTCGGCCTCGGACGCGGCCTCCAACTCCTTCTCCAGCTGCGGGATCTCGCCGTACAGCAGCTTGGAGGCGGTGTCGAAGTCGCCGTCGCGCTGGGCGCGTTCGGCGGTGCCGCGCAGTGCGTCGAGCTTCTCCTTCAGCTCGCCGACCCGGTTCAGGGACTGCTTCTCGCGCTCCCAGCGGGCGTTGAGGCCGCGCAGGTCCTCCTCCTTGTCGGCGAGGTCGCGGCGCAGCTTCTCCAGGCGCTCCCGGGAGGCCGGGTCGGTCTCCTTCTCCAGCGCCAGCTCCTCCATCTTCAACCGGTCGACGGCGCGCTGGAGTTCGTCGATCTCGACGGGCGAGGAGTCGATCTCCATACGGAGCCGGGAGGCCGCCTCGTCGACCAGGTCGATGGCCTTGTCGGGCAGGAAGCGGGAGGTGATGTAGCGGTCCGAGAGGGTCGCGGAGGCGACCAGCGCGCTGTCGGCGATCTGGACCTTGTGGTGGGCCTCGTAACGGCCCTTCAGGCCGCGGAGGATGGCGATGGTGTCCTCGACCGTCGGCTCGGCGACCAGTACTTGCTGGAAGCGCCGCTCCAGTGCCGGGTCCTTCTCGATGCGTTCGCGGTACTCGTCGAGGGTCGTGGCGCCGACCATGCGCAGTTCGCCGCGGGCCAGCATCGGCTTCAGCATGTTGCCGGCGTCCATGGCGGAGTCGCCGCCGGCGCCCGCGCCGACGACCGTGTGCAGCTCGTCGATGAAGGTGATGATCTGCCCGTCGGAGTCCTTGATCTCGGCTAGGACGGTCTTGAGCCGCTCCTCGAACTCACCGCGGTACTTGGCCCCGGCGACCATGGCCCCGAGGTCCAGCGAGACGAGCCGCTTGTTCTTCAGCGACTCGGGGACGTCCCCCTTGACGATCCGCTGCGCGAGCCCCTCGACCACGGCGGTCTTGCCGACGCCCGGCTCGCCGATGAGCACGGGGTTGTTCTTGGTGCGGCGGGACAGCACCTGCACGACCCGGCGGATCTCCTGGTCCCGTCCGATGACGGGGTCGAGCTTGCCGTCCCGGGCGGCGGCGGTGAAGTCGGTGCCGAACTTCTCCAGCGCCTTGTACTGGCCCTCGGGGTCGGCGGTGGTCACCCGGCGTCCGCCGCGCGCCTTCTGGAAGGCCTCCACCAGCTTCTTCGCGGTGGCCCCCTGCCGGTCGAGCACCTCGCCGGCCGGGCCGCCCTTCGCGGCGATGCCGATGAGCAGGTGCTCGGTGGAGAGGTAGTCGTCGCCGAGGTCCTTGGCGCGCTCGCCGGCGTCGGCGAGGACCGCGAGCAGGTCGCGGTTGGGCTGCGGGGGCGCGACCGTGGAGCCGGTCACGCTGGGCAGCGCGGCCAGCGCCCGCTCGGCGCCCTGGCGTACGGCGGCCTGGTCGGCGTCGACGGCCGCCAGCAGGTCGGTGATGTTCTCGTTGTCCTGCCCCTGGAGCAGAGCCAGCAGCAGGTGGGCAGGGGTGAGGTCCGCGTGCCCCATGGTCACGGCACGGTTGCTGGCCGCGTTGATCGCGTCCCGGCTCCTGTTGGTCAGCTCGGCGTCCACGTTCGGGTTCTCCTCCTCGGCGTCGTACAACTGCTTCAGCCAACATACATAAAGTTGAGTCTATTCCACTCAAGGTGGAGTCGGGAGTCCTTCCGGCGACTAGCTTTCAAGCCATGAGTACATACCGCGTGAACCCGTCCGCACCGGACGAGGCCTACGTCAGCTTCTGGCAGGAACGCCATCTGTGCACCCTCACGACACTGCGGCCCGACGGCAGCCCGCATGTCGTTCCCGTCGGGGTGACATACGACCCGGAGGCGCGGCTGGCTCGGGTGATCACCAACAAGACGAGCACGAAGGTGTCCCATGTGCTGGCCGCGGGTCCTGACGGGGCCCGGGTGGCGGTGTGCCAGGTGGCCGGGCGGCGGTGGGCGACGCTGGAGGGGCGGGCACGCGTCCGGAGCGAGCCGGAGCGGGTGGCGGAGGCCGAGCGGCGGTACGCGGAGCGGTACGGGAGAACCCCCGGGGAGAACCCGTCCCGGGTGGTCATCGAGATCGAGGTGGAGGGCGCGCTGGGGCGGGGGTGAGCGGAGCGGGCCGGCCTCCGGGGCGACCGCCCCGTTCTACCGGCGGGTTTCGGCCACCGTGAACGTTGACCGGAACCAGCCGATACCTTGAAATGTCCCCCGAAAACTGCAGCGGCGTCACCGTGTTCAGGTCACGGTGACGCCGCTGCTGGGGGAAGCACCTGAGCGATCTTTTACGACGGGGGAATCGCGTCAGGCACTGCGGGGGGTGGCCGAGATGGTCCTCACGTCCGGTACCTCCGGCTCAGCCAGCCGGTGGTCCCGTTGGTCCAGGTTCACAAAGATCATTCCGTACCGGACGGCACAGCGGACGGGCTGTGGCGCGCCTCGGGGCTTGCGCAGACACCGGTAGGCCCGTACGTCCTCGTCCTCGTCCCGCGTGACGACGACCGGCTCACCGAAGACGGTCACCATCAACGAGTCACCACTGTGGGGGATGGCGGTGACCAGGTCGATGAAGTGCCAGCCCGAGCGGTAGGCGGTGGCCATTTCGCGGCGGAAGGATCGGTCGTCCGGTGGGGTGGTCACTTCAACTCCCGGCTCCGGCTGCTGCGCTGTTCACGGCAACCGCAGGCCACTCGGTGACGGCTTGGGTGGTGTCGCCCCTGACGCCGGAGAGGCTGGTCGACACCCCCATGGCCACCAGAGCTGCGAGCACGGTACCGAGCACCGAGCGAAGCAGTCTGTTACGCATGGTCGGCTTCGTCCTCACTAGAAAGTCCCTCTCCCCCGTCAGATAAGACGATGGCTCATTCGGGCACGTGGTGGCCACACAATCAGTGCATCATGTTCCTGCATGTTCAGGACCCTGGGGGGTGGAGATTTGACAATCAAGCGGGTGAAAGCGACACATCCTCATACTGTGACCGCGTTGTGTGATGAAGGCAGCCGCCTTTACGCCGCAGCACTGCGATCGGGACGAGTCGCCCGCGCGGACGCGGAAGCCGCTCCCTGTCTGATGGAACTCGCCCTTCTCCACCCGGATCCCGACGACTCCGCCTGGCTGCTCCCGGTCCCGCCGGCCGTCGCCCTAGCCCGCCGACTCAACCCGATCGAACGCGAGATCACCGAACGCAGACAGCTGTCGGTCGAACTCGCCCAGATCTTCGAGCCGTTCATGACGATCGGCCCGGAGGCGAACACGGCCAGCGACGCGATCACCGTCCTGGAAGGCAGCGAGCGGATCAACGCCGCGCTCAACCTCGCCACCTCCCAGTCCCAGTCCGAACTCCTCACCGTGCAGCCTTCCGACCGGATCTCGGAAGCCAGTCTGTTGCGGGGTCTCGAAAGAGACCGACACCTGATCGAACGCGGTGTGAAGGTCCGTAGCCTGTATCAGCACACCGCCCGCTACAACCCGGAGAAGCTGGCCTACGCGGCCCAGCTCTCGGACGGCAAGTTCGAGTACCGCACCATCGACGAACTGGTCGAGCGCCTGATCATCGTCGACGAGTCCATCGCCTTCATCCCGGCCCGCGACGACCAGAAGGTCGCCCTGGAGCTACGCCATCCGGGTGTGGTCCGCTATCTGATGAAGGTCTTCGAGTACCTGTGGGACCGGGCCGTACCGATGAGCGCGGGCGGCCCGTACGCGGTCGACTCCGACGGCATCACGGAGATCCAGTACTCCATTGCCAAACTCCTGGTGGAAGGCCACGTCGACGAGGCCATCGCCCGCCGGCTGGGCATGAACGTACGGACCTGCCGCGCCCACATCGCCAAACTGGCCCAGTCCCTCGGCAGCGGCAGCCGCGCCCAACTCGGCTATCTCATCGCCCAGTCCGGCCTCCTGGAACAGACGCTCCCGGGGGAGGGCGACACCCGGTGACGTACACCCCGCACATCGAACACGGCATCGAGGACCTGTGCGACGCGGGGACGAAACTCTACGAACACGCCCTGCGCCAGGGGCGGCTGTCCGCCGAGGACGTCGCCGAGGCCCCCTGCCTCGTCGACCTCGGCCTGCTCCACCCGGCGCTGGACGACGTCGACCGGCTGGAGCCCGTCGCCCCGGACATCGCCCTGAACCGGCTCCTGCGCGGGTCCCGCGCCCGCGTCGCCGAGGAATGGCGGCTGGAGGAGCGCCTGGTGGAGCTCCTCGGACCGCTGACGAACATCCAGGGCATACCCGGCACGACGACGGACTCCCCGGCCCTACGGCTGCTGAGCGGCACCCGGCGGATCAACCAGGCCCTCGACGAGGCCATGACCGAGGCCCGGCTGGAAGTCCTCTGCGTCCAGCCGCACGCCGGTCTGGTCGGTGAACGCGGCGAGGCGGCCCTCCCGGCCGCCCACGAGCGCGACCAGACGTTCCTCGACCGCGGCGGCCGTTTCCGCACGCTCTACCAGCACACCCTGCGCCATCTGCCGAACGTGTACACCTATGCCGAGGACCTGAAGGGCGACAGTGAGGCCCGCGGCCTCGACGAGGTGCCCGACCGGCTCGTGGTCATCGACCAGACGGTCGCCTTCGTGCCCGCCAACGCCGACGGCACCCTCGCCCTGGAAGTCCGCCACCCGGCCCTGGTCAAGTACCTGACCACCACCTTCGAACGGCTCTGGCGACTGGCCACCCCGATGTTCCCCAAGACCGAGCAGCGCCCCACCGTCAACGGCATCACACCCCGCCAGCAGGCCATCGCCGCCCTCCTCGTGGAGGGCCACACCGACGCCGTCATCGCCGACCGCCTCGGCATGAACGTGCGCACCGCCCGCGTCCACATCGCCAAACTCGCCGCCACCCTCGGCAGCGAGAGCCGCGCCCAACTCGGCTACCTCATAGCCCAGTCGGGCGCCCTAGCCCAGTTGGCCCCAGGGAAGGAGGCCCCCGCTGACGCACACGGAACATGACCTCGAGAGCCTGTGCGCCACCGGGGCGGACCTCTACGAACAGGCTTTGCGCAAGGGGTACATCACCACACCGGACGCCGTGGACGCGCCCTGTCTCATCGACTCCGGTCTGGTCCACCCCGTGCTCGACGATCCCGGACGGCTGGAGCCCGTCGCCCCCGTCGTCGCCCTGAACCGCCTGCTCCGCGGCACACAGAAGCGCATCGCGGAGGAACGCAGACGCGAGCACCAACTGGTCGAGCAGTTCGCACCGTTGCTGCACGCCGACAGCCTGCTTCCGGCGGCGGGCACCCCGTCCCTGCAACTCCTCAGCGGCACGCGGCGGATCAACCAGGCCATCGACGAGGCCATGGCCGAGGCCCGGCACGAGGTGCTCTGCATTCAGCCGCACACGGGCATCGTCGGCGAGCGCGGAAAAGTCGCCCACACCACCGCCTACCGACGCGACCAGGAGTTCCTCGACCGCGGTGGCCGGAACCGGGCGATCTACCAGGCCAGCCTGCGTCACGTCCCCACCGTCTACACCTACGTCGAAGTACTGAAGGGTGACACCGTCGGCCGCAGTCTCGACCGGGTGACCGACCGGCTCATCGTCATCGACCGCAAGGTGGCGTTCATTCCCGCCAACGGCGCCGGCACGGTCGCCCTGGAGGTGCGCCAAGAGGCCGTGGTCAAGTTCTTCGTCACGACCTTCGAGGTGCTCTGGGACGTGGCCACCCCCATGTTCCCCAAACTGGAACGCCGCCCCACCGTCAACGGCATCACACCCCGCCAGCAGGCCATCGCCGCCCTCCTCGTCGAAGGCCACACCGACGCCGTCATCGCCGACCGCCTCGGCATGAACATCCGCACCGCCCGCGACCACATCGCCAAACTCGCCGCCACCCTCGGCAGCGAGAGCCGCGCCCAGCTCGGCTATCTCATCGGACGCTCGGGGATCCTTGCCCAGGAAGGTCGGGAAGGCTGACCGCGGCCGGCGGACCGGTCGTCCCGCCGGGCGGCCGGTCCAGCCCCACCTGCGCTATCCGCACGCCCAGTTGGGTACGGCTGGCCGCGCCGAGGGTCTCCGAGAGGCGCGCGATATGGGCGCGGCAGGTGCGCACGCTGATGCCCAGGCGCTCGGCGATCACCGCGTCCTGGTGGCCCTCCGCAAGGAGCGCCGCGATGGACTGCTCCCGGTGTGAGATGCCCTCGATACCGGTGTCGGGGAGCGGGGCGGTGAGCGGGATCGCCAGCCGCCAGAGCCGTTCGAAGACGGTGACCAGGTACCCGACCAGGCCGGGATGGCGCAGCTCCAGGGCCATCGTGCGGTCGGCGTTCGCGGGGATGAACGCCACCGTGCGGTCGAAGAGGATCAGACGGTCGATGACCTCGTCGAGGGTGCGGGCCTCCACCGCGTCGCCCATCAGCTCCAGGTAGTTGAGCAGCCCCTGGCCGTGCCGGGCGACATGCGTGTACAGGTCGCGCATCCGCACGCCCCGGCCGCGCAGGGCGACGGCCCGGTGCAGGCCCTCGGTCAGCTCGGACTCGCGGCGGATGCCGCCCGGCTGCACGGTCAGCACCTCGGTCGTGCACGCCTGGGTCGCCTCGTCCATGGCCGCCTGGATCCGCGACAGCCCGTCAAGGACCCGGATCGCCGCCGTGCCCTCGGCGGAGGCCGACGCGGCCTGCAACTGCCGTCCCAGACCGGCGTACCAGTCGAACGCCGCCACCGCCGAGCCCATCCGCCGCTGGCTGTCCGTGACCTCGTCGTAGACCCCGCGCAGCAGCCGGGTCATGACCTCCTGCGGGGAGGTCGGCACCAGCCAGTCCATGTCGTCGGGGTCCGGGTGCAGCAGCGCCAGCTCCAGCAGACAGGGCACCGCGTCGGCGTCCGTGCGCGGCACCCGGCCCCGGCGCACGGCCCGGGAGTAGACACGGTCCCCGGCGTCGCACAGCCGGTCGGCACCGTGTGGATGCTCCTCCGCCCCGTGCCCGGTCATCGCCCATTCCACCCCCGGTTTGCTGCCTCTTCCGCAGCGCAACTATGAGCGGTCCGGACCGGCTCCGCAACACGGCTCCCCTCGCACCGGGCGCCGTAATGCACCGGTACGACGGGGTATCGTCCGGCCTCCGCAGCCCGCGTTGCAACAAGATGACGGTGGTGCGCATGGGGTGCGGAAGGCAAGGTGGGAACCGCTTCCCACGGGCGTTGCCGGACGCCCGGCGGGTGCTCCGGCCGGCATCCCCCGCGGGCCGGAGCACCCGCGCAACGCGTCCACGGGGGAGACGCGTTGCGGGGAGGGCCGCTCGCGGGCACGTGACGTGGCGGACCAGGCGGATCCCCGAAATCCGCCAGTGATCGCCGCGTTACGTGCCCGCTCTAACGTCCCCTCATGGCGGACATATTTGACGCGTACGCGTTGGCCGACGCGTGGGACGAGATGTTTGTGCGGCCGGGTGAGGTCAGGACCGCCTATGAGCCGGTGCTGGCGGCACTTCAGCCGATCGAGCCGAGTGAACTGCGCTTCCGGGCCGACCAGATGGCCCGTGCCTTCACCGACCGGGGCGTGACCTACGCCTTCGCGGGCGAGGAGCGGCCCTGGCCGCTGGACCTGGTGCCCAGGATCCTCGACGCCCTGGAATGGGATCTCGTACGAAGAGGCGTCGCCCAGCGGGTGCGGGCCCTGGAGGCCTATCTCGCCGACGCCTACGGACACGCCTGCGCCTTCGAGGACGGTGTGGTCCCCTGGCGGCTGCTGCTGGGCTCACCGCACTTCCACCGGGCGGCGCACGCGGTGGAGCCGCCCGGCGGGGTGCGCATCCATGTGGCCGGGATCGACCTGGTCCGGGACGAGGCCGGCGCCTTCCGGGTCCTTGAGGACAACGTGCGGGTGCCGAGCGGGGTGTCGTACGTCATCGAGAACCGCAGGGCCATGACCCGGATCTTCCCCTCCCTCTTCGCCGAGCAGCACGTGCTGCCGGTCGACGGGTACGCCCAGCGGCTGCTGGCCGCGCTGCGGGCCGCGGCGCCCGGCGGGGCGGCGAACGACCCCCGGGTCGTCGTCCTCACCCCCGGCCCCAGCAACGCGGCCTACTTCGAACACGCCCTGCTCGCCCGGCTGATGGGCGTGCAGCTGGTGGAGGGGCACGACCTGGTGTGCCGCAGCAACCGGGTGTGGATGCGGACGACCCGGGGCGAGGTGCCCGTGCACGTCGTGTACCGGCGGCTCGACGACGACTTCCTCGACCCGCTGCACTTCCGCCCCGACTCGGTGATCGGCTGCCCCGGCATCCTGAGCGCCGCCGTCGCCGGGAACGTCACACTCGCGAACGCCGTCGGCAACGGTATCGCCGACGACAAGCTCCTCTACACCTACGTCCCGGACCTCATCCGCTACTACCTCGGCGAGGAACCGATTCTGCCCAACGTGGAGTCCTATCGACCCGATGAACCGGGCCAGTTGGAGGCGGTCCTCGACCAGCTCGACCAGCTCGTGGTGAAGCCCGTGGACGGGGCCGGCGGGCAGGGGATCGTCATCGGCCCGAAGGCCGACCGGGACACCCTGGAACGCACTCGCAAAGCAGTCGCCGCCGACCCGCGCGGCTTCATCGCGCAGCGTCCGGTCGCCCTCTCCACCTCTCCCACCCTCGCGGGTGACCGCATGGCACCGCGCCACATCGACCTGCGCCCGTTCGCCGTGAACGACGGCGACGACATCTGGGTGCTGCCCGGCGGCCTCACCCGGGTCGCCCTCCAGGAGGGCAACCTGATCGTCAACTCCAGTCAGGGCGGCGGCTCCAAGGACACCTGGGTGCTCGCCGAGGGCCCCGCCGAGCGCCCGGCGCCGGCCGGCGCGGGCCCGATCCCCGCGATCGCCCCGCGCCGCCTGGGCCCCGACGGCACCCGTGCCGTCGTACCGGAAGGAGGACAGCAGCAGTGAACGACGTGATCCTCTCCCGTATCGCCGAGTCGCTGACCTGGACCGGACGGTATGTCGAGCGGGCCGACGCCACCGGCCGCATCCTCGACGCCTATCTGCACCGGATGCTGGAGGACCCCTGGCGCGACGAGGACGCCGCCTGCCGCTCGCTGTACGCGATCCTCGGCGTGGACGCCGGCGGGGAGCGGGTGGACATGCAGCAGGTGCTGGACCAGCTCGCCTTCGACGCCCGCTCGACGGGCTCCATCGAGGGCGCCCTGGGCGCGGCCCGGCTGAACGCGCGCAGCGCCCGTGAGGCGGTCTCCTCGGAGATGTGGGAGTGCCTCAACTCCACCTGGCACGCGCTCGGCGACCAGCGCCGCGCGGCCCGCCGTACCGGCCCCTACGCCTATCTGGAGCTGGTCCGCAGCCGGGCCGCCCTGTTCTTCGGGCTCGCCGACTCCACCATGAGCCGGGACGACAGCTGGCGGTTCGTCGTCCTCGGACGCAGCCTGGAACGGGTCGACATGACCGTACGGCTGCTGTCGGTGCGCGTACTGGACGCGGCGCACGCACCGGACTGGACGACGCTGCTCAGCGCCAGCGGGGCCGACGAGGCCTACGCGCGGGTGCACAGCGGGTTCGGGGACACCCCGCGGGTGGCCGAGTACCTGCTCCTGGACCGGGACTTCCCGCGCTCGGCCCTGCACGCGCTGAGCACGGCGGAGGAGTGCCTGGCCGCGCTCGGCCGGCCCCGCCAGGATCCGGCGCGCTCCCCCATCGGCCGGGCCCGCACCCGCCTCGAATACCTGGACACCGCCTCCCTGGAGGAACAGCTGCCGGTCCTGCTCCGGGATCTGCAGCAGGCCTGCATGGCCTCCGCCGACGCGGTCGCGGAGCGGTTCTTCCCGTACCAGGGGCCCGTGGAGTGGGCCCAGGAAGGAGCCTGACATGGCTCGTCGCCTGCGTATCCGGCACACCACCCGGGTCTCCTACGCCCAGCCCGCCTCCTCCTCGCACAACGAGGTCCGGATGACCCCGCTCACCCTGCCGGGCCAGACGACCCTGGACGCACGGGTCACGGTCACTCCCGCGACCTCGGTGTGGTCGTACTGGGACTACTGGGGCACCCAGGTCACCGGCTTCGACCTGATGGATCCGCACGAGGATCTGACGATCACGGCGTCGAGCCTGGTGGAGACCTCGGCACCGGGGCCGTTGCCCACCGCGCCCACCTGGGTCGAGCTGTCCGAACGCGCGGCCGGCTCACGGCTCCTGGAGTTCATCGGCCCCACGGAGCGTACGACGGTACCGAAGAAGCTGGTGAGGAAGGCGCAGGGCGCCGCCGCCGGGCTGGCGCCGCACGAGGCCGCGGCGGCCGTCTCCGAGCTGGTCGCCGACCGGGTGGCGTACCTTCCGGGGGCGACCGGGGTGAACACGTCCCCCGCTCAGGCGTGGGCCCAGCGGGCGGGGGTGTGCCAGGACATCACGCATCTGACGATCGCGCTGCTGCGCGGGGTGGGGCTGCCGACCCGGTACGTCTCGGGCTATCTGCACCCGGAGCGGGAGGCGGAGCTGCACCGGCCCGTCGCCGGGCAGAGCCACGCGTGGATCGAGTACTGGGCGGGCGAGTGGTGCGGGTACGACCCCACGAACCGGGTGCGGGCGGACGAGTCGCACGTGGTGGTGGCCCGGGGCCGGGACTACGACGACGTGACTCCGCACAAGGGGGTCTACCGGGGGGTTCCCGGAGGGGCCCCGGAGGTGACGGTGGAGTTCACGAGGGTCGCGTAGCCGGTCGTCCGCGGACCGGTGGGGGGGGCGGCTGGTCGCGCCCACGCGGCGACAGCCGCACATCGATACGGCCCGCGCCCCTGAAGAGGCGCTCCAGCCGGCGCCTCTCCCCAGAGGGGGACCCTCAGGCGGCTCGGGTGGGGCGCTGGGGGTCCCCCCTGCCGAAGGGGGCCCCTGCCGAAGGCTGGGGGAGGCACCCTGCCAGCGCCGGTAGGCGTCCCACCCCCGCCCGCCCCACCGCGCTTACTTGAGGCCCACCGCCGCGCACGCAGACTTGTACTGGGCCGTGCAGATCTGCGAGACCTTGTAGATGCCGTCGGCGACGACGGTGTCCTTGATCTTGCTCTTGGTCACGGCGTTGACCTGCACCAGCTGGGACGGGATGTTCTTGGTGGTGGGGCTGTCGACCTGGTCCTGGGTGAGCGCGTCGAACTGGATGTCCTTGCCCTGCACCTTGTAGACGGCCATCTCGGCGGCGGCCTCGGCCTCGTCCGGGTAGGGCTTGTAGACGGTCATGTACTGCTCGCCCGCGAGGATCCGCTGGATCGCGTTGAGGTCCGCGTCCTGGCCGGTGATCGGCGGCATGCTGGTGACGCCGGCCGCCTTGAGGGCCTGGACGATGCCGCCCGCCATGGCGTCGTTCGCGGAGTAGACCGCGGCGACGTTGTCCTTGCCGATCGCGGCGACCGCCTTGGCCACCTCCTGCTCGGCGATCTTCGGGTCCCAGTCCTTGGTGTCGTACGAGCGGGCGATCGTCACCTTGCCGGCCAGCTCGGACATGGCGCCCGTCTTGAACTGCTTGGCGTTCGGGTCGGTCGGCGAGCCGTTGACCATGATGACCTTGTCGGAGGTGTCGACGTTCGACCCGAGGCCTTCGAGGAGGGTACGGGCCTGCACCTCGCCCACCAGCTCGTTGTCGAAGGAGACGTAGGAGTCGATCGGGCCCTCGGCGAGACGGTCGTAGGCGATGACCGGGATGCCCGCCTCCTTGGCCTTCTTCACCGAGCTCGCGATGGCGTGCGCGTCGACGGAGTCCAGGATGATCACGTCGACCTTCTCGTCGATCATCTTCTGCATCTGCGTCGCCTGCTTGGGGGCGGACGACCCGGCGTTCTGGTAGTCGACCTTGCCCTGCTTGTTCGTGAGCTCCGCGATCTTGGACTTCATGATCGGGTAGTCGAAGTTCGTGTACCGGGTGTTGATGAGGTCCGGCATCAGCACACCCACGGTGATGTCGTTGCCCTTGGTCGGTGTCGCGGAGGTCGATGAACCCGTCGCGTCGAGCATGCCGCAACCGGCGAGCGAGAGGGTCATCGTGGACGCGGCCACGAACATGGCTATACGACGCATACGGGGGCTCACTTCAGGTGCGTTCCGGACGTGGGGCTGTTTTGCGGCCCAGATGTCTGAAAAGCCAACGCGGAGGCCGTACCCGGCGTCAAGCGGAATCACTTAACGAGTGCGCAACACCACGCTCCGCCGATCCTGTGAACGACCAGCGGAACCGCCTCCAAACGCCCTTTACGGACCCTCCATGCAAAGGGAGTTCATGGGGAGGCAAAGATCAGTACAACCAACTCCCCGGCGGCCGGTTCGCCCTCGCGGCCGCAAGATCAGCCTCTGGTCCGACACGACCGGTTCCCGTCCGAAGACCGTGAACGTGACAATCCCCAAGGGGGCACACCCTCCGTATCGACTACGTCAACCGGCCTGGCAACACCAAGGTCAAGTTCACCTGTGCGCCCCGCACTTCGGCGAGCATCGACAGTCAAGCCGCCCACCCCGACCGGGGCTTTCGTCTCACTACAACTCGGCCAGAGGCATGGCCAGTCCCACCTGATTCCTTATGGATCCGTAGTGATGCCCTGCCCTCCGCCTCGTCCCGGTTGCCTGGCGTCGTATGTGAGTGCGTACATCGAAGGTGTGACCTTTTCGTGCGGGTGTCGTTGATCCGACGGGATGACGGCATCACGAGCGGAAGCAAGGGGGGACGGTGAGTCGGCAGCCGCCACTGGGCGAGGCGCCACGCATCGCCTGTGCCCCTGGCCTGCTGCGTATCGAGGTGGAGGAGAAGACCGGGAACATCCCCACCGCGGCGGTGCCAGCTCGGCGGATGGCTGAGCCTCTGGTCTGGTCTGGTCTGGTCTGGTCTGGTCTGGTCTGGTCTGCGGTATGGCAGCCGAGCTGCTGGCCGCACGCTGTCGCATGGCAGCTGATTTGTGGGAGGAGATGACAGCGATGCGGGCTGGCCAGACGCGGAAGTTCCGGGGCAAGAAGGGCGTACGAGGCGCACCTGATGATCCTCGGTCCGGGCTACACCTCCCCCAACGTGCGGGAGATGCGGCTCCAGGCCGCCGCGCTGGACCGGGTCGGCGGCGTGGACGGCAACGTCTCCAACCTCTCCGTCGTCTCCTTCCCCACCTCCGTGGACCCCGTCGACAGCGCCCCGGCGTCCTCGGAGATCACGCTCACCGGCGCCGAACACGCACAGCTGGAGAAGGAAGCCAAGAAGCGGCGGGGCCGTGCGCGGGCACTGGAACGCTCCCGCCGCGCCACGAACACGGCACAGTACGGTCTGTCGAAGAAGCAGCAGCGCCGCGCCGACCGGCGGGCTTCCAAGGGCCTCCCGGCCAAGGCCGTCACCGTGCCCGGCGGTGCCCGCACCGCACGCTCCGATGGAGTACCCGAGCAGGCGTTCCGCCGCGACCGACTGTCGAACAGCTACCGCAAGGTGCGCGCCCGTCAGGCCGAAGCCGCCGCATCCGCCGCCGAGCGCCGCCGCCACCGCGCCGGTCTAGTGGCCCGTGAGATCATCGCCGCCCACGGGCCGAACCTCACGGTCGAGGACTGCGACATCCGCACCTGGTACCGGCTGTGGGGTAAACGGCTCTCGCAGACCACGCCGGGCATGCTCATCAAGGCCCTGGAGGTCGAGTGCCAGGCGGCGGCCGGTAGGCTTGTACGGGTTAGCACCTGGTCGACTGCCCTGTCCCAGCACTGTCTCTGCGGCGAGCGCGTCAACAAGACGCTGCGCGATCGCCAACACAAGTGCATCGCCTGCGGGCTGATCGGCAAGCGCGATCTCGTCTCCGCCGCCTTGGCAGCGTTCGTCCGTCTCACCGACATGGACGACCCGAAGACCGCGTATCTGGACACCGCGCTGTCCCGGCGCGCACAGATCATGTACGGAGAAGGGCTGGAAGAAGCCCTGTGTGAGTCAACCACTCCAAGCCCGAAACCGGTTCGCCGGTCGGGACGTGTGGCAGTCCCCCGCCAGCAGGAGACCTCTGCTCACCGAACCGCCGCAAGGCGGCCCCGAGCGACCCCGGATGAGACACGCCTTGTGCGTGACCACACCGGAAAGCCCGGACGCCGCCCCGGCTGCGACCCGAAGCTCACCCTCTGGTGAACTGCGGGACAAGTCTTAGTCCTTGGCCTTCTTCGGCCGCCACACCACCAGCGCGCTGGTCTGCTGCACCTCCTGGTACGGCACCAGGTCGCGGCGGTAGGAGGCGTGCACCGCCGCCTCGCGCTGCTGCATCGCGGCCGCCGCGCCGTCGACCGCCGCCTGGAGTTCGGCGACGCGCTGCTGGAGCGCGATGACCTGGTTCTCCAGTTCGATGATGCGCTTGATGCCGGCCAGGTTGATGCCCTCGTCCTGCGACAACGCCTGCACCTGGCGGAGCAGTTCGATGTCGCGGGCCGAGTAGCGCCGGCCCCGCCCGGCCGTGCGGTCCGGGGAGACCAGGCCGAGGCGGTCGTACTGGCGCAGTGTCTGCGGGTGCAGTCCGGAGAGCTGGGCCGCCACCGAGATGACGTAGACCGGGGTCTCCTCGGTCAGTTCATACGGGTTACGTCGACGGCCGTCCATCTCTGTCATGCTCCCTTCGCGGCCTCGAACAGCTCGGCCCGCGGGTCCTCACCCGCGGTCGCCTCGCGATACGCCTCAAGTGCGTCACGAGCCTTCCCCGACAGGTCCTTGGGGACACTCACCTCGACGGTGACCAGGAGGTCGCCGCGGGTGCCGTCCTTGCGGACCGCGCCCTTGCCACGGGCGCGCATGGTGCGGCCGTTGGGCGTGCCCGGGGGCAGCTTCAGGGTGACCGGCGGTCCGCCCAGGGTGGGGACCCTGACCTCGCCGCCGAGGGTGGCCTCGGTGAAGGTCACCGGGACGGTCACCGTGAGGTTGTCGTCCTTGCGGCCGAAGACCGGGTGGGTGTCCACGTGGACCATCACATAGAGGTCGCCGGCCGGGCCGCCGCGCTCGCCCGGCGCGCCCTTGCCGCGCAGCCGGATGCGCTGGCCGTCCGTCACCCCGGCGGGGATGCGGACCTGCATGGTCCGGGACGACTTGGCGCGGCCGCTGCCCTTGCAGTCCGGGCAGGGGTTCTCCGCGATCAGGCCGCGGCCCTTGCAGTCGGGGCAGGGGTCGGTGAGCGAGAAGCCGCCGCCGGATCCCCGTGCCACCTGGCCGGTGCCGACGCAGGTCGGGCACACCCGGGGTGTGCCGTTGGCGTCGCCGGTGCCCGAACAGGCCTTGCAGGGGGCCTGCGAGGACATCCGCAGCGGGACCGTGGCGCCCTCGATGGCCTCCGTGAAGCTGAGCGTGACCTCGGACTCGATGTCCTGGCCGCGCCGGGGCTGGGTGCGCGCACCCGCGCCGCCGCCCCGGTTGAACAGGCCCCCCAGGACGTCACTGAAGCCGCCGCCGCCCCCGCCGAAGCCGCCCCCGCCCTGGGCGGTGCCCCCGAAGAGGTCGCCCAGGTCGAAGTTGAAGTTGCCGCCGCCCGCGCCCGGCCCGGGGCGGAAGCCCCCGTTGCCGAAGAGGGCGCGGGCCTCGTCGTACTCCTTGCGCTTCTTGGGGTCGCCGAGTATGTCGTTCGCCTCGGAGATCTCCTTGAAGCGCTCCTCGGCCTTGGCGTTGCCCTTGTTGGCGTCCGGGTGGAACTCGCGGGCGAGCTTCCGGTACGCCTTCTTGATCTCGGCCTCGGTGGCGTCCTTGGGGACGCCGAGGACCTTGTAGTAGTCCTTCTCGATGAAGTCCTTGGTGCTCATCCCCGACGCGCCCCCTTCCCGGTGTTCCGCGTGTTATCTACGACTTCAGCCCTCCTCAGGGCCGTTGTCCTTGTCGTCCCCGGCCGCGGGGGCCTCTTCGGCGCCCTCGGCCTTCACCGGGGTCGCCCCCGGCTGCGGTTCGGCGACCGCCACCCGCGCGGGGCGGATGGTGCGCTCACCGATGCGATACCCGGGCTGCAGAATCGCCACGCACGTCGTCTCGGTGACGTCCGGCGCGTAGCTGTGCATCAGCGCCTCGTGGATCGTCGGGTCGAAGGGCTCGCCCTCCTTGCCGAACTGCTGCAGGCCCATCTTCGCCGCGACCGTCTCCAGCGACTCGGCCACCGACTTGAAACCGCCGACCAGTTCGCCGTGTTCCCGGGCGCGGCCGATGTCGTCGAGCACGGGCAGGAGTTCGGTCAGGAGGTTCGCGATGGCGATCTCCCGGACCGTGATCCGGTCGCGCTCCACCCGTCGGCGGTAGTTCTGGTACTCGGCCTGAAGGCGCTGGAGGTCCGTGGTGCGCTCGCCGAGCGCGGTGCGTACCTGGTCCAGCTGGGCCGTCAGACCGGCGACCTGTGCGCTTGAGTCCCCGGCCGGGGCCGCCCCCTGAGAGGGAGCGGCCTTCGGCGCGGCGTCGTCGGGGGTGGCGCCGGAGGGGACGTCGGGCTTCTCCTCGAAGCCCGGGGTCTCCTCCGTCACGCGGCACCGTCCTTGCGCTCGTCGTCGACGATCTCGGCGTCCACCACGTCGTCGGCGGCGTCACCGGCGGGGGCACCGCCGGCGGCGGCACCGGAGGCCTGGGCGTCGGCGTACATGGCCTGGCCCAGCTTCTGGGAGACGGCCGCGACCTTCTCGGTGGCGGTGCGGATCTCGGCGGTGTCCTCGCCCTTGAGGGTCTCCTTGAGCTCCTCCAGGGAGGCCTCGACCTCGGTCTTGATCTCGCCGGGGACCTTGTCCTCGTTGTCCTTGAGGAACTTCTCGGTCTGGTAGACGAGCTGCTCGCCCTGGTTGCGGGTCTCGGCGGCCTCGCGACGGCGGTGGTCCTCCTCCGCGTACTGCTCGGCCTCCTGGCGCATCCGGTCGACCTCGTCCTTCGGCAGCGAGGAGCCGCCGGTGACGGTCATCTTCTGCTCCTTGCCCGTGCCCAGGTCCTTCGCGGTCACGTGCATGATGCCGTTGGCGTCGATGTCGAAGGCGACCTCGATCTGCGGGACACCGCGCGGGGCCGGCGGCAGACCGGTCAGCTCGAACATGCCGAGCTTCTTGTTGTACGCCGCGATCTCGCGCTCGCCCTGGTAGACCTGGATCTGGACGGAGGGCTGGTTGTCCTCGGCGGTGGTGAAGATCTCGGACCGCTTGGTCGGGATCGTCGTGTTCCGCTCGATGAGCTTGGTCATGATGCCGCCCTTGGTCTCGATACCGAGGGACAGCGGGGTGACGTCGAGGAGCAGGACGTCCTTGACCTCGCCCTTGAGGACACCGGCCTGGAGCGCGGCGCCGATGGCGACGACCTCGTCCGGGTTGACGCCCTTGTTGGCGTCCTTGCCGCCGGTCAGCTCCTTGACGAGCTCGGCGACGGCGGGCATACGGGTGGAGCCACCGACGAGAACGACGTGGTCGATCTCGCCGAGCTGGATGCCGGCGTCCTTGATGACGTTGTGGAACGGGGTCTTGCAGCGCTCCAGCAAGTCCGCGGTCAGCTGCTGGAACTGGGCGCGGGTGAGCTTCTCGTCGAGGTGCAGGGGGCCCTCGGCGGAGGCGGTGATGTAGGGCAGGTTGATCGAGGTCTCCGTGGAGGAGGACAGCTCGATCTTGGCCTTCTCGGCGGCCTCGCGGAGGCGCTGGAGGGCCATCTTGTCCTTGCCGAGGTCCACGCCGTGGCCGGCCGCGAACTGCTTGACCAGGTAGTCGACGACGCGCTGGTCCCAGTCGTCACCACCGAGGTGGTTGTCGCCGTTGGTGGCCTTCACCTCGACGACGCCGTCACCGATCTCCAGGAGGGACACGTCGAAGGTGCCGCCACCGAGGTCGAAGACGAGGATCGTCTGGTCGTCCTTGTCGAGGCCGTACGCCAGCGCGGCGGCGGTCGGCTCGTTGACGATGCGCAGGACGTTCAGGCCCGCGATCTCGCCGGCCTCCTTCGTCGCCTGGCGCTCGGAGTCGTTGAAGTAGGCCGGGACGGTGATGACCGCGTCGGTCACCTTCTCGCCCAGGTAGGCCTCGGCGTCGCGCTTGAGCTTCTGCAGGATGAACGCGGAGATCTGCTGGGGGTTGAAGTCCTTCCCGTCCAGCTGGATCTTCCAGTCGGTGCCCATGTGACGCTTCACGGACCGGATGGTCCGGTCGACGTTGGTGACCGCCTGACGCTTGGCGACCTCGCCGACGAGGACTTCGCCGTTCTTCGCGAAGGCGACGACGGACGGCGTGGTCCGGGCACCCTCGGCGTTGGTGATGACGGTGGGCTCGCCGCCTTCAAGAACGCTTACGACGGAGTTAGTCGTGCCCAGGTCGATGCCGACCGCACGTGCCATGGTGATTTCCTCCAGCTGACTTGAGTGGAACGGACTCAAGTGTGCATCAAGCCTGCCCCTGGGTCAACAGACCTGAGTGGAGCAGACTCAAGTCTTATCCGTTCCTTACACGCAAGTGGCCGCTGACCTGCGCAGTCTCCGGAGGCCGGGAGCCGTAGACAGGGATCCGAAGGAGTACGAGTACGGCGATCAGGGTGACGCCGACGACCCAGGCGACGGTTGCGGAGGCGATCCAGCCGCCCTGCGCGAGCACCGCGACGAGTACCCCGGCGAAGGATCCGGCACCCAGGACGATCGTCGCCCCCGGCGAGCTGAGCCCGAGCCGCCGCAGCCGGTGCGCGAGGTGGTCGGGCCCGCGCCGCAGCACCGGCCGCCCGGCGAGCAGCCGCGACAGGAGTACGACCACCACATCGGCGCTCGCGACGGCGGTGAGCGCGAACAGCACGCCCGCGCCGGCGACGGGGTCGTGCCCGGTCCGGGTGAACAGCGCGGCCGCGGCCAGCACGAACCCGGCGAACAGCGAGCCGGTGGCGCCGAGGGCGATCCGCGCGGGATGCCAGTTGTGCATCAGGAACCCGGTGAGCGCGGCCGCCAGCACGCTCAGCAGTACGGCGAGCCCGTCCATGACCTCGACGGTGGCACAGGCACCGACCCCGAAGGCGGTGACCACGCCGACGGTCCCGGCGAGGCCGTCCGCATGGTCGAGCCCCTTGAAGGCGACGGCGACGAAGGCGATCCACCCGACGGCGAGCACCCCGCCCCCGACGCCGAACTCCTCGTACGGCACCACGCACGCGGCCGCCACGGCCGTACCGAACAGCAGGAACCGCGTCTTGAGCCGCCACACGTCGGCGACCACCCCGAGCAGCGCCACGACTCCCCCGGCGACCAACAGCTCACCGACCCCGGTGCCGAGCGGGGCGACCCCGCTCCAGTCGCCGACGCCCGCGACCAGGCAGGTGGCGCCGACGACGGCGAGCCCGCCCAGCGCCGGCACCGGCCGCACCCGCCTGCGGTCGACCAGCCCCAGCCGCAGGGCCGCCGGCCGGATCAGCGCGGAGAGGACGGCGGCTAGCAGCAGGGCGGTGGTGGCGGCGGCGATCCCGTAGAGCACAGGTCCAAATTAGACCTGAATGTAACAATTCTTTATGAATAACACGATTGGGTTGGGAGGAAGCGCAGGCGGACCTCAGCGATCCAGATCACCTCGCCCCTGACTACAGTGCGAGTAAAGATGCGGGTAGTCTCAGAGGACTGCATAAGTTACCGCTTAGTAATTTCGGGAACCCTCGCGAAGAGACCCGAAGAGACCCCTCGCAGGCCCGAGGAGCCCCCATGCAACTCGCCGCGATCATCGTGTCGCTGGTTCTGATCGTGGTCGGCGTGGCGTTGTTCGCCCGCGCCCTGCTGCAGATCTACAACTTCATGCGGCTCGGTCAGAACGTACCCGCCGGCACCCGTACCGACGAACCCGTCCAGCGGACCGTCACCGTGGCCAGGGAGTTCCTCGGCCACACCCGGATGAACCGCTGGGGCATCGTCGGCGTGGCGCACTGGTTCGTCGCGGTCGGGTTCTTCTCCCTCCTGCTGACGATCGTCAACGCCATCGGCCAGCTGTTCCAGGCCGACTGGATCCTGCCGGTCATCGGCGACTGGGCGCCGTACAACGTCTTCGTCGAGTTCATCGGCACGATGACGGTCCTCGGCATCCTCACGCTGATCGTCATCCGCCAGCTGAGCAAGCCGAACCGGCCGGGCCGCAAGTCCCGCTTCGCCGGCTCCAACTTCGGCCAGGCGTACTTCGTCGAGACGGTCATCCTGATCGTCGGCGTCTGCATCTTCACGCTGCACGCCCTGGAGGGCGCCCAGCACCACGTGGACTCCTACGAGGCGTCGTTCTTCATCTCGTACCCGGTGGTCTCCTGGTTCCGGGGCATGGACGTCTCCACGCTCCAGAACCTCACCTACTTCTTCGCCGCCCTGAAGATCGCGACCTCCTTCATCTGGATGATCGTGGTCGCCCTGAAGACCGACATGGGTGTCGCCTGGCACCGCTTCCTGGCCTTCCCGAACATCTGGTTCAAGCGGAACGCGACGGGTGAGACCTCGCTGGGCGCGCTGCTCCCGATGACCTCCGGCGGCAAGCCGATCAACTTCGAGGACCCGGGCGAGGACGACGTCTTCGGCGTCTCCCAGGTCGAGCAGTTCTCCTGGAAGGGCCTGCTGGACTTCTCCACCTGCACCGAGTGCGGCCGCTGCCAGTCGCAGTGCCCGGCCTGGAACACCGGCAAGCCGCTCTCCCCCAAGCTGCTGATCATGTCGCTGCGGGACAACGCGCACGCCAAGGCGCCGTACCTGCTGGCCGGCGGCGGCAAGACCGCGGAGGGCGAGGAGAAGGGCTCCGAGGAGCAGCTCGCCTCGGTGCCCGCCGCCGCCCTCGCGGAGGCCGAGCGCCCGCTGATCGGCACCGCCGAGGAGAACGGCGTCATCGACCCGGACGTGCTGTGGTCCTGCACCACCTGCGGCGCCTGTGTCGAGCAGTGCCCGGTGGACATCGAGCACGTCGACCACATCGTCGACATGCGCCGCTACCAGGTGATGATCGAGTCCGCGTTCCCGTCCGAGGCGGGCACGATGCTCAAGAACCTGGAGAAGAAGGGCAACCCCTGGGGCCTGGCGAAGAAGCAGCGCCTGGAGTGGCTCAAGGAGGTCGACTTCGAGGTCCCGGTCGTCGGCAAGGACATCGAGGACCTCACCGAGGTCGAGTACCTGTACTGGGTCGGCTGCGCGGGCTCCCTGGAGGACCGCGCCAAGAAGACCACCAAGGCCTTCGCCGAGCTGCTGCACATCGCGGGCGTCAAGTTCGCGATCATGGGCGGCGACGAGAAGTGCACCGGCGACTCCGCCCGCCGCCTCGGCAACGAGCCCCTGTTCCAGGAGCTCGGCATGGAGAACGTCATGGCCCTGAACACGGCGTTCGGCGAGGAGCTGGACGACGACGGCAAGGTCACGGCGGAGTCGAAGAAGCCCAAGTCGGCGAAGAAGATCGTCGCCACCTGCCCGCACTGCCTCAACACCATCGGCAACGAGTACCCGCAGCTCGGCGGCGACTACGAGGTCATCCACCACACCCAGCTGCTGCAGCACCTGGTGGACGAGGGCAAGCTGGTCCCGGTCACCCCGGTCGAGGGCATCATCACCTACCACGACCCCTGCTACCTGGGCCGCCACAACAAGATCTACACGCCTCCGCGCGAGATCATCGCCAGCGTCCCGGGCCTCAGGAACGAGGAGATGCACCGCCACAAGGAGCGCGGCTTCTGCTGTGGCGCCGGTGGTGCGCGGATGTGGATGGAAGAGCGGATCGGCAAGCGCATCAACAACGAGCGCGTCGACGAGGCCCTGTCGGTCAACCCCGACATCGTCTCCACCGCCTGCCCGTTCTGCCTGGTCATGCTGACGGACTCGGTCAACGGCAAGAAGAACGACGGCAAGGCCAAGGAGTCCATCACGGTGGTCGACGTGGCCCAGCTGCTCCTCGACTCCGTCAGGACCCCGGTCGACCCGGCGGGCGCGGCGGAGCAGGAGAGCGCACCGGAGCCCGAGCCGGTGAAGTAACCCGTCCGTACGCACGGAACGCCCCCGACCCACTGCGGGTCGGGGGCGTTCCGGTTTCTCCGGGTGCTCACGGGGATAGGGGCTTGCTTGACTAAAGCAATGCACGGCAACGGTCCTCGAGGAGCCCCCCATGACCGCGAACCGGCAGGACGAACCCCTGCACTACCCCCTCCCCTCTTCCGGCCCACTCACACCGCCCGCCGAGTGGCCGGAGTTACGGCAGAAGTGCCCTGTCGCCCCGGTGACGCTCCCCAGCGGCGACCGGGCGACCCTGCTCACCCGCTACGCGGACGTCAGGCTCGCCCTGTCCGACCCCCGGCTGAGCCGGGAGGGCCTGGCCCGGCCCGACGCGGCCCGGATCACCGCGAGCGAGTCGGGCAGCGTCTTCGACAGCCCGATGGCCCGCGCGCTCAACGCCGAGGGGCACGAGCGCTGGCGGCGGATGGTCGGCCGGTGGTTCACCGCCAAGCGCATGCGGGCGCTGATCCCGAAGATCGAGGCGACGGCCGACCGGCTCGTCGACGACATGGTGGCGCACGGACAGCCCGCCGACCTGGTGCCGTGGCTGGCCTTCCCGCTGCCCGTGTTCGTCATCTGCGACATGCTCGGCGTCCCCGAGCGCGACCGGGACGACTTCAAGCGGTGGTCGGACGCGTTCCTGAGCATCTCCACGTACCCGGCGGACGAGGTGAGGTCGGCGCAGACCCGGTTCGCCGAGTACATGTCCGGCCTGATCGAGGAGAAGCGGCGGGATCCGCGGGACGACCTGATCAGCGAGCTGCTCGCGGCCACCGACGCCGAGGGCCGGCCGATGTCCGACCTCGCCCTGGCCGCCACCGGCCAGGCGCTGCTGCTCGCGGGGCACGAGACCACGGCCGGCTTCATCAGCTCGTTGACCGCCACCCTGCTGGCCGACCGGACGCAGTGGGAACGGCTGCTGAACGACCCCTCGCTGATCCGCTCCGCGGTGGAGGAGGTGCTCCGCCATGAGCCGCACGGCGGCTTCGGGATGCTCCGTTACGTCCACGAGGACACCGAGGTGCCGAGCGGTGCCGTGCTGCCCGGGGGCACCACGGTGGTGTGCAGCATGGCCGCGGCCAACCGGGACGCCGACGCCTTCGAGCACGCCGAGGACCTGGACCTGGGCCGCTCCCCCAACGCGCACCTGACCTTCGGCGTCGGACCGCACTCCTGCCTGGGCCAACCGCTCGCCCGCACCGAGATGCAGACGGTGCTCGGTGTGCTGCTGCGCCGCCTGCCCACCCTCGAACTCGCCGTGGACCCCGCCGGCCTGCGCCGCCTCGAAGGGCAGCTCACCACGCCGCTGGTCGAGCTGCCGGTGCGGTGGTGAGCGCCGTGGAGGTGACCGTCGACGAGGCGAAGTGCTGCGGCGCGGGACAGTGCGTACTGATCGCGCCGGAGGTGTTCGACCAGCGGGACGAGGACGGCATCGTCGTCCTGCTGGCCGCCGAACCCGCCGAGCAGTGGCACCCGGCCGTGCGCGAGGCGGCGAGTGTCTGTCCGGCCGGCGCGATCCGGCTCACCGGAGGGTCATGACCCCGCGGGGTCGTCCAGGAGGCCGCTCGCGGTGCGGTGGATCTTCGCCAGCGCGCCGAGGAGGTGCCGCCGTTCGGTGTCGGTGAGGTCCGCGGTCACCGCCTCCTCCATCCGCCGGCGCTCCTCCTCGACCGGTCCCTGCAGCGCCCGTCCGGCGTCGGTGAGCCACAGCCTGACGAGACGGCTGTCACGGTCGTCGGGGCGCCGGGTGAGCAGTCCGGCGGCCGCCATGCGGGTGGCCATCTTGGTCACCGTGGGCGTGGTGACGTGGACCGCCGCCGCGATCTCGCCGGGGGTACGGCCGTCCTTCTCCCAGAGCGTCGCGAGCAGGTGGTTCTGGCCGAGGTGGAGGCCGTGCTCCCGCATGCCGCGGTCGGCCAGGGCCCGCAGGGCCTTGGACGTCTTGCTGTGCAGGTCCAGGAACTCGGACATCGCGGCCTTTCGGAAAGACGGCGCGCGGCGGCCGGGCACGGTCGTCGTACGCCGCGCAACCGGCGCCGTCCACCGATCGATTGACGGCTAATCATTTCCCGGCTAACGTCCCGTCCCGCAAAGTCGTTAACCGGCAAATGACAGGGGTGTCATGTTACTGCTCACCGGAGCCACCGGGAACATCGGCCGCGAACTCGTACGCCAACTAGACGCGCAGGGCGCCGAGTTCCGCATCCTCGTGCGTGATCCCGACCGCGCCGCCGGCCTGCCGGGCCGGGCCGAACGCATCGTCGGCGACCTGGGCGAACCGGCGACCCTCCCGCCCGCCTTCGACGGGGCCGACCGGCTGTTCCTGCTCCCCTCGGGCATCGGCATCGACCACACCAGGCATGCCCTCGCCGCCGCCCGGGCCGCGGGAGTGCGCCACATCGTGCACCTGTCGTCCTTCAACGTCCTCGGCGACCCCATGCCGGCCATGGGCCGCTGGCACCACGAACGCGAGACCCTCGTCCGCGCCTGCGGCATCCCCGCGACCCTCCTGCGGCCCGGCGGCTTCATGACCAACGCCCTCGACTGGCTGCCCACCCTCCGCGAGGCGGGTTACGTCCTCGACCCGGCCGGCCCGGGCCGCTACGCGCCGATCGACCCCGCGGACATCGCCGCGGTGGCCACGCTCACCCTGACCGAGGACGGCCACCGGGGCGCGGAGTACACCCTGACCGGCGCGGAGACGTTCACCCTCGCCGAGCAGGTCGGCGTCCTCGCAGCGGCGGTCGGGGCCGGTATCGAGGTGCGTCCGGTGGCCACCCCCGCGGAGGCGGTGCGGTTCCGCTTCCCCGGCGGAGCGCCGCCCGCCCTCGCCGAGGCCCTCGTCGAGGGGTTCACGCGGATGCGCGCCGACACGGTCGGCCTGCGCACGGACACCGTGGAACGACTCCTGTCCCGCAAGCCGCGCACCTTCGCCGACTGGTGCACGGCACACGCGGACGTGTTCCGGCGGGCGCTCGGCATCCGGCCGGGGGCGAGCGGGCCGGAATCCTCGGGCTGAAGCCCGGGGAGCACGTCAGTTCAGGCCGATGGCCGCGCAGGCCGCCTTGTACTTCGCGGTGCAGATGTCGCCGACGGTGTAGACGCCGTCCGCGATCACCGTGTCCTTGATGTTGCCCCTGGTGAGGGCGACCACCGGCACGAGCGTCGCGGGGATGTCCTTCTCGGTCGGGCTGTCGACCTTGTCCTGGGTCAGCGCGTCGTACTGGATGTCCTTGCCCTGCACCTTGTACACCGCCATCTCCGCGGCGTCGGTGGCCTCTTCCAGGAACGACTTGTACACCGTCATGTACTGCTCGCCCGCGACGACCCGCTGCACCGCGTCCAGGTTCGCGTCCTGCCCGGTGACCGGGGGGATCGTGGTGGCCCCCGCCTGCTTCATCGCGTCGATGACGGCGCCGGCCATGCCGTCGTTGGCGGAGTAGACGGCGGCGATGTTGCCGAGGCCGACGGCCTGGATCGCCTTCTTCATGTTGGCCTCGGCGACCACGGGCGACCACTTGTCGGTGTCGTACTCCTTGGCGATCTGGACCTTGCCCTTGAGCTCGCCGAGGGCGCCGTCCTTGAACTTCCCCGTGTTCGGGTCCGCCGGATCGCCGTTCATCATGACGATCTTGCTGGTGGCGGCCTTGCTGCCGAGCGCCTCGACGATGGCGCGGGCCTGCACCTCGCCGACGAGTTCGTTGTCGTGCGAGACATAGGCGTCGATGGGGCCCTGGGCGAGCCGGTCGTAGGCGATGACGGGGATACCGGCGTCCTTCGCCTTCTGCACGTCCGGCGCGATGGCCTTGGCGTCCAGCGCGTCCACCACGATGATGTCGACCTTCTTGGACACCATCGCCTGGAACTGCCGACTCTGCTTGTCCTGGCTCGCCTCGGCGTTGGCGTAGTCGACCTTGGCCTTGCCGTGCGTGAGGGAGGCGACCTCCTTCTTGAAGATGGGGTAGTCGAAGGCCTCGAACCGGGCCGTGTCCTTGTCGGGCAGGAGCAGTCCCACCGTGATGTCGTCGCCCTTGCCCGGGGACGCGGAGCCGCTGCTGCCGCCGATGCCGTCGACGACACCGCACGCGGTGAGCGACAGGGCGGAGGCGGAGGCGGCCAGGACCATCGCGAAACGAGGCAAGGGGGTGCCACAGAAAGCAGGAGCGCTCACATCAGCGCCTTCCGGGTGGGGCGAGCATCATGCGCCGGCGGATGATGTGAACGAAGCAAACGGGTAACTACCGAGTAGGTCAAGACGTAAGGACATTAAGGCTGTTGGGGAATTCTGTGCGCATCGATGGGAGATGCTGTGACCGGATGAGGATTCCGCAGGTCAGGTGTAGTTCACCGGTAAGTCGCCCCGTATTTCGGCGTGTTCGCGATGTCGGCCGGTCTCGGAAATTTGGACGATCGGGCAACGGCCGCGCGCTGTCCGGCACTTCACTGCTGCAAGATCCGACCCGCGGGACGGGTCCGGTATTTCAGAGGAGACCGGCGGTCAGGGCGTCGGCGGGCAGCGCGGGGGCCGGCCGGCCGGGCTCGGGGCGCCAGTCGCGATGGCCGGCATCGTCGGCGAACGGTCCCGCCCCTTGTGCGATCATCGCCACCGCTTCCTCGCGGGCCCGCTGCACCGCCCGGTGATCGGCCTCGCCCACCACGCCCAGCCGACGGCCGTGCTCGTACTCGTCCTCGTCCTTCCAGTCCCATCGCGACAGGTCGGGGGCGATCACCAGGTCCAGGAGGAGGTCGAAGGTGTCGAAGCCGATGGCCGTGCGCCGCATGGGCCGTTGGAAGTTGACGTACCAGTGGGCCAACCGGTGGCCGTCGGAGGCGTCGTAGAACGCGTTCACGCTGAACCAGGTGCCCGGCGGCACCCATTGCAGATGGGCCGTGTCCCGCCACGACCAGCGGCCGAGCCGCCAGCTCCCCTGGGCCAGGTTCGGCAGCGCCTGGACCCGCGCGGTCCGCTCGCCGGTCAGCAGCCACTCGATCCAGGAGGTCGGCACCAGGAGCTCGGCGCCGGGCCGGCAGCCGAGGACGAGCGCCTCGGCGGAGTCCTCGACGACCCGGAACGCGTGGGCGCTCCACACCTTGCGCCGGAACACATCACGCCGGACGGCGGTCTCGCCCGGCCGGAACGTTCGCATGGAGCCCCTCCTGACGGCCGGACCCTCAGCCGGCCTCGGTCGTGAGCGTCCGCGGGGACGCCATTCTGGTCCGGCTCGCCCGTCACCGGAAGCCCCGGCGGGGCACGCCGGTACATCGGACACCAGCGACAGCGACAGCGACAGCGACAGCGACGCCGAACGGGCCGAAGAGGGTGACGGGCAGCAGCGGCCACAGCTCCGCCGGGTCGTCCCGCAGCCGGTGGCGGTTGCCGAGCCGGTTCGCGCCGACGTCCGGCACGCCTCGACACCGATGTCGCCGTTCCTGTCGAAGACACACGCCGGCCAAGAGTTCGTAACGAGCCATTGACATGAGCCCCGGCCATGGGCACCCTCATGGGAACGCGGTTGGCTAAACGATTTACCAACCCGGTATCTACTACTTTGGGCAGGGGCAATGGCGCGCCGGATCGGGATCAAGGACGTGGCCGCGGCGGCAGGTGTGTCGACCGCGACCGTGTCGCACATCCTGAACGGCGTCGAGGGCAAGCGGGCCAGCGCGGAGACCCGGCAGCGGGTGCTCCAGGTCGCCGAGGAGCTCGGCTACGCGCCGAACGGACTCGCGCGGGGACTGCGCACCCAGCGCTCCCAGACCATCGCCCTCATCAGCGACGAGATCGCCACCACCCCGCACGCCGGCCGGATGATCCTCGGCGCCCAGGAGGCCGCCGCGGCCGAGGGCCTGGTGCTGCTGCTGGTCAACACGAGCGGCGACGCCGAACTGGAGCGCACGAGCATCGAGATGCTGCTCCAGCGGCAGGTGGACGGCGTCCTGTACGCGGCGATGTACCACCGCGTCGTGGAACTGCCGGAGAGCCTGCGCTCGACGCCCACCGTGCTGCTCGACGCCCGCTCCGCCGACCCCGCCGTCCCCTCCGTGGTGCCCGACGAGGTCCAGGGCGGGTACGCGGCGGTGCGCGAACTGCTCGACCACGGGCACCGCAGGATCGGCGTGACCGTGCAGCCCGTCGACCTCCCCGCCCGCCAGGGCCGCCTGGAGGGCTACCGCAGGGCGCTCGCCGAGGCCGGGGTGGCGTACGACCCGTCACTGGTCGCCGACGAGACCGCGGTCCCCTTCAACACGGTCGGCGGTGACGTGGATGCCGGCTACCGGGCCGCCCGCCGGCTGCTGACCGCGGAGCACCGCCCGACGGCGCTGTTCTGCTTCAACGACCGGATGGCCGCGGGTGCCTACCGTGCCGCCGCCGAGCTGGGACTCTCCGTCCCCGGCGACCTGTCCGTCATCGGGTTCGACAACCAGGAACTGGTCTGCGAGTCCGTCCACCCGCAGCTGAGCACGGTCCGGCTGCCGCACTACGAGATGGGGGCACGGGCCGTGGCCCAGTTGCTCGCGCTCACCAAGACACCGGGCCGGCCACCGGGCCCGGACACCCAGGAGAAGCTGCTTTGCCCGCTGGTGGCGCGGGCATCGGTCGCTCCGCCGCCCCGACTCTGACCCCGGGACGGCGAAGCAGTTCACACCAATGACAGGCGACCGTTGCGACCGGTCGTCACCCCTGTCGGTTCTTCGAACAAAGTGAGGGTACACATATGTCCGCCGAGACGTTCAGCGTGCCGTAGCACCGGCGCAGCCGGCTGAATCCGGTACGGCCGCCGGTCCGCCCGTGGCCATCACCGGGCCGGTCCGCGCGAGTTCGCCGCGCTCCTCCCCCGCCCCGGCCGCCGGGCGCGCGGGCACCGAGCCGCGCGCTCCTCGCCGGCCCCCGGCCGCACCGCGCCGGCACTCCCGCACGCCTTCCGCCTCCGCGCATCCCGCACACACCGCCCAGCCGTGGTGGCCCGCGACGGGTGCCCGCGGAAGGCACCTCCGTCACGTTCCACGAGGGGATCGTCCCCGGTGCCCCGGAGTCCTTGGGTGCCCCCGGTGCCCCGGCGTCCTCGGACCCGTCCGACGACGTCCGTCCCCGCCTGCTCCCCGCACATACCGAAAGGCACGTGTGTGTCCACCGCGCCCTGCGATCCGTACCGGCCCGTCGCGCATCTGCGCCCGCCCCGGAACTGGATCAACGACCCCAACGGGCTGGTCTTCCACGACGGCCAGTACCACGTCTTCTACCAGTACAACCCGTACGGCGCGACCCACGCGAACATGCACTGGGGCCACTTCCGCAGCCCCGACCTGCTGAGCTGGGAGCCGCTGCCGATCGCCCTGTCCCCGGCCCCGGGCGGCGTGGACGCCGACGGCTGCTTCTCCGGCAACGCCGTCTCCGACGGGGACCGGCTGGTCGCCTTCTACTCCGCGCACCGCGAGGACCGTTCGCCCCAGCACCAGCCGGTCACCTCGGCCACCTCGCTCGACGGCGGCCGGACCCTCACCCCGCGCGGGGACCTGGTGATCCCGGAGCTGCCCGAGGGCTGCACGATGTACCGCGACCCGTACGTCTGGCGGGACGGCGAGGGCTGGCGGATGCTGGTCGGCGCCGCCCTCGCGGACGGCCGCGGCGCGGCCCTGCTGTACGAGTCGTCCGACCTGGACGAGTGGACCTACCTGGGCCCCTTCGACGCCCGTGAGCAGCAGCCGGTCGGCGACAGCGGACTGCACACCGGCGAGGGCTGGGAGTGTCCCCAGTACCTGCCCGCGCAGGCCGGGCGGCCCGGCGCCCTCCTCTTCAGCGCCTGGAACGACGACGACAGCCCCCGCTGTGTCACCGCCCTGGTCGGCGAGGAACACGGCAACACCTTCCAGGCGGGCCCGCCGGTCCTCGTGGACCACGGCCCGGACTGCTACGCACCCGCGCTGCTGCCCGCCCCCGGTGGCCGGTGGCTGCTGTGGGGCTGGTCCCGGGAAGCCCGTGAGGAGGCCTGGGCGGTCGCCGACGGCTGGGCCGGGGTGCTGACCCTTCCCCGGGAGATCTCGGTCGGCGACGACGGCACGCTGCGCCAGCGGCCCGCCGCCGAACTGCTGGCCCTGCGCGGCGAGCAGACCGTCCGCGCCGAGGGCACCGCCGACGGACCGGAGCCCGTGGAGCTGGGCGGTGTGGGCCGTGCCTTCGACCTGACGGCCCGGCTGGAGACGACCGGCACGGCGACCCTGCGACTGCTGACCGGCGCGGACGCGGGCAGGGACGCGGACGGAGACGGGGGCGGGCACGGGGACGAGTACCTCGACATCCGTCTCGACGCCGCCGCCGGCGAACTCGTCGTCGACCGCGAGCACGCCTCGCTGGACGCCCGCGCCCACGGCGGCTCCTACCGGATGCCCTGCCCCACCGGTCAGCCGGTCGAGCTGCGTCTGGTCGTCGACCACTCCACCGCCGAGCTCTTCCTGACCACCACCGGCCAGGTGCTCACCCTGCGCTTCTACCCCACCGGGGACACCCCCTGGCGGCTCCAGGCCCGCACCGCGCCGGACGCGCGGCTGGGCTACTCGGTCGACGCCTGGGAGCTGCTCCCCCTCGTGGTCAAGGAGCCGAGCGCCGAGACCGAAGCGCGGCAGGGGCAGACCGCATGACCGGGTCGACGACCGAGTCGACGACCGACCCGTCGGCCGTGTCGTCGTACGCCCCCTGCCGAACCGCCGTACCCCGTCTGCCCCACACACCCCCCATGCACCTCCGCACCACCCACTCCCGCCCGCACCGCACTCCGGAGGCACACCGCTCATGAACACCGGCAGCAGAAGGTCCCGCCGTACGGCACTGACCGCCCTGACCCTCGTCCTTCCCCTGACCGCGGTGGCCGCCTGCGGTGGCGGCAGCGGTACCGGCACGTCCGCCGAGCAGGGCAGCGGTACGGGCACCATCACCGTCTGGGCCCACCAGGGCCAGGCCAGCGAGGCCGCCGCGCTGCAGAGCGCGGTGAAGACCTTCAACTCCTCGCAGCAGAAGGTCAAGGTCAAGCTGACGCTGATCCCCGACGCCGACTACACCAAGACCATCACCGCGACCGACGCCTCCAAGCTGCCGGACGTGATGGAGTTCGACGGCCCGACGATGGCGAACTTCGTCTACAACAAGAAGCTCGCCGCGATCGACTCCTACGTCTCGGGCAAGACCCTGTCCAACGCCACCGACGCCATCAAGGCGGAGGGCCGGATCGACGGCAAGCAGTACGGGCTCGGCATGTACGACTCCGGGCTCGGCGTCTACGCCAACAAGAAGCTGCTGGACGCGGCGGGCGTCAAGTACCCCACCGGTCTCTCCGACGACTGGACGGCGGCCGAGTTCACCGCGGCCGTGAAGAAGCTCGCCGCCAAGGACTCCGACGGCAAGAGCCTGGACCTCCAGGAGAACAACGGCTTCGCGAGCGAGTGGGGCACCTACGCCTTCGCCCCGGTCGTCTGGTCGGCCGGCGGTTCCCTGCTGAAGGACGGCAAGGCGGCGGGCGCCCTGGACACCTCCGCCGTGGCCTCGGCGCTGAAGACCTTCCAGTCCTGGAAGACGTACACCGACCCCAACACCGACGGGAACGCCTTCACCAAGGGCCGGGCCGCGCTCAGCTGGGGCGGTCACTGGAACTACCCGGCGTACAGCAAGGCGCTCGGCAAGGACCTGGTCGTGCTGCCGCTGCCCGACTTCGGCAACGGCGCCAAGACCGGCCAGGGCTCCTGGGAGTGGGGCATCGGCGCCGACACCAAGAACGGCAAGGCCGCCGGCGCCTTCCTGGACTCCCTGCTGAACGACACCAACGTCACCGCGATGACCACGGCCAACGGCGCCCCCGCCGGTACCAGGTCCGCGCTGGCCGCGAGCGCGCTGTACAAGAAGGGCGGCCCGCTCCAGCTCTTCGCCGAGCAGCTCGCCAAGCCCTGCGGTGACAGCGACATCACCAAGTCCTGCGTCGCGGTGACCCGCCCGATCACCGCCGGATACCCGACCGTCACCGCCAAGTTCAGCCAGGCGCTGAGCGACGTCTACGGCGGCGCCGACCCGAAGACCGCCCTGGCCAAGGCCGCCCGCGCCATCGACCAGGACTTCTCGGACAACGACGGCTACCCGCTCTCGTAGCCATCCAGCAGCCGGGCGGGACGGACGCGCCCTGACAGCGTCCGTCCCGCCCGGCCGGGAAGAGGACTCCTACCGTGACCACCGTGAACCCCGCACCCGCCACGCCCGACCGGCGGAAACCGAGCCCCGCACCGGCGGCCGCCCTGCCCGGACGCCCCCGGCGCCTGAACCGCGACCGGCTGCACGGGCTGCTGATGTCCGCGCCCGCGCTCACCGGACTGATCGCCTTCGTCGGCGTGCCGTTCGGGTACGCCGTCGTCCTGTCCTTCTACAACGTGCGGCTCGGCTCCCCGCTGCCGCCGCGGTTCTTCGGCATCGAGCAGTACCGCCGGCTCTTCACCGACCCCGACATGTCCGGGCCGTTCCTGCGGGCGCTGCTGAACAACCTGACGTTCGCCGCGGTCGTCGTACCGCTGCAGACCGGGCTCGCGCTGGCCCTGGCCATCCTGCTGAACCGCAAGCTCAAGGCCATCGGCCTCTTCCGGTCCCTGTTCTTCCTACCGGTGGTCTTCCCGATGGCCCTGGTCGCCGTCATCTGGCGGCTGATCCTCGCCCGCAGCGGCGACGGCCTGCTCAACTCGGCGCTGCACACGGTGAGTCTCGGCAACTGGGGGGCCTTCGACTGGCTCGGCAACGGGCTCACCGCGATGGCGTCGATCATCGTGCTGTCCGTATGGCAGGGCGTCGGCTTCCAGATGGTCATCCTGCTGGCCGGCCTCCAGCAGATCCCCGGCGAGCTCTACGAGGCCGCCGAGCTCGACCGGGCCTCCCGCTGGCAGCAGTTCCGGCATGTCACCCTGCCCGGCATCCAAGGCACGCTCGTCTTCGTCGCGATGCTCACCTCGGTGCTGTCCTTCCGGGTCTTCGACCAGATCTACGTCCTCGTGCACGGCGGAGGCCTGAACGAGGACGCCACCCGCACGGTGATGTACGAGGCCGTCACCACCGCCTTCGACCAGAACAACATCGGCCAGGCGTCCGCGATCACCGTCGTCTTCTTCCTGATCGTCGTCGCCCTGACGCTCATCCAGCGCCGTGTCGTCCGCACCGGCAACGAGGACTGATCATGACCCGCACCCCCCTGCGCCGTTTCCTCGACTACACCGTCCTGAGCGTGCTGGCGTTCGTCTTCGTCCTGCCGGTGCTCTATCTGCTGATCGGCAGCTTCAAGCCCTCCGACGAGGTGCTGAGCGGCCTGACCGGCTTCCTCCCCACGCACCTGACCCTGCACAACTACACGGCCGTCCTCAACAACTTCGACTCCGACGCGACCGGCTACTTCTGGCGGTTCATGGGCGTCTCGCTGCTGGTGGCCACCGTCACGGTCCTCGGCGGGCTGATCGTCAACTCCATGGCCGCCTACGGGCTGACCCGGCTGCGCTGGCGCGGCCAGAACGTCGTCTTCGGCCTGGTCCTGCTGCTGATGCTGGTGCCGTTCGAGGCGGTCGCCGTCCCGCTGTTCTACATGCTCAACGAGCAGCGCAACACGATCTACGTGCAGGCGATCCCCTTCATCGCCAACGCCTTCTCCGTCTACCAGTTCGCCACGTTCTTCAAGGCGATCCCGCCGAGCATCGAGGAGGCCGCGCGGATCGACGGCGCGGGTCCCTGGCGGACCTTCTTCGCGATCGTCGTCCCGATGTCGAAGCCGGTGTTCGCGTCGGTGGCGATCCTGACCTTCCTCACCCAGTGGGGCGCGTTCCTCTGGCCGGTCCTGATGGTCTCCGACCCGTCGGTGCGCCCGCTGCCCCTGGAGATGAGCGTGTTCCAGGGCCAGCAGCCGGTCGACTGGGGCCAGGTCCTCGCCTTCGGTGTGCTCCTCGTCCTGCCCGTCCTGGTCGTCTTCGCGTTCTTCCAGCGGTGGTTCGTGCAGGGGGTGGCCAGCTCGGCGGTCAAGGGCTGAGCCTCCCCGAGGGGGACTCAGGGGGGCTCCCGGTGGGGCTCACTCCGCCTTCGGCGGGGCGGTGCTCGCGCGGATCACCAGTTCCGGGTCGAAGAGGAGCTCGCCGACCGGGACCTCGCGGTTGCCCAGCAGGGCCAGGACGCTGCGGGCCACCTCGGGGGCCAGCCGGTCGGCGGGCTGGCGGACCGTGGTGAGCGGCGGGTCGACGAAGTCCATGATCATGGAGCCGTCGTAGCCGACCACCGAGACGTCGCCCGGGACGTCGTAACCCTGCCGGCGCGCGCCGCGGATCGCGCCGAGGGCCATGTAGTCGCTGGCGGCGACGACGGCCGTGGCACCGCGGCCGAGCAGGGAGACCGCGGCCGACTGGCCGCCCTCCACCGTGTACGACTGCCGGACCACCCACTGCTCCGGGTCCGCGATCCCGCGCCGGGCGAGCGAGGCGACGAAGCCGCTGACCCGGCGGTCCGCCGGGCGGTTGCCGACCGGACCCGACGCCATGCCGATCCTGCGGTGCCCGAGCCGGTACAGGTGGTCGACGGCGAGCTCGGCGGCCAGCAGGTCGTCGGTGGAGAAGACCGGGGCCTCGCAGCCGCCCTCGAACTGGCCGTTGACCCCGACGAACGGGATCCGGCGGGAGCGCAGCAGTTCGTACGCCTCCGGGTCCGCGCCCTCGATGGTGTTGCTGGCGGAGAGGAAGACGACCGCGGCGATGCCCCGGTCGGCCAGCGAGGTCACGTAGTCCAGCTCCTGCACCCCGCCGGGGAAGCACGGGCACAGGACGGTCTTCAGGCCGTGCGGGGCGAGGGTGGCCTCGATGCGTTCGCAGACGTCGGCGAAGAACGGGTTGGAGACCAGCTCGGTGACGACCGCGACGAGCTGTCCCTGCGTCTGCCGCTCGTAGCCGAGGTCGGCCATCGCCTGCTCGACGGCCTCACGGGTCTTGCGGGACACGCCCTGGCGCCGGTTGATGACCCGGCTGACCGTGGCCTCGCTCACCTGCGCCCGGTCCGCGACCTCGGTGATGCCGACCTTCATGCGGTTCCCTCCGTCCCCCGTCGTGCGGACCTCCACACATTACTTTGCCCGACAACGGCTCACTTGCAAGATTTCGATGAAGACTTTCAGTCCCGTTGCAAGATTTCTATGCATGACCATTGAACGGCTTCTTCCGCCCCTGTTAGCTTTCCGCCACGACTCGGCCGCCCCGCCCGCCGTAGCTGAAGACCGGGAGATCCGATGAAGCCCTCAAGGCTCATGCTGCTCACCGCCGTTGCCCTGCTCACGCCGCTCGTCCCCGCCATCTCCGCGACCGCGGTACCGCGTGCCGCCGCCGACTCCCGGCCCCAACTCGCCCTGCCCGACCCGGGGTTCGAGAACGGCGGGGCGGGCTGGACCTTCAGCGCCGGCGCCGGGGTCGGCGAAGGGAACGTCCACAGCGGTTCCCGCTTCCTCTACCTCGACGCCGGCGCGGGCAAGTGGGCCAGCCAGACCATCACCGCGCCCCGGGACGGCAGTTACGACTTCTCGGCGTGGATAGGCAGCGCCGGCACCGGCGGTACGTACACGATCCGGCGCAACGGCGAGACCGTCGGCACCATCGACCTGCCGCAGCGCCCCTCCTACGCCCGGTACACCATCAGCCGCGTCGATCTGAAGGCCGGCGACCGGCTGGAGATCGTCTTCGGCTCGGGCAGCGCCTGGGTCAACGCCGACGACCTGATGATCTCCCCGGCCGCACCCGCCGACCCGCGGATCAGCTCGTCCGACCCCGAGGTGGTCGAGATGTTCGACTGGGCGAAGCGGAAGGCCAACAGCTGGGTGCAGCTGCCCGGCACGGTCGGCCCGGTCAACGCCGACGAGTACCACACCACCGGCACCGGCACCGCGACGTACGGGCCCACCTACTGGGCCGGATACGCCAACCGCAGCGCGTACTACTCCCGGGACATGACCCACCAATTGGCCGGCGCCCATCTCATCGGCCTCGACACCGAGAACGAGACGATGCTCCGCTCGTACGCGGCGTCGGCCACCGCCGAGGACAAGTACTTCCCGGTGTGGTCCCTCAACTTCGACGCCAAGACGTATCTGAGCATCGACCACCACAGCCCGGACGACTACGTGCGCGAGGTGCCGGCCGTCTTCGAACTCGTCGAGAAGGCCGCTCAGGCGTACCTCTGGACCGGCGACCGCAGCTACGTCGACGACCCGGTGCTGTGGGACTACTACCGGCACGCCACCGAGCAGTTCATCGACCTGCACAACAGCGCCGTCCCCAACGGCAAGGTGAAGGTCGCCGAGGGCACCGGCAACGGCATCTTCGCCGGTGCCGCCAGCTACAACGAGCAGGACGGCGACAACCTCGCCGAGGCCGGGGACACCATCGCCTCGGAGTACCAGGCGTATCTGGCGATGGGCGTGCTGGCGCGCGGCAAGGGCGACACCGCGCTGGCGAAGAAGTACGACCGCAAGGCCGCCGATCTGAAGGCGTACTTCAACGACACCTGGAGCGGCACCGGCAGCGGCGCCGACATGGTCCGCGCGTACACCACCTCCGGCACCCCGGTCACCGGCTGGGGCAAGGAGAACAGCGTGTTCATGCCGATGAAGCAGATCATCGACCCCGGCCCGCGCAACGACGCCTACCTCGACTACATCCAGGCCCAGGAGCTGGGGCCGAACGGCTCGCCCAACATCGAGTCGACGACGTATCTGCCCGACATGTTCTTCAGGAACAACCGCGCCGATACCGCGTGGTGGTGGATGAAGAAGATCTACGGCGAACGGGAGCTGCAGCACGTCAACTCCAGCCAGGGCCCCGACGGCGACTACCCCGAGTTCTCCTTCACCCTGGTCAGCCAGACGGTCCAGGGCCTGATGGGCATCACCCCGAACGCGGCGGCCCACCAGGTGACCACCGAGTCACGGCTGCCCTCCGGCATGAAGTGGCTCCGGGTCGCGGACATCCCGGTCGGCAAGGACACCATCACCGTGCGGCACGACGGCGCGACGAGGACCACCCTGACGAACAACGCCCGGCACGGCTCCTACAGTTGGGAGGCCCGCTTCCCCGGTGTCCACAAGACGATCACCGTCGACGGCGTCCCGCAGCGGGCCCGCACCAAGACGGTCGACGGTGTGACGTACACGTACGCGACACCGGTGGTACCGGCGGGGGCGACGGCGGTGGTGCAGGTGACCGGCTGACGGCAGCCTCGGCGGCTCACACGCACGTACGGCCCGGGTGCGGAACCCGGGTCGTGCGTGCGGTGCCTGCGACTCAGCGGTGCGAGCCCTCCTTGGCGAGCGCCGGGACGAAGCGCAGGGCGTCCACGGTGCCCACGCCGGTGGCGAGGTCGTAGCCCTTGACGGCCTTGTAGCCGGTCACGCCCTGGTAGCTGTTGTCGGTGCCGTCGTTGACGTCGACGACACCGTTGCTCTTGGCGTGGTGGGCGGCGAGGTCGTACAGGGCCTGCTGGATGTTGCCCAGCCGCTTGCCCGCCACCTGGTCGGCGAGGGCCACGATGCCCGAGAAGAGCGGGGTGGCCTCGCTGGTGCCGCCGCTGACGTCCCAGCCGACGGCGGTCGGGTCGAAGCTGGAGTAGATCCAGGCACCGCCGTTGACCGCGGCGGACATCGAGATGTCCGGGGTGCCGCGGCGGGTGCCGACGACGTTCTTCACGCCGTTCTGGAAGGCCGGGCGGGTGAACACGTGGGACTGGCCGCCACCGCCGGAGCCGTAGTCGTTGTAGACGCTGTCCGGCTTGACGCGGTTGCCCTTGTCGTCCAGGTGGAGCTGGGTGCCGCCGATCGAGGTGACCAACGGGTCCGAGGACGGCCAGGAGTTGACGCGCTTCTTGTAGTACGTCTTGCCGTCGGCCTGGAGGTCGGTGGCGCCGCCGTCACCGGAGGCGGCGAGCACGGTGACGTGCTTGCGGTTGGCGTCCTGGAAGGCGTAGCGCAGCTTCTTGATGCTGGAGAAGTCGCCCTTGGCGAAGCCGGGGAAGGTGTTCTCCGTGGCGCCGAAGCTCTGGCTGATGACGTCGCCGACACCGTGGTCGATCATGTACTTCTCGGCGTCCATCATCTCCGGCAGACCGGTGGTGCCCTCGGTCTCGGAGACCGCCGTCTCCACCACGACGATCTTCGCGGCGGGCGCGACCGCGTGCGCCATCTCGACGTCCAGGGTGGTCTCGCCGGCCCAGCCCGTCATGTCGGAGTTCTTGGGGTCGAAGGCGGGCACGTGGCCCCACTTGACGACCTTCACCTTGGTGCTGGGCAGCCCGAACTGCTTGCTGTAGACGTCGAGGTCGTGCTGGACGGTCGGGGAACCGTACGAGTCGACGATGACGATGGTGCGCCCCTTGCCCGTGATCCCCTTGCGGTAGAGGGCGTTGAGGTCGTACGCGGTGCGGTACTGGAGCGGCGTGTAGCAGTTGATGTGCCACTTGGTCTGGCACTGCGCGCTGGTCAGCGGGCTGCTCACGCCATGGACCAGGGTGTGTCCGGCGACGGCGGGTACCGCGAGGGTGTGCGGTACGGAGGTGGGCGCGGCGGCCGTCAGCGCGGTGGCCGCGAGGGCGGCGACGGACGTGGCGGCCGCGACGCGCAGCCCGGTACGGGCTATGTGCATGGATCCCCCAGAGATCTCGGCATGGTCTCCGCGCATCCCATCGAATAGGTCATGCACAGTTCAAGACCGTTGAACCGACGATGCCGAACCCTTTACTCCGCGATGGATGCCGGAGCTTTTCCCTGAACTCCAGGGGAACGAGGACGCAACCCTGGCCGCGTCTTTGGGGTCTTACCCTCACGTACAGGCTTTTCTTAACAAGGAAATATCTAACAAATCGGTCAAACGTTGAAAAAGACACCCCTGAGAATCTGGGCCGTGGCGGCTGCCACGGCCCTCGCGTTCCTCGTCGCCCTGCAGATCACCGCACGCCACTACGGGCTGCCGGGACCGATCACCACCGAGGCACGGGAAGTGATAGCGGCGCCCAAGTCGGGCTTTCTGCTGTACGCCGGTCTGGCGTTGACGATGCTGGTGCTCACCTGGCGGCAGCGGTCCATCGCCCTCGGCGCCGCGGTCGGTATCGACCTCCTCTTCTGGGCCGTCCGGTGGGCGACGGGCAACGAGGTGACCCAGGGCCATCCCTTCGGGAATGGCGCGCTGTGGGTGATGATCGGCTGCGCGGTCGTCGCCGTGACCCGCCGCACCGGCCGGGAACGCACTCTGCTGCTCAAGGGCGTAGGGCTGGGCCTGCTGCTGGTGACCGGCCGCAAGACCGGCGACACCTGGCTGCTCATCACCTCCAAGACCCGCCCGATGGTGCTCGACCAGTACGTGGCCACCGCCGACCACGCGCTGGGCAACCCGTCGTGGGTGGTGGGCCGGCTGGTCACGGCCAGCGGGCCGGTCGGCTTCAACCTCCTCGAAATCGTCTACGGTCAGCTCGCCGTCGCCGCGGTCGCCGTCGCGGTGTACCAGCTGCGGCACGTGGCGGCCGAACGCCGCTTCCCGCGCCACCACCTGGTGCGCACCTTCCTGGTGATAGGCCTCGTCGGGCCCGCCGTCTACATGATCTTCCCGGTGGTCGGCCCGGTCTTCGCCTACGGCACCGGCGTCGAGCACTGGGCCTCGGTCAGCCTCTGGCCGGACCAGCCGCCGCTGTCCGGCGGCGGTCACTGGGAGGTGGCCGACCTGTGGCCGCGCACCCCGTCGCCGCTCGGCACCCCGCACCCCATGGCGTTCGACGGATTCACCCCGCGCAACTGCATGCCCAGCCTGCACACGGCATGGGCCACCGCGATCTTCATCCACTCCCGCAAGGGCCCCCGGGCGCTGCGGTTCGCCGGTGCCTTCTGGCTGGTCGCCACGCTCACCGCGACGCTGGGCTTCGGCTACCACTACGGCGCGGACCTCATCGCCGGCGTGGTGTTCACACTCACCATCGAGACGGCCCTGCGCACCTACGACCACGGCTGGGACCGATCGGGGATCCGGCTGGTCGCCTACGGTACGACGGTCTTCACCGCGCTCCTGCTGTCCTACCGCTGGCTGCCGTCGGAGATGGCCGGCCATCCGTGGCTGGCCGGACCGCTTCTCCTGCTGGCGATGGTCTCGGTGATCTACGGCTACGTCCGGACGGTCGCGCGCTGGGAACCCGCGCCCGTGCCGATGCCGCAACGGGAGCCGCTACCCGAACTGATCTGATCCCGACGGGCACCGGACAGTTGATTGCCCCTGGTGGAAGGCTGTCCGATCAACTCCTGTGGCGGCGGGTCTCGGTGCCAGACGCCGGACGACCGCGGCCGGCGCAGGAACCGGAGAACGTCCATGACGATGAAGCGTCCCCTGCGCAACAGGTGGATCGGGCTGCTGACGATGGCGCCGGCGCCGATGGTGGTGATCGCGGCACCCGGCACCGCGTCGGCGGCGAGCACGGTGCGCCTGGGCAACTCGGACGGTTCCCAGAGCGATATCGAAGGCAACTGGCCGACTCCCGACAAGACGCGGTCGGTGACCGTGCAGCAGGCGTCCAACACCTGGCAGGCCTGGGTCTGGCGGGGCCCGACGTTCCAGTGCCCCTGGAACGTGCCCAGCTGCTCCTACGCCCGGCAGCAGTCGAAGACCACCGGCTGGAAGTGGTTGTGGCAGTACACCTGGTCCCCCAACGAGCGCTGGGGCAACTGGACGACCAACCTGAAGGTCAGCGACTACGGGACGTACCACGTCTGGTGACCCGTCCGCCGGCCGCTGAGAGCCCGGGTGCTCACGCCCCCACGGTCCCGTCGACGCCCTCCCGCAGGAAGTCGGCGTGCCCGTTGTGGCGGCCGTACTCCAGGAGGACGTGCACCATCACCATCCGCAGCGACACCTCCTCCTCCCACCTCGGCTGGTATCCGGCCAGGTCCAGCGAGCCGGCCGCGCGCTCGATCCGGCGCGAGGTCTCCACCTCGGCCTCCCAGGCCGTGAACGCCTCGGCCCGGGTCGACGCGCTCGCGTCGTACGCCGCCTGGAAGTCGATCTCGTCCGACCAGACCATCGGCGCGTCATGGTCCTCGAAGACCCGGCGGAACCAGGCCCGCTCCACCTCCGCCAGGTGCCGCACCAGGCCGAGCAGCGAGAGCGTCGAAGGCGGCATCGACCGCTGCCGCAGCTCCTCGTCGGTGAGCCCTTCGCACTTCATGGCGAGGGTGGCACGGTGGTAGTCGAGAAACGCCCGCAGCGTCTCGCGTTCGCTGCCGAAAGCGGGCGGTCCTATGCGGCTGTCGCTGCTCACTGACGCTGCTCCTGATCCGTTTGATCCGTTCCGAGCTCCGGGGACAGCAGCATGCCTCCTGATGCCGCCGGTCTTCCACACCCTGTGGACGGGGAAGGGTGCCGCCCGTCACCCGTTCGCCGGTGGGCGATGGCCGACGGCCCCGGGGGCCTCCACGATGGCGAAGAGGGCTGCGCGCGGCGCCCGCGGCCAGGCCGGACCACCCGACTCTCTTCCCCCGGAGGCCGCAGTGGGACACGCTGTCGGTGATGTGCTGGGGCTGGCCGCGGGTGTCGCGATCAGCCCGCTGCCGATCGTGGCGATCATCCTCATCCTGGCCACCCCCCAGGGACGCCTCAACGGACTGCTGTTCGCCCTCGGCTGGGTGCTCGGGCTCGCGGCGCTCGGCGCGATCATGCTGGCCGTGGGCGGGTCGGGCGGCGCCTCCGCCCACAAGCACCCCGCCACCTGGGTCGGAGCCCTCAAACTCGCACTGGGCGCGCTCCTCGCGCTCTTCGGCGCCCTGCAGTGGCGGCGCCGCCCCAAGGACCCCTCCCAGGCGCAGCTCCCGAAGTGGATGGCGGCGATCGACCGCTTCGGCCCCGGCAAGATCCTCGGCCTGGGGCTGCTGTTCTCGGCGGGCAACCTCAAGAACGCGCCCCTGACCATCGCCGCGGCCGCCTCGATCAGCTCCGCCGGGATCTCGGTGCCCCAGCAGATCGTCACGCTCGCGATCTTCGTGATCATCGCGTCCCTCGGAGTGCTCGCCCCGCTCGCCGTCTACCTGGTCATGGGCGAACGCGCCAAGTCCATCCTCGGCAGCTGGCGGGACTGGGCGGCGCAGCACAACGTCGCCGTCCTGGCCGTCCTGTTCTTCGTGCTCGGCCTCAAGCTCCTCGGCGACGGCATCAGCATCCTCGCCGGCTGAGGCTGGGCAGCCCCGCTAACCGCCGTTCTGCTCGACCTGCAGATGGATCGGCCCGCGCAGCACGGGGCTGCGCCGGTACGGCGGCGGGTCGGCGACCAGGCTGGGGTGGTCGAGCCGGCGGGCCAGCTCGGTCAGCGCGATCTGGGCCTCCCGCCGGGCCAGCGGTCCGCCGAAGCAGAGGTGGATACCGCTGCCGAAGCCGAGGTGCTGGTTGTCGGTCCGGTCGGGGTCGAAGCGGTCGGGATCGTGGAAGCGGTCCGGATCGCGGCTGCCCGAGGCCAGCATCAGCATGATCTGCGAGCCCTGCGGGATGACGGTGTCGCCGACGGTGATCTCGCTGTACGCCGCCCGCCAGGGAATGATGTGCACGGGCGGCTCGTAGCGCAGCAGTTCCTCGACCAGCGGTACCGCCAGATCCGGGTCCTCGCGCAGCCGTTGCAGCACCTGCGGGTACCGCAGCAGCGTCAGCATGCCGTTGGTGATGAGGTTGACGGTGGTCTCGTGGCCGGCGATCAGCAGCAGGTTGGCGGTGCTGATGATCTCCTCGTCGGTCATCCGCCCGTCCGGCCCGTCGTCGTTGGCCAGCCGTGACAGCAGGTCCTCGCCCGGGTGTCCGTGCCGCTCGGCCAGCAGCCCGCCCAGGTACTCGCGCAGGTCGGCGCGGGCCTGCACACCCTTGTCGAGCTTCTCCTTCGGGTCGGTCCTGGCGTCGTAGTCGATCGAGTTGATGATGTCGTTCACCCACAGGCTGAACCTCGGCTCGTCCTCGCGCGGCACGCCGAGCAGCCGGCAGATCACCGTGACGGGGAACGGGTAGGCGAGGTCGTCGACGATGTCGATCCGCTCCTTGCCCGCGAAGTCGTCGATCAGACCGCCGACGGTGGCGGACAGGGCGGGTTCCATGCCGGTCACCAGCCCCGGGGTGTGCGGGGGGCCGAAGTGGCGCATCGCCATGCGCCGCAGGCGGTCGTGTTCGGGCGGGTCGATGTTGATGAACGACGGGGTGGTCTCGCCCTCGTGCGAGGGCATCGGATGCGACAGATTGCGGACGTCGGAACTCAGGTGCGGGTTGTGCAGGATGTCCGCCAGCTCGCGATACGTGCTGATGACATAACTGCCGTCCTCCTGCCGGGCCACCGGTGTCCTGCGCAGCTCCGCGTAGAGCGGGTACGGGTCGGACCGGGAGGAGTAGTCGAGGATCCGGTGCAGCATGTCGGGCATCTCGGTCGTGGTCATCTGGCGCTCCCTCCTACCGGTGGTGCTGGTACGCGGCCGTGACGCGTCGCTCGCTCGGGTTGTGTCCGGTGACGACCACGGTGGCGCCCTGCGCGAGCAGGAGCGGGCCGGGGAAGTCGACGGGCACCGGTTTCGAGTCGACGGGCTGGTCGGGCGTGGGGCAGGACGGCGGGAAGTGCGCGGCCGTCTCGATGAGACGCCGGTAGTGGTCCAGCCACTTGGCGTTGTTGAAGCTCACTGCGGCGGTGACCCGGCCCTGGTAGCCGTAGGCGGCGACAAAGCGGCGGTCGGACACCGACCCCTGGGTGACGACCACCTCGTCGGCAAAGGTCGGTACGCCGACGGACTTGATGTTGACGCCGAACTGGATCGACCAGAACGTCGGGACGGACAGATGGGGCCAGCGGTCCGCCTGGCTGTTGACCATGTTGTGGGCGGCGACCTCCGCCTGTTCCACGGCGTTGACCCAGTGCTCCAGCGAGATGAGCCGGTACTCGTAGACCGGGTTCGGACAGCGCGCCACGTCCCCGGCGACGAAGACGTCGTCGGTGACCATGCCGTTGAGATCCATGGCCCGGCAGCCCGTGTCGCAGGCGATGCCCCAGACACCCGCCGCCAGTCCGGAGCCCTGCAGCCACTCGGTGTTGCGGATGCCGCCGAGCGCGACCACCGCCACGTCGACGTCGAGCGTGCTGCCGTCGTCGAAGTGGGCGCGGCGGAGCTTGCCCTGGCCGTCGCCCTCCAGCTGGGTGACCTTGACACCGCACCGCAGGTCGACGCCGTGCGCGCGCTGCAGGTCCGAGGCCACCTCGCCGATCATGGCGCCGAGCGCCCCGACCAGCGGGGCCGGCGCGAGTTCGGCAACGGTCACCGGGATGTCCCGCTCACGGCAGATGGAGGCGATCTCGGAGCCGGTGAACCCCGCACCGATGACCAGCACCCGGGAGGGCCCGGCGGCCAGCGCCCGCTGCAGGCCTTCGGCGTGCTCGCGCGTGCGGACGACGAACACCCCGTCCAGTTCCGCCTCGCTCTCCACGAACCAGGGCCGGGCCCGTACTCCGGTGGCGATCAGCACCCGGTCGAAGGGGACCTCGCGTCCGTCGGCGAGACGTACGTTGTCGGTGGCCAGGTCCAGCCCGGCGGCGGGCACGCCCAGCAGCCACTCCGCGTCGATCTCACGGCGCCGCGGCAGCAAGGTGCCGTCGGCGGGCACCCACCCCGTCAGGACCTGCTTGGACAAGGGGGGGCGGTCGTAGGGCTCGCCCGTCTCGTCGCCGATCATCGTCAGCGATCCGGTGAAACCCTCGTCACGCAGGTACTCCGCGGCCCGCAGTCCCGCCAGTGACGCCCCGACGATCACGATACGGCCGTCGCGCTTGAACGCGCGCAGATTGTCGGCGCTGGTCATGACCTCGACGCCTCCACCGGTACGCCCCGCTCCTCCGACCGCCCCTCCAGCCGGTCGACCAGGATCGCCTGGACCGGGCAGGCCGCCGCGGCACGCAGCACCCGGTCGCGCTGGGCGTCGTCCGGGTTCGGGTCGTACATCAGTGCTTCCTCGCCGTGCATCCGGAACGCGTCCGGAGCGAGGAACGCGCACTGCGCGTACCCTTCGCATCGGGAAAGATCCACGACAACTCTCATCCCGACCTCCACAGGGACTGCGAGACGGACTGCAGGACGGACTGGACGGACTGACTGCACGGGCTGCAGACGGGCTGGACGGACTGCAGACGGACCGCGGGCCCTGGAGCCGGCGCCGCTCCGGCGCACGAAGCGCGGGACAGGCCCGACGCGAAGGGGTCGCGCTCGTCGGGTCCGCGCGGAAGGAATCGGTCATCGCCCGCAGGGCCGGCGGCGTCTGTAAGACCGCCTAGAAATCCTGGAATTCCACCTGATCAGCCTAGGCCGCACACCCGGCACCCGCACCCCGGGAGGGTGGGTGCCGGGGCCCGGCAGGGTTCGGCCGTTCTGCCGATCGGCGCAATCCGCCCGCGCCCGGCGGGTGGCACGGCCCTCCCGATGATTCGGTGTCGGCAGGAGCGTCGGCAGGCGCAGTCGGCCGCAGCAGTCGGCACGAGTAGGAGATGTCCCGATGACCTCGGACCAGCCCGTGCCCTCCCGTCCCACGGCTGCGTGGCCCCTCACCGAAGCGGCGTTCCGTGATCTGTACCGCCGGCTGCGAGGCCGGCCCCGGGGTGGTGGGGAGGAACTCCGCGGCGCTCTGAACCGGCTGACACCGGAGCGGGTCGTGGCGGCCGCCGCCGAGGTCCGGTCGGGGCGCACCGTGTCGCTGGCGGCGACCGTGGAGACCCGGCCCGGCCCGGACAGTCCGGAGCCCGCCTCCCACCGGATGACGGCTCCCGCCCACCCGGAGACCGCCGCGCCCGGTCTCGCGTTCGCCCGCGACCGGTTCGCCATGAACGTCCACAGCGACGTCGACAGCCACCTCGACGCGCTGTGCCATGTGATCTTCGACGGCGAGCTGTACGGCGGCGTCCCGGCGAGCACCGTGACACCGGACGGCGCGGGCGCCCTCACCCTCGATCTGGTGCGGGACGGAATCGTCGGCCGCGGCGTCCTCCTGGACATCCCCCGGCTGCGCGGGGTGCCCTGGCTCGAACCCGGCGTCCAGGTGACCGCGGAGGACCTCGCCGCGGCCGAGGCCGCCCAGGGGGCCGCGGTCGGACCGGGTGACCTGCTGTTCGTGCGGGTGGGGCACCGGCTGCGGCGCAGCAGCCTCGGCCCCTGGGACGTGACGCGGGCCCGGGCGGGCCTGCATCCGACGGCGATGGACTTCCTGGCCGAGCGGGGCGTGTCCGTCCTGGGCTCGGACGGCAACAGCGACGCCGCGCCGAGCGCGGTCGCCGAAGTCGGGTTCCCCGTGCACGTACTGGCCGTCAACGCCATGGGGCTGCACCTGCTGGACTGGCTGGACTTCGAGGAACTGGCCCCGGTGTGCGAGCAGCAGGGCCGCTGGCACTTCCTGTGCGTCGTCGCCCCGCTGCGGCTCCCGGCGGCGACCGGCTCCCCGGTGAACCCGATCGCCGTGTTCTGACACCGTCCCTGCCCTGCCGGTGTCCGGCGCCGACGCGGGCCCGTTCCAGGTGCCGCGCCCCCGTACGGCGCGTACGTTCGAAGAACGGAGACCTGCACCGGCCGCGGACAAGGACGGTGGTTGCCATGGACGCCCTGCCCCCGTACGACGTCATCGTCATCGGAACCGGTGCCGGCGGCGGCACACTGGCCCACCGCCTGGCCCCGTCCGGCAAACGCGTGCTCATCCTCGAACGCGGCGACTACCTGCCCCGCGAACGCGACAACTGGGACTCCACCGCCGTGTTCGTGAAGGCCAAGTACCGGGCGCCGGAGTTCTGGCTGGACCGGCACGGCCAGGAGTTCCCGCCCGAGGTGAACTACTACGTCGGCGGGAACACCAAGTTCTACGGCGCGGCCCTGTTCCGGCTGCGCCCCGAGGACTTCGGCGAACTCCGCCACCACGACGGCATCTCCCCAGCCTGGCCGATCGGTTACGACGACCTGGAGCCGTACTACACCCAGGCCGAGCACCTCTACCTGGTGCACGGCAGGCACGGCGAGGATCCCTGGGAAGGGCCGTGCAGCGCCCAGTACGCGTATCCGCCGGTCGAACACGAGCCGCGTATCGAGCAGTTGAGCATGGACCTGGAGAAGCAGGGGCTGCACCCCTTCCATCTGCCGATCGGGGTGAACCTCACCCAGGACGAGGACGGCCGGGCCACCCGCTCCAGCGTCTGCATCCGCTGCGACCGTGTGGACGGCTTCCCCTGTCTGGTCCGCGCCAAGTCGGACTCCCAGGTGATCTGTGTCGAGCCGGCGCTGGAGCACCCGAACGTGGAGATGGTCACCAACGCCCGGGTGACCCGGCTGGAGACCGACCCCACCGGACGCAGTGTCACGTCCGTCGTCGCCGAACTCCCCGGCGAGCGGGAGGCCCGGTTCTCGGCCGATGTCGTGGTGGTGGCCTGCGGGGCCGTCAACTCGGCGGTGCTGCTGCTGGCTTCGGCGAACGACCGGCATCCGCGCGGCCTGGCGAACAGCTCGGACGTGGTCGGACGGCATTACATGCGCCACAACAACCTGGCGCTGATGGCCGTTTCGGAGGAGCCCAACGACACCCGGTTCCAGAAGACCCTCGCCCTGCACGACTGGTACCTGGGCGCGGACGACTGGGAGTACCCGCTGGGCGGGATCCAGATGCTCGGCAAGTCGGACGCCGAGCAGATCCACGGCGAGGCCCCGCGCTGGGCCGGGACGGTCACGCCGGACATGCCGTTCGAGGTCCTGGCCCATCACGCCGTGGACTTCTGGCTGTGCGGCGAGGACCTGCCGCAGCCGGACAACCGGGTGACCGTGGAGGACGACGGCCGGATCCGGCTCACCCTCGACGAGGGCAACAACATCGCCGGTCTCCAGCGCCTGCGGCACAGGCTCCAGCACCTGCTCGGCCATCTGGGCATGCGCGAGCAGCACCTGCTGTCCCACAGCATCTACCTGCACAAGGGCATGCCGATCGGCGCCACCGCACACCAGGCCGGCACGGTGCGCTTCGGCACCGACCCGGCGTCCTCGGCCCTGGACGTCAACTGCAAGGCGCACGACCTGGACAACCTGTACGTCGTCGACACCAGCTTCTTCCCGAGCATCGGCGCGGTGAACCCGTCCCTGACGGCCATCGCGAACGCCCTCCGCGTCGGCGACCACCTGCTGGAGCGACTGGGCTGAGCCCGCACGGGAACCCGGACCCCGACCGGGCGAACATCCTGCGCCGGGCAGCGCAACACGGTCCGCCGTGCCGTGCCGACGTCCCCGCCCGGTGCTTGTCTGAGGCCTGACCTCCGGGCGACGGGCCCGGCGGAGGCGGGCACGCAGTGGAGGGGCAGGACATCGTGAGTTCCACCGAGGGCGCACCCCGGGGCGTGATCCCCGCGCACCTGCTGAAGGGCCAGAAGGCGCTGGTCACCGGCGCGAACTCCGGGATCGGCAAGGCGACGGCCGTCGCCCTGGGCCGGGCCGGGGCCGACGTCGTGGTCAACTACGTGGCCGGCAAGGACGAGGCGGAGAAGGTGGTCGAGGAGATCACCGGCCTCGGGGTCAAGGCGGCCGCCTACGAGGCGGACGTCTCCGACGAGCAGCAGGTCGTCGCCATGATGGACCGGATGGTCCGGGAGTTCGGCACGATCGACATCCTGGTCGCCAACGCCGGACTCCAGCGGGACGCCCCGTTCACCGAGATGACCCTGGCCCAGTGGCAGAAGGTCCTCGACGTCAACCTCACCGGGCAGTTCCTCTGCGCCCGTGAGGCGACCAAGGAGTTCCTGCGGCGCGGAGTCGTCCCCGAGGTCTCCCGCGCGGCCGGGAAGATCATCTGCATGAGCTCGGTGCACCAGATCATCCCGTGGGCCGGGCACGTCAACTACGCCTCCTCCAAGGGCGGGGTGCAGATGATGATGGAGACGCTGGCCCAGGAGCTCGCCCCGAAGAAGATCCGCGTGAACGCGATCGCCCCCGGCGCCATCAGGACCCCCATCAACCGCAGCGCCTGGGAGACGCCCGAGGCCCTGGAGGACCTGCTGCGGCTGATCCCCTACGACCGTGTCGGCGACCCCGAGGACATCGGCTACGCGGCCGTCGGCCTCGCCTCCGACCTCATGGACTACGTCGTGGGCGCCACCCTGTACGTCGACGGCGGGATGACCCTCTTCCCGGGCTTCGCCACCGGCGGCTGACCCGCACCCCGCCCGCGTCGGCCCCGGAGAGACGACAGATGCACACGGTCCTGCTGCTGGCGGACGTACCGGCGCAGACGCTGCCCGCCAGATCGATGATGGCCTTCACCCTGGTCACGCACATCATCCTGGTGCCGCTGGGCGTGGCGCTGCCGCTGATCACGCTGATCATGCACGGCTACGGGCTGCGCCACGGCGATACGACCGCCCTGCTGCTGGCCCGGCGCTGGTCGGCGGTGATGGCCGTCCAGTTCGCCATCGGCGTCGTCACCGGCACCGTCCTGTCCTTCGAGTTCGGGCTGCTGTGGCCGGGCATGATGGGCCGGTGGGGCGATGTCTTCGGCCTCGGGTTCGGGGTGGAGGGCTGGGGCTTCTTCCTGGAGGCCGTCCTCATCGCCGTCTACCTGTACGGCTGGCGGCGGCTTCCCGCCCGGACCCACTTCCTGGTCGCCCTGCCGCTGCCCTTCGCGGCCCTCCTGGGCGCCTTCGGGATCATCGCCGCCAACTCGTGGATGAACACACCCCGGGGCTTCACCCTCGACGCCGCGGGCAACCCCGTGGACGTGGACGTCCGCAGGGCGATCTTCACGCCCATCTTCGGCCCGGAGTACTGGCACTTCGTCGTGGCGATGTTCATCACCGCGGGCTATGTCACGGCGGGTGTCTACGCCACGGGCTGGCTGCGCGGCCGTCGCGACCGGTACCACCGGCTCGGCTTCACCATCCCCTTCACGTTCGCCGCCGTGTTCACACCGGTGCAGTTCGTGCTGGGCGACTCCATCGCCCGGCAGGTCTTCCACAAGCAGCCGGTGAAGTTCGCCGCCATGGAGATCGTCTGGAAGACCAATACCCATATGCCGGAGTACCTGCTCGGCCGGCTGCATCCGGACGGGACCGTCTCCGGCGGCATCAAGATCCCGCAGCTCGACTCCATCCTGGCCGGCTTCCGGCCGGACACCAAGGTCACCGGGCTCACCGCGGTCCCCGCGAGCGACCGGCCGACGACCACCCAGGCCACCCTCGTCCACTGGACCTTCGACATCATGGTCGGGATCGGCTCCCTGCTGCTCCTGCTCGCCCTCTGGTACGGCGTCCTGTGGCTCTGGAAGCGCCGGCTTCCCGTCTCCCCGTGGTTCTTCCGCGGCGCGGCATGCGCGGGCGTGGCCTCCGTGGTCGCCGTCGAGTGCGGCTGGATCACCACCGAGGTGGGCCGCCAGCCATGGATCGTGTACCAGAACATGCGGGTCGCCGAGGCCGTGACGGCGACCCGCTCCGCCAGCCTGTGGATCATGTTCGCGCTGGTCGTCGTCGTGTACGTGTTCGTCTTCGGGTCGTTCCTCGTGGTGCTGCTGAAGATGCGCACACGCTGGCGGCTCGCCGACGCCGAGGGCGGGCCGCGGCCGCCGGAAGAGACACCCCGGGCGGAACTGCCGGAGACCGGCACACCGTACGGCCCCCGCTCCACCGGGAGCCGGCCGTGATCGCCGGGGTCGTCGCCGTCGTCCTGCTGCTCGCGGTCGCCGCCTACGCCTGCGGCGGAGGCACCGACTACGGCGCCGGCTTCTGGGACCTGACCGCGGGCGGAGCCGAGCGCGGCAAGCGCCCACGGTGGCTGATCGACCACGCGATGGAGCCCGTCTGGGAGGTCAACAACGTCTGGCTGATCTTCGTGCTGGTCATCATGTGGACGGGGTTCCCCGTCCTCTTCCAGCGGGTCTTCACCACCATGTGGCTGCCCCTGTCGCTGGCGGCCGTGGGCATCGTGCTGCGCGGCGCCGGCTTCGCCCTGCGCGAGCCCGTGCGGCGACTGGCCGGACGGCGCCTGTACGGGGCGGTGTTCGCCGTCTCCTCCCTGCTGACGCCGTTCTTCTTCGGCGCCGCGATCGGCGGGGTGGCCTCGGGCCGGGTCACCGCCACGACGACCGCGTCCACGGACGCCTGGGCCAACCCCACCTCCCTGCTGTTCGGCCTGCTCTCCATCGCGGCCACGGCGACGCTCGGCGCCGTCTTCCTCGCCGCGGACGCCCGCCGCTTCGACGCCCCGGACCTGGACCGCTACTTCCGCCGGCGGGCCTTCGGCGCCCTGGCCGCGGTCGCCGTACTCGCCGTGGTCACCCTGTTCGTCACCCACGGGGACGCACCCCATGTCTGGCACGGCCTCACCCACGGTGTCGGGCTCGTCTTCGTGATCGTGGCGGCGCTGGCCACGCTCGCCACCGTATGGCTGCTGACCCGCCCCTCGGGAGACTGGTCCCGGGTCACGGCGGTCGGCGTGGTCGCCTCGGCGATCATCGCCTGGGGCATGGCGCAGCGCCCCTATCTCATCCCGACCTCACTGACCGTCGCCGAGGGCGCGGGCGCCCACACCACCCTGCGCTGGCTGGTGCTCGTCACCGTCGTCGCCCTCGTGCTCGTCATCCCCGCGGTCGCCCTGCTGTACTGGATGGACACCCACGGCGAACTGGAGGGCCTCACCGACGCCGAGCTGCGGCGGAACGCCCCCTCGGACCCTTCCTAGTACGGAAGGGGCTGGACCTGACGTCTGTTCCTAGTACGGAAGGGGCTGGACCTGACGTCTGTTCCTAGTACGGAAGGGGCTGGACCTGACGTCTGTCGAGAGCCTCGTTCAGAGTGATGGCCGAGTCGATGAGGGCGAGGTGGGTGAACGCCTGCGGGAAGTTGCCGAGCTGACGGCCCGTCGGGTCGATCTCCTCGGAGTACAGGCCCAGATGGTTGGCGTACCCCATCATCTTCTCGAACACCAGCCGTGCCCGGTTCGTCCGTCCCGCGCGTGCCAGGGCGTCGACGTACATGAACGTGCACAGGGAGAAGGTGCCCTCCGAGCCGCGCAGGCCGTCGGGCGAGGCATCGGGGTTGTAGCGGTAGACCAGGCTGTCGCTGACCAGTTCCTCCTCCATGGCGTCCAGGGTCGACGCCCACATCGGATCTCCGGGGGTGAGGAACCCGACCGTCGCCATCCGCAGCAGCGAGGAGTCCAGGACCTCGCTGCCGTAGTGCTGGACGAAGGCCTTCCGGTCCCCGCTCCACCCCTTGGCCATGACCTGCTCGTAGACGGTGTCCCGCTCGGCCTTCCAGCGGTCGGCCGCGGACGGCCACCCCTTCGACTCGGCGAGCCGCACCGCGCGGTCGAACGCCACCCACGACATCACCCGGCCGTAGGTGAAGTCCTGACGGCCGCCGCGGGTCTCCCAGATGCCCTCCTCCGCCTGGTCCCAGTGGTCGGCCAGCCACTCCAGATCCGTCCGCAGCGAGGTCCAGCCCCCGTGCGCGACCTCGAAGCCGTGCTGGTGCGCGAAGTAGATGCTGTCCAACGCCTCGCCGTAGATGTCCAGTTGGAGCTGGGTGGCGGCGCCGTTGCCGATCCGTACCGGGGCGGAACCCTCGTAGCCCTCCCAGTGGTCGAGGATCAGCTCGGTCAGGTCGGAGGAGCCGTCGACCTTGTACATGATGTTCAGCGGGCCCGTGTTCCCCTCGCGGCCGGCCCGCTCCTTGACCCGGTCGCCCAGCCAGACGATGAACGCCCTGGCCTCCTCCGTGAAGCCAAGTCCCAGCAGGGCGTACACGGAGAAGGAGGCGTCCCGGATCCAGGTGAAGCGGTAGTCCCAGTTGCGTTCACCGCCCAGCTGCTCCGGGAGGGCCGCCGTCGGGGCGGCCACCACGGCGCCGCTGGGGGCGAAGGTCATGAGCTTCAGCGTGATCGCGGACCGCTCCACCATCTCCCGCCAGCGTCCGGCGTAACGCGACTGCGCCAGCCAGGACCGCCAGAACCCCGCCGCCTCCTCGAAGAGCCGCTCGTGCTCGTCGTGCCGGATCTCCCTGGGCGGGCCGTCGGCGCCCATCTCCAGGATCAGCCCGCGCTGGTCGCCGGCCTTCAGGGTCAGCGAGACCTGCAGATCGGCGTCCCGGTGCGTCAGGATGTCCCTGAGCGGCTCGTCCTCCGGCTCCCGGATGGGGTGCACGGTGAGTTCCGTGCCGTCCTCCGCGACGAAGACCGCTCCGTGCGGGGTGACGTGCAACTCGTGTTTGCTGCGCCCGTAGTCGAACCTCGGGGCGATCTCCACGTCGAACGTCATGGTGCCGCGCACACAGCGGACCAGGCGGGCCAGCCGGTGGCGGCTCGTGGCCGTCGTACCGGTCACGGGCATGAAGTCGATCACCTCGCCGGCGCCCGCCTCGGTCATGAACCGGGTCACCAGGATCGCCGTGTCCGGCAGGTACAGCTGCTTGGTCGAATGGGTCGGGTGGGCGGGCCGGACCGTGCAGTGGCCGCCCTTCTCCTTGTCCAGAAGCGCCCCGAACACACTCGGCGAGTCGAACCTCGGGGAGCAGAACCAGTCGACCGCGCCCTCGGTGGTCACCAGCGCCGCGGTCTGCAGATCGCCGATCAGCCCGTGGTTCTCGATCAGCGGGTAGCCGTCCATCGGGGCGTCCCTTTCGGTGCGCGATTCACCCGAACGCACCCCCTCGATCAGCGTATGCCGGAGCCTCTGCTCCGGCTCGTCGGGCGAGGCCCCCGGGCTGCTGTCGCGCTGCTGCGTACGGGCGTGCCCCCGGGCTTCCGACGGTTCACCGGTCCGGCGCGGGCACCGCCCGCACCACGGCCGCCAGCACCTCCTCCGGGCGCTCCGAGGCGTTGATGTCGATGGTGACGCCGGGTTCGTCGGGGTGCAGCGGATCCAGCGTGGCGTACTGGGAGTCGAGCAGCCCCGCCGGCATGAAGTGGCCCCTGCGCCGTGCCATGCGCCGCTCGGCCACCTCGCGATCCAGGGCCAGATACACGAACCACACGTCCGCTCCCGTGCGCCGGAACCGGTCGCGGTACGCGCGCTTGAGCGCGGAACAGGCGACCACACCCCCGTGTCCACCGGACGCGGTGGCCCGGATCCACTCCGTGATCGCCGCCAGCCAGGGCCGCCGGTCGGCGTCGTCCAGCGGGTGCCCGGACGCCATCTTGAAGCGGTTCGACGCGGAATGGAGGTCGTCACCCTCCAGGAACGGCACACCGAGCAGATCCGCGAGCCGGGCGCCCACGGTGGACTTGCCGGACCCGGACACACCCATGACGACCACCACGCGCGAACCGCCGACCACCTCGGCCAACGGTCCTCCCGGAACTGACACCGGAATGCGTTGCTCCGCTCCCCACTATCGCCCGTACCCCTGCGGCCCGGCTCGTCGGGAGGTCACTTCCGGGCGGCGGCCAGGTATTCGTCGATCTTCTCCCGCATGAAGACGGAGGACTCCCTGGCCTTCTCCTCCCAGGCGAAGACGCAGGCGGTGAGGGTGCCGTCGAAGCCGTTCGCCCGCAGTTCGCGGAAGAGCTCGTCGAAGTCGACCTCGCCCTCGCCCATGTTCAGGTGCTGGTGGATACGGGCCTGGGTGCCGGGCGGGTTGAGGATGTAGCGGTTGCCGGAGGACGCGGTGTGGTCGAGGGCGTCGGCGAGGTGGACGTGGGTGAGGAGGTCGCCCGCGTACTTGATGATGCCGGGGGCGTCGTCGCCGATGTGGAAGGTGTGCGGGGCGCAGTAGAGGAAGCTGACGTTGGGGTGGTTGATGCCGCGGATGAGGTTGACCGCGTCGTAGCCGTTCTCGATGAAATCGTCGGGGTGCGGCTCCAGGGTGAGCTTGATGCCCTCGCGTTCGAACAGCGGGAGCAGTTCGTCCATCGACTTCCAGAACTGGGCCTCGCTGCGGTCGGCGTCCTCCGGGCGGCCGTTGAACTCGGAGATCATGCTGGTGACCCCGAGGTCGGCAGCGATCTGGATGGCGCGCTTCCAGTACCGTACGGCGGCCTGGCGGGCGTCCTCGTCCGGCCCTGACCAGCGGAACAGGGGGAGGACGGAGGAGATGCCGACCCCCGCGCCGTCCAGCGCCTTGCGGAAGGTGCGGACCGTCGCGTCGTCGACGCGGGGGTGGCGGAAGAAGGGGATGAAGTCCTCGCGCGGCGACAGCTCGATCCACTCGTAGCCCAGCTCGGCCACCACGGCGGGCAGTTCCAGCAGCGGGACGTGGCGGATCATGTACGGGTCGAGGGCGATCTTCATGGTGGTGGGTGCTCCTTGGTGTCACAGGGGTCGGGGTGTTCCGCCGGAGGCGCTGGTACCGGCGGCGGCCTGGTCCTGGTGGGGGTGGCCGGCCCGGGCGGTCAGGACCGCAGGCTCTCCTGGAGCGCGGCGTCGGCGGCCTTGAGGACTCCGGCGGCGACGGCGACGCCCTCGACGCGGCCGAGCTCGGTGTCCTCGTGCTCGATGTTGACCAGCATGTCCGGGTCGACCTCGTGCAGGGCGCGCAGGAACTCGGTCCAGTAGGCGACGTCGTGGCCCTTGCCGAGGGCGACGAAGTCCCAGGCGGAGTTCTTGGGCCATTCGTTGGCCCACTCGTCGCCGCCGAGGTTGGTGCGCGGCTCGTCGGGCGACAGGCGGCGGAAGCTGTTGTCGAGGACACCGTTGAGGGCGGCGTGCTCGGGGTTGATACGGACGTCCTTCGCGGCGGCGTGGAAGACCAGCTCACCGAGGTGGCGGACGACGGCGACCGGGTCCATCTGCTGCCAGAACAGGTGCGAGGCGTCCAGCTCGACGCCCACGTGGGTCGCGCCGGTGAGCTCGATCAGCCTGTGCACGTCGGCGGAGTTGAAGATCAGGTTCTGCGGGTGGAGTTCGAGGGCGACCTTGACGTCGTGGTCGGCGGCGAGACGGTCGGTCTCGCGCCAGAAGTCGGCGGCGATCTTCCACTGGTGGTCGAGGACGTCGAGGGCGGCGGAGTTCCAGGCGTTGACGATCCAGTTGGGGCGGGTGGCTCCGGGCTCGCCGCCGGGCAGGCCGGACATGGTGACCAGGCGGTGCTGGCCGAGGCGTTCGGCCAGGCGGATGGAGCGACGGACGTCCTCGGCGTGCTTCTCACCGATGACGGGGTTGGGGTGCAGGGGGTTGCCGTTGGCGTTGAGGCCGGCGATGGCCACGCCGGTGCCCTCGAAGAGACCGAGGAAGTCGTCGCGGGCGGTGTCGCTGACGAGGATGTCGTCGAGGGTCGGTACGTGCACCGGGGGGAGGAAGCCGCCGGTGTTGATCTCGATGCCGGTCAGGCCGAGATCGGCGATGACCTTGATGGCTTCGGGCAGCGGCCGGTCGTGCAGGATGGCGTTGTAGAGGCCCAGCTTCATCGTGTTTGTTCCTCGGTCCTTCTCGGGTGCTTCTCGGGTGCTTCTCGGGTGCTTCTCGGGTGCTTCTCGGGGGTGGCGGGGCGGGTGGGGCGAACGGCCCGGGGTCACTGGACGGTGACGGCCGTGCCGCCCGCGTCCGCGGAGGCGACGATCGCGTCGATGACGCGCAGGTTGTGCAGCCCGTCGGCGAGCGTGGGGCAGGCCGGCAGTCGGTCAAGGCCCGCGATCTGCTCCAGGAAGGCGCGGGCCTGCCAGACGAAGAACTCGTGCTGGCCGTGGCCGACGCTCGGGAAGTCCATCGGCAGGCCGCCCGCGACATAGGGGTGGTCCGGGCCGACCACCACGCGCCGGTAGCCGTCCACCGGGTCGGAGGACGCCGAGTCGGCGATGGTGAACTCCGCGGCACGCGACAGCTCGAAGGTCGCCGCGCCACCCTGGGTGAACACCTCGAAGCCCAGCGAGTTGGCGAGGCCCCGGGCGATACGCGAGACCGAGAAGGTGCCGACGGCACCGGAGGCGAACGTCGCGGTGAAGGTGGCGATGTCGTCGTTCTCGACCCGCTCGCGCTCCTGGCTCACGGCCACGTCGGACGAGTGGCCGACGGCCGTGCCCAGCGGTACGGGCCGCTCGTGCACCTGGGTGGAGAGCACGGCGCCCTGCACGCTCCGCACCGGACCGCAGAAGTACTCGCCGAGGTCGATGAGGTGGCTGCCGATGTCGGACAGCGCGCCCGAGCCGAGCGGCCCGCGGTAGCGCCAGCTCATGGGGGCGTCCGGGTTGTGCCCGTAGTCGCACCAGTAGTGCCCGTTGAAGTGCTGGACCGGCCCGAGCGAGCCCTCCAGCACCTGCTGCCGTACGGCGTTGATCGCGGGTGAGCGGCGGAAGGTGAAGCCGGTCGCGGCCACCAGACCGGTGCCCTCGGCGGCCTTCACCATGGCCTCGGCGTCGGCCACGCTCGGCGCGAGCGGCTTCTCGCACAGCACGTGCTTGCCGGCCGCCAGCAGGGCCTCGACGATCTCCCGGTGCAGATGGTTGGCGACCACGACGCTGACCGCGTCGATGTCGTCCGCCTCGACGATCGCCCGCCAGTCGGTCTCGGCGCGCTCGTAGCCGTAACGGCGGGCGGCGTCCAGGGCGAAGGGCTCGTGGGCGTCGGCGACGGCGACCAGCCGGACCTCGGGCAGCCCGGCGCCGTACAGCGTCGCCGCCTGCCGGTAGCCGTTGAGGTGGGCACGGCCCGCCATACCGGCCCCGATGACCGCCACCCCGATCGGTCGTGTGCTCATGAGGTTCCTCTCCGGCGCGGCTCTGCACCGTGGCTCTTTAAAGCGCTTTAAGTGCTGGTACTATCTGCGGCGTCACTGGCAGATGTCAAGGGTGTTGCCGCAGAACGACGGGAGGCCGCGTGGAAGAGCCCGGTTCCAGCGCCCTCGCGGGCGCCAACGGCGCCTCGCGTCCCCGGCTGGAGGACGTGGCCGCGCGCGTCGGCCTGTCCACGGCATCGGTGTCACTGGTGCTGCGGGGCGTCCCGGGTCCCAGCGAACGCACCCGGCAGCGGGTCCTGAAGGCGGCCGCCGACCTCGGCTACCGCCCGGACCGCACCGCCAGCGCCCTGGCCAGCAAGCGCAGCCGGCTGCTCGGCGTCATGATCGACATCCACAGCGCCTTCCAGGCCGAGCTGGTCGAGCACCTGCACACGGCGGCCGAGGAGGTCGGCTACGACCTCGTCCTGAGCACCCACACCCGCACCCGCACCGAGAGCACCGCCGTCGAGACGCTGCTGGCCTTCCGCTGCGAGGCGCTGATCCTCATCGGCTCGGTGGCTCCCACCGCCGTCCTCGCCGACCTGGGCCGCCAGGTGCCGGTCATCTCACTGGGACGCCGGGTCACCGGAGCCGGCGTCGACGTCGTACGCAGTGCCGACGACGACGGGGTGGGCCAGATCGTCGCCCACCTGGTGGGTCTCGGCCACCGCGCGATCGCCTACGTCGACGGCGGCAAGGGCGTCATCGCCACCGACCGGCGCCGCGGCTACCGCACCGCCATGCGCAACCACGGCCTCGACGCGCAGATCAGGGTCCTCCACGGGGACCTCACCGAGGAGGCCGGCGACCGGGTCGGCAAGCACCTGCTCGACGGCGGCGAGCTGCCGACCGCGGTGGTGACGTTCAACGACCGCAGCGCCATCGGCATGCTCACGGCCCTCCGGGGGGCCGGTGTCGACGTCCCCGGTGATGTCTCCGTCGCGGGCTACGACGACGACACCCTGTCCCGGCTGACCTGCTTCGACCTCACCACGGTCAGCCAGGAGGCCGAGGAACAGGCCCGGCAGGCCGTGGTGGCCGCGGTCGAACGCCTCGACCAGGGCCGCACCGCCTCCCGCGAGATCGTCCTCGCCCCCTCCCTCGTCGTCCGCGGGACCACGGCACCTCCGCGCTGATCCGGGCCCACCGCACCGTCGGAGTCGGCCGTGCGCACCATGGGGCGCGACCACACGGGCCAGAAATGCATGGCCAATGCAGCTTTTCCCGGGCGAATAACGGGACTATGCGCATTTACGGGCAGAGCCTTGACACGTATCGGAAACACAAGCATGCTCTGGCCACCCCTTAAAGCGATTTAAAACAGCGCGGAACCCTCACTCACCATTCAGTCCGGTATCACCGCGACCGGTGCCGGGACGCCCCCGCGACGAGCCGTTCCACCGATCGCCGACACCTCTGTGCCCGACCACGCGAACCGCACGGCACCGCGAACGTGCCGGCCTTCCCCGGGCCTGCGTGCGACCCGCTGCACACACCCGCACAGCCCGAGCCCTGCCCTGCCCGGCCCCGCTCAAGCACCGCCCGGCACCACACGAAGGAGCACCCCAGCACATGGAACGCACGCAGACCCGGCAGCCGTCCGGCCGCCGTCTCTCCAGAAGCGGCCTGACCGCACTGAGCCTGCTCGCCCTGGCGTCCACCGCGCTGACCGGGTGCGCCAGCGGCAAGGCCACCGGCGACGACACGGGCACGGCGACGGCCTCCTCCGGCGGCGGCACGACGTCCACCGCGAAGACCGGCAAGGTGTCCCTCGTCGTCATCGGCGGCAAGTCCGACGACCCGTTCTGGTCCACGGTCAAGCGCGGTGTCGACGACGCGGCGAAGCTGGTCAAGGCCGGTGGCGGCACGGTCACGTACCTCGGCCCGGCCAACTACGACAACCTCGGCCCGGACGTCGCCAAGCTGACGCAGACCGCGGTCTCGCAGAGCCCGTCGGCGATCCTGGTACCGGACTGGGTGCCCGAGAACCAGGACTCTGCGATCAAGGAGGCCATCGCCAAGGGCATCACGGTCTTCACCTACAACTCCGGCGGCATCACCGCGGCCGACAAGGTCGGCGCCCTCAAGTACATCGGCTCGGACGACTACCAGGCCGGCAAGGCGGGTGGTGTCGCGTTCGCCGAGGCGGGCGCCAAGAACGTGCTGTGCGTCAACACCGTGCCGGGCGCCGCCAACTCGGAGGCCCGCTGCAAGGGCATCAAGGACGGCGCCGCCGGCAAGGGCTCGTCCTCGAAGCAACTCCCGCTGCCCTCCTCGAACTTCGGCAACCCCTCCGCCGTCACCCAGGCCATCAAGGCCGCGCTGCTCAAGGACAGCAGCATCGACGCCGTGGTGACCATCGGCGTCGGCGACGCCGACAGCGCGGCCGCCGCCATCAAGCAGGCGGGCGTCGGCAGCAAGGTCAAGCTGGGCACCTTCGACCTCTCGCAGAGCCAGCTCGACCGCATCAAGGCGGGCAACGAACTGTTCGCCATCGACCAACAGCCCTACCTCCAGGGCTTCTACGTCGTCTCGATGGCCAACCAGTACCTGTCCTACGGCGTGCTCCCGCCGCAGAACCCGATCCTGACCGGCCCGCTGCTGGTCACCAAGGACAACGTGGACAAGGCGATCGCGGGCACCAAGGCCGGCGTCCGCTGACCCACCCCGTCCCTGGCGCCGGGCCTCTCCCCGGGCCCGGCGCCCCTCCCCCACCCTGCCGCGCGGCACAACCGGATTCCCAAAGGTGACTTCACTCCGATGACAACCTCACTTCCTGACACCACGGCCGAGAAAGAGACCGCCGTAGCCGCTCCTCCGAAGCAGTCCGAGAGCATGCTGGGGCAGTTGCGGCATCGTCCCGAGGCGGGCGCGCTCATCGGAACGATCACCGTCTTCGTCTTCTTCGCGATCTTCGGCGGGACCAAGTTCCTGGCTCCCGCGGGCGCGGCGAGCTGGCTGAACATCGCCGCCGAACTCGGCATCATCGCGATCCCGGTCGGCCTGCTGATGATCGCCGGTGAACTCGACGTGTCGGTGGGCTCGGTCCTCGCGGGCAGCTCGATGACCCTCGCGATCGTGTCGGGTCACTGGGGCGCCCCGATGATCGTCGGCATCCTCCTCGCCCTCGCCCTGGGCCTGCTGACCGGCCTCCTCAACGGCATCCTCGTCACCCGCACCAACGTCCCCTCCCTGGTCATCACCCTGGCCACGCTCTCCGCGATGGCGGGCCTCACGCTCGGCCTGTCCCGGATCGCCACCGGCACCACCAGCGTCCCGGTCAGCCCCGACCCGCTCTCCAAGGCTCTGTTCGGCACCCTCATCGCCGGCCAGTTCGAGGTCGCGATCTTCTGGTGGCTGGGCCTGGCCGCCGTGGTCACCGTGCTGCTGCAGCTGATGAAGTACGGCAACTGGATCTTCGCGATCGGCGGCGACAAGGAGAGCGCCCGCGCCACCGGCATCCCCGTCGACAAGGTCAAGATCGCCCTCTACATGGCCAGCGGCTTCGGCGCGGCGCTGGTCGGCGTGATCCAGACCATCCTCTACAACGGCGCCCAGGTCGCCAACGGCCAGTCCTTCGTCTTCAACTCCATCATCGCCGTCGTCGTCGGCGGCGTGCTCCTGACCGGCGGCTACGGCTCCGTCTTCGGCGTCGTCCTGGGCACCCTCACGTTCGCGATCGTCAACCAGGGCATCTACTACACCGGCTGGAACTCCGACTGGGCCAGCCTCATCCTCGGCATCCTCATCCTCGCCGCGGTCCTGATGAACAACACCTTCCGCCGCCTCGCCCTGTCCTACAAGCCCCGCACCGCGAAGAAGGCAGCCTGACCATGACCACCCCCCTTCTGCGCCTGACCGGCATCGACAAGTCCTTCCTGGGCACCAACGCCCTCACCGACATCTCCCTCGAAGTCGACGCCGGCAAAGTGCTGTGCCTGCTGGGCGACAACGGCGCCGGCAAGTCCACCCTCATCAAGATCCTCTCCGGCTTCCACAAGCCGACCTCCGGCACCATCGAGATCAACGGGGAGAAGGTCGAACTCGACAGCCCGCGCGACGCGTCCGCGCGGGGCATCGCCACCGTCCACCAGTTCGGCGGCACCTTCCCCCTCATGGGCGTCGGCCGCTGCTTCTTCGTCGGCGCCGAACCCACCAAGGGATTCGGCCCGTTCAAGCTCTTCGACAAGAAACTCGCCGGCGAGATCGCGGTCCGCGAGATGCAGTCCCTGGGCATCACCCGCGTCACCGACGGCAACCGCCTGGTCGGCAGCCTCTCCGGCGGCGAACGCCAGGCCCTGGCCATCGCCCGCGCCGTCTACTTCGGCGCCAACGTCCTCATCCTCGACGAGCCCACCGCCGCCCTGGGTGTGAAGGAGGCCGCGCACGTCCTGCGGATCGTCATGCAGGCCCGCGCCAAGGGCGTCGCGGTCATCCTCGTCACCCACAACGTCCGCCACGCCATGATGGTCGGCGACCACTTCGCCGTCCTGATCCGCGGCCAGAAGGCCGACGACTTCCAAAAGGGCGAACGCACGCGCGAAGAGATCACCGACCTGATGGCCGGCGGCGAGGCCATGGCCCACCTCGAAGCGGAGCTGGCGCAGCTCCAGGCCGACGCCAACGGCTGAGCCGGGTGAGGCACGGTCGAGGACCCTGCCTCACACCGCGTCTTCCCCGAAGCGGAGAGCAGGGATCAACTCCCTCTGCTCTCCGCTTTGTTCTGTGCACGTGATCCTCTGAGGAAGCATCGCCGGGATGCGTACCGAGCGAGCGAGCTGTTCAGGGCCGATCCGCCCTGCGCAGCTCGCTTGTGTGCTGTCGCATGCGTGCAAACGGAAACGGCGACAAGGCGGCGGCAAGCACATGCGGGACAGCGGCGTCAGTCGGCCGGGCGACGGACAGACGGAAGGGGCGAGTGCCTCACGACCCTGACCGACGATGCAGAACAAACGTGGGCGGTCGCCCGCCCGCCTTGCCAAGCCGGACGGGCCAGCGGTGGTGGCGCACCAAGGATGCCCGCCGTACCCCTCGTAGTACCGCCGCACCCGTCACGCTGGTCCTGCCCCTCGCGCCCGTCCTGCCCCTCGCGCTGGTCCTGCCCGTCGCGCCCTCGCACCCGTCGCCCTGGTCACCTGCCGGAAGACGGCCTGCCCCCGCAAAATGACATCGGCCGCCCGCTCTCAGGAGCGGACGGCCGACGGAGTGTCGCCTGTGTCAGGCAGGCAGGGCGTGGAAGCCGGGAGCGGTGCTCAGTCGGTGCCGCCGTAGAAGGCGGGGCGGGGCTTCATGTCCGTGGTGATGATGCGGCCCGTCTTCCGTGCCTCGACGGTCGCGTTGGAGATGACGGTCGCGGCATAGCCGTCCCAGGCGGACGGGCCGCTGGGCTCGTTGCCGGCGGCGATGCCGGCGATCCACTCGCGGAACTCGGTGTCGAAGGCGTCCACGAAGCGGCCCACCCAGTCCGTGAGCACGGCCGTGCTGTGCCGACCTGCGGTGCGGACGCCGACCGCGGCCGGGTCGGGCAGCCGGACCAGACCCTCCTCACCCACCGCCTCGCACTGGATGTCATAGCCGTACTGGCAGTTGACGAAGACCTCCAGGTCGATACGGACACCCTTGGCGGTCTCGAAGAGCATGATCTGCGGGTCCGTCAGGTGCTCGAACCGCTTGCTCGTGGAGCGCGGCAGGACCACCTGGGCGGAGACGATCTCGTCGTCGAGGAGCCAGCGCAGTACGTCGATCTCGTGGACCGCGGAGTCGAGCGCGGCCATGTCGGTGTGGTACGACTCGGGCACGGTCGGGTTGCGGTGGGCGCAGTGCACGACGAGCGGTTCACCGATCGTCCCGGAGTCGATGACCTGCTTCAGCCGGCGGTAGCCGGCGTCGTAGCGGCGCATGAAGCCGACCTGGACCAGCCGGCGGCCGTGGGCCCGCTCGGCCTCGACGATGCGCAGGCAGTCCTCGGCGGTGGTGGCCAGCGGCTTCTCGCAGAAGACCGGCTTGCCGGCGGCGATCGCGTTCAGCACGTGCTCGGCGTGGGTGGGGCCCCAGGAGGTGACGAGGACGGCGTCGACGTCGTCCGCGGCGACCACGGCCGCGCCGTCGGGCAGCACCCGGGCACCGACCGGCTCGGCGGCCTCGGCGGCACGGGCCGGGTCGATGTCGGTGACGGCGGTGACCTGGGCTCCGGTCACGGTCTCGGTCAGTCTGCGGATGTGCTCCTGGCCGATCCAGCCGGCCCCGATCACTCCTACGCGTACGGTCATGGGGGTTTCCTCGTCCACGGAGACGGATGGATTTAGAGCGCTTTAAAAGACCCTCTGAATCGAGAACCATGCCGCCAGCCAAATGTCATGTCAATAGGTTGTTGCCGCGAGGTTTCACCCACCCGCAGGCCCTGGACGCCCGCATGGTCAGTCCCGATGCCGGCGGCGCCATACGTGCCGGAGGACGAGTGCGGCGACCAGGGCGGCGAGGGCGATGAGGGCGTAGAGCTGGTAGCGGCGGATCTCGTCGTAGATGGCGGCGATGTGGGTGCCCGCCACATAGGCGAGGCTCGCCCACAGGCCGACCCACAGCGCGGCACCGATGGCGTTGAAGACGAGGAAGCGGCGCCAGTGCATGCCGCTGGTGCCCGCGATGATGCCGTTGACCTGGCGCAGTCCTTCGACGAAACGGGCGACGACGACGATCTTGCCGCCGTGGCGGGTGAAGAACTCCTCGGCCTTCTGGAAGCGCTCCGGGGTGATGAACACATAGCGGCCCCAGCGGTGCACGAAGGCCCGTCCGCCGGTGTGGCCGATCAGGTAGCCGATGTTGTCGCCGACGACGGCGGCGGTGAACGCGATGGCCGCCACGGCCGCGATGTTCAGCTGTCCCGCCCCCGCGTAGATCCCGGCGGCGATCAGGATCGTCTCTCCGGGGGCGGGCACACCGAAGTCCTCCAGGAGGACCACCGCGCCGACGGCCCAGTAGCCGTAGTGGGTGAGCAGCGTGGCCAGGTGGGCCAGCGGGCCCGGAAGCGGCGGGGCGGCCATGCCCCCACCGTACGCGGCCGTCGGGCCCGGGTGCCGTCAGCAGGGCAGGGCGAGGGCCGCCGCCCCCGCGACCGCAGCTGGTCACGGCGGTCACCGCCAAGAAGCCCGGCGCGACACAGCGGATCAAGCAGGACCCGCCGCCCGCGCTCTTCACCGACGCCGAGATCGCCGCGATCGGGAAGGCGGCGGACGCCCAGCGCACGAAGGCCGACGCCCTCTTCGCCGAGTGGCGCAGGACCCACGGCACCGCCCGCGACGACAAGGCGTTCACCGCCTGGGCGGCGCAGCAGGTCCCGGCCCCGCCGTCGGCGAAGGAGCGCACCGCCGAGCTCCGCGCGGACCAGCAACTCGCGAAGACCGGGTCCGTACTCCTACCCCTCCCGGCACGCGGCCCGGTCCGCCGCGGCCGGCACCCTCCTCGGCGCCCTCTCCCCGCACCGCATCGCGGAGTACCGATGGATGCAGGACGAGGTCCTCTACTCCCGCCTCTACATGGCGGGCCACGTCACCGGCGACCTCACCGCCGGCACCCTGCTCGGCGACCTGGTCGGCGACTACGAACTCGCCGCCGGCGGGCACTGACCCCCCTGGTCGTCACCGGAGGGCGGCCGGCCACGCTGTGTGCCTATGGTGGGCGGGTGACGGGCGCTTCCCCGTGGACGCAGGTGCGCCGCAGGCTCCGGGTGCAGGGGCCGTCGGCAGCCCGGATCCTGGTGATCGCGGTGCTCTGCTGGCAGGCGGCGCTGTGGGCCGGGGCCGATCAGCCGCCGGTGTTCGCCGCCATCGTTCCCCTTCTGTGCCTGCGCGGTGACTCCGCCTCCTCCCTGGCGGCACTGCTGCTGAGGATCCTCGGTGTGATGGCCGGAGTGGCCCTGGGCGTCACCGTGGTCAATCTCTTCAAACCGACCACGGTCGTCCTCGCCGTCGTGCTGGGGCTGGCCCTGCTGTGCGGGACCGTCGTCAGTTCCGGGACGACACTGAACGTGCAGGTCGCGGTGACCTCGCTGCTGGTCTTCGCCAACCCTTCGCCCGACTCGTACGGCCTTGCGCGGCTGTGGGAGAACGCGCTGGGGGGCGCGGTCACCGCTGTCCTCGGTCCGTTGCTCTGGCCGCGGAACCCCCGTCGGGAAGCGGAGACGCTGGCGCGGCAGTGCGCGGACGGTCTGGCGGAGGGCGTGGTGCGCAGCACGCGGGCGATCGGGGCGCCGGACGCGGCGTGCGCGAACCGGGCGTCGGCACAGGCAGCGGCGGACAGGCTGCGTGGTTACGGGGCCCAGGCGCGGGAGGCGGAACAGGCCATGCGGTTCAATCCGCTGCGGCGGCGCCACCAGGACGAGGTGACCGAACTGGGCGACCGGATCGACCGCGCGGTCCGGGCGGCGACCCATCTTGTGACCCTGGCCGTCGAGGTCGAGATCTGCACCGTGCGCCACGGGCCCACCCCGACCCTCTCCCGGGCCCGGACACAGCTCCTCCCGGTCGCCGAGGCCACCGGGCGTGCCCTGGAGGCCCTCCTCGCGGGGCGGGATCCCCGCGCGGACACGGACGTCGCGCGCGCCGGACTGGCCCGGTACACGAGGGACGACACCGCACCTGTGGCCGTGGTGCTGCGCCGACCGTTCGGCAAGATCCTCGACCTCTGCGACGATTCCCGGCCGAGGGCGGGGGCCGGTTCCTGACATCGCCGCACCGTTGCCGACGGACGACGCACCTCCGGTCCGCTCAACAGATGGACAGCGTGTCCACGGTCCGCCATGCTGCCTTGGCGGTACTGGGCCCGTGTGGGCCGTGTTGTCCTAAGGGGCGGGGATCGATGGAACAATCGCAGGTCGGGGCTGTGCCGCCGGAGCGCATCCGTTTCCGGTTGACACCCCTCCAACGCCTGCTGGCCGTGCTGCCCGCCATCGTCATCTCGCTCTTTCAGGGCCTGTCCTGGTTGGGCAGGGATCCCTACGGTCCTCCAACCGTCCTGCTGTTCGTGTGGGGGGTCGTGCTGGTCGTGGGACTGATCGTCCCGCGGTCCACCGGGGTCACTCTCACGCCGTCCGCGGCCATCGTGCACAACTTCCGCCGCAGGACCATCCTGTGGTCGGACGTCCAGGCCATCCAGATCGAGCCCCTCATGGGAAACCGGGCCGTCGTGATCTTCGAGGCGGGCGGCCGCCGGACCCGCCTGCGGGCGCCGAGCACCGGGTTCCTCAGCTGGGATCGCGGCTTCGAGGAGAAGTTCCACACCATCGGCAGGTGGTGGCTGGATCACCGCGGCCCGGACTGGACCCCGGTCCCGCCGCCGGCGATGCCGTGGGGTGGCCCGCTGGGGCCCGACGGAAACCCCTACGCCCCTCCCGCGTAGTCGACGACCGTCGCCTGCCGCCGTGCGCTGCGCCGCTCACTTCGCCCAGTACTGGGCGAGGGCCCCTTCCCGGTACGGGGCGGGGCTGACGCTGAGGTCGCCGGCGAAGGGGCGGTCCAGGACGAAGACCAGGAGCAGGCTGAAGCCGCCGAGTCCGGCGACCGAGGCGACGAACAGGACCTGGACCCTCAGTTTCCGCATGCCGTACAGGAAGGTGAGCGGGACCAGGACGAGGGCACCGCCGATGGCCAACGCCTGGAGCAGCGACGGCAGTTCCTGGCGGGCCATGGTGATACGGGCGCGGCGCTGGGAGGCCACGTCGTCGAGATGGCCGACGGCCTGTTGCTCCGCGAAGGGAACCGCGGAGCAGCCTGGCAGGAACGTTCGCCAGAAGGCCGGGCCGAACCGGGGCATCCTCGCTCAGGGCTGGGGCCTGTTGCGTCGGCGCACCGAGCACAAGGCTCCTGGCCGGGTCGAGGACGTTCCTGCGCCTTACACGAGTCTGCGGTGCAGTGCCTGCGGGTGGATCGAGAAGAAGTCGCGTAAGAGCCAAGCCGACTTCATCTGCGTGTCCTGCGGCTTCACCTGCAACGCCGATGACAACGCAAGCATCAACATCGCGGCAGGACAGGGCGGGATCCCCCGCCCCCGGCGAACAGCCGGTGCCGGAGGGGTGACAGCGGCCACCAGCCGTTTGAGCGCCCGTGAACCTCAACCCGCCTGGGTTGGAATCCCCCTCTTTCAAAGAGGGGGAGGATGTCAAAGGGTGACGATCACGAACGCGAGGATGATCCCGTAGATGGCGCCGAACATCCCCGGCGTCACACCGACCATGTCGTTGCGCTCCCCGTGGGCCACCAACGGTTACCTGCGGCGCAGCAGCAGACTGCGGACGACGGCCAGCGTGAAGGTGCTGAAGTGGTTGAGCAACCATAGCGACATGTGCACGTGAGAGCCCGATGCGGGCGAACGGCACGGAGGGCGCGGGTCCGCCGCCTGTCGCCTGCCCCTCACCTCGAATCTGCCATGTCCGTGACACGGCTAGGATTGGCCGACTTCGGGGTTTCAAGGGGGAGTTGATGATGATGGTGCGACGAAGATCGCTCACTTTCGTCGGTGTGGCCGCGCTGGTACCGCTGATCGCGTCCGCCGCCTCCGCCACTTCCGCGCAGGCGGCGTCGGCCTCACTGACCGTCACCACGCTGGGGCGGCACGGCGGCAAGGTCTCGACGACGGTCACCGTCGTCAACGCGTCGTCCGGTCAGACGTACCGCGTCAAGTCCGGCAAGCGGATCAGCCTGCCGTCGGGGCGCTACATCGCGATGACCGACATCTACGAGAGCGCCACGGACGGTCTGGGCACCGACACCATCGGTGCGGCGGTCGTCCAGGTGTCGGGCAGCAAGTCGGTGACGCTCGACGCGCGCAAGGGCAAGGCCGTCAAGGTGTCGCTCGACACGCCCGCCGACGTGACCGCCCCGCCGCGGATCAGCGCCCAGGTGTGCGCCGCCGGTATGGACATGCCCTCCGCCTACAGCGCGGGCGGCTGGAACGACGAAGGGGCGCTCTACGCCATCCCGAACTCGTCCAAGCTGCTGCAGTTCGGGTACCTGGCGCAGTGGTCGGGCAACGACAGCTACGTCGCCGTGAAGAAAACCACGGGCATCCCGGCCGCGCCCGGCGGGTCGTTCAAGCGGTCGGGGCTGGCGGCGGTCCGCTTCTCGGTGCGCAGCGGAACGCAGATGGGCAGTCAGGTCTTCACCGCGCTCCAGGCGGCGCCGAAGGTCGACGACTGCACGACCGACCTGATGGCCGGGGTGCGCGACGACAACGCCCCGTACAGCGCCACCGTCCATGTGACTCCCGGGACCTGGCAGCCGCGCGACGACATCTTCGGCAGCAACGGCGACAACGTCAGCGGCGGCTTCCCGAAGCTCAGGACGCTGAAGGCGGGACAGAGCTTCACCCAGTCCTTCGGCCGGGCCGCGTGGGGTCCGATGACCAGTCTGCCGGTGCTCGGGCAGAAGTCCATCGGCTTCTCTCCGGACGCCCTGATCGGCGACCCCGACATCGGCGGCGGCTGGGGGGACATCACGAAGGAGACGGTGGTCCTGTCCAAGGGCAGCACCACCGTCAAGAAGCAGACCCTGACCGACTGGCGCACCGGGCCCGCCGAGTTCTCCGCCGGCATCCGCTCGGCCGGCTGGTACCGCCTGACGGTCGACGCCCACCGCTACCGCCCGGGCATCACCTTCCCCGTCGGCATGCTGTCGCCCCGGGTCACCCTCGACTGGCACTTCAAGGTGGCCGACCCGGCCAGGGCGATCGTCGCGCCCGTCTTCCTGACCCGCTTCCTGCCCACCGGGCTGAACAGCCGCAACCAGGCCGCGCCGAGCAGCACCACGACGGTCGACGTGACCGCCGGGCGCAGCTCCCAGGGCCCCGACGCGAAGCTGACCAAGGTGACCGCCAAGGCCGTCAAGGTCTGGTCGTCCGCCGACGGCGGCAAAACCTGGAAGGCGGCGACCGTCAGGCACTCCGGCTCGGTCTGGCAGGCGTCCGTCCACAACCCGGCCTCCGGCGCCGTCGCCCTGCGCTCCGAGGTGACCGACTCGGCCGGGGACCACTCGGTGGAGACGGTGTACCGGGCGTACGCCATCGGCTGACGCCCTCGGCACCGGCATAGCGGGAAGGGCGGCCGTACACCGGGGTGAGCGGCCGCCGAAGCCCCCTGAAGGTGCGTGGTAGCGTCCGTATACAGGCTGTATGCGATACCTGGGGGTTACCGTGACGTCCGGTCGGGACAAGGCGTACGCGTACCTCAAGGACACCGTGCTGACGGATCCGGAGATGCAGGGCGCCTTCCTGTCGGAGCAGGAACTCGCGGACCGGATCGGCGTCTCCCGCACCCCCGTCCGGGAGGCACTGCTGCAGCTCGCGGCCGAGGATCTGGTGGAGCTGGTGCCCAAGCGGGGCGCCCGGGTCTCCCCCCTGACGGGACGGGAGATCCGCGAGCTCATGGAGCTGCGGGGCATCGTCGAGCGATACGCAGCCCAGCAGCTCGTCTCCGGGGGCACGGCGCCGGTGACGGAGCTGCGCTCCCTGCTGGCACAGCAGAGCGAGCTCACCGGCGCCGGCCAGGCCCGGGAGTTCATCGCCGTGGACCACCGCTTCCATGCGGCCCTGGTGTCCGCCGTGGGCAACGCCCTCCTGGACCGTCACTACGACGGCCTGCGCAGCCGCCAGGTCCGCGCCGGGGTGGTCGCCCTCTTCAACCGGCAGGGCCGCCAGGAAGCGGTGCTGGAGGAACACGAGGCCATCCTGGACGCCTTGGCGACCGGTGACGCAGAGGCCGCGTGTACCGCCATCGACCACCACCTGGAGTCGACGCTCAGGGTGCTGCTCGCGGGCTAGGGAGTGTCCGGGTAGGTGATCACCAGCATGGTGACGCCGCCCTGGGAGGTCCAGGGGCCGTGCGGCATGCCGGGCGGGCGGCAGGCGTACATGCCCGCGGTGAAGGTCCGGCCGAGGGTCAGGTCGTGCATCGCGCCCTCGACCAGGTAGACCTCCTCCCAGAAGTCGTGGCGTGTCACGCCGTCCGCCGAGGTGTCGGTGCCCGGCGCCCAGCGGACGAGCGCCGTACGGGATCCGCGCCCGGGGTCGTCGGCCAGGACGCGCTCCTCGACGCCCGGCCCGGCACCGGCCGGGGCCTGCCATGGTCCGTCGGGGAAGTGGAACTCCAGCTCGGGCTTGCTCATCGCCACACCTCCGGGCGCCTGTTCGCCAGTACGGAGGTGCGCCGCCGGACCGCGGCGACCTCGTCGATGTCCAGGTCGGCCACCAGCAGCTCGGGGCCGGCGCCCAGGGCGTGCCGGACGGTCCCGTCGGGTCCGACGACGAGACTGTGCCCGATGCCCGTCGGGACGGAGCTCGGTCCACTGCCGGGATCGGCCTGGTCCACGGCGGCGAGCCACACGGTGGCGTCCAGCGCGCGAGCCCGCACCAGCAGCTCCCACTGCTCGCGCTTGCCGGGCCCGGCACCCCAGGAGGCGGCCAGCAGCGTGGCGTCGGCTCCGGCGTCGGCGTGTGCCCGGAACAGCTCCGGGAACCGGACGTCGTAGCAGGTGGCCAGGCCCAGCCGGACGCCGTCCACGTCGATGACCGTCGGGGCCGACCCCGCGGCGACGGTGTCGGACTCGCGGTAGCCGAAGGCGTCGTAGAGGTGGATCTTGTCGTACGACGCCTCGACGCCGGGGCCGGTGGCGAGCAGGGTGTTGGCCACCCGGCCCCCGGGAGCCGGGGTGAACATCCCGGCCACCACGACCGTGCCGGTGGCGCGGGCGATGCGCCGCACTCCGTCGGCCCACGGACCGTCGAGGGGCTCGGCGAGCGGTGCCGGCGGGGTGCCGAAGCAGGCCATCGACGCCTCCGGGAAGACGACGACGCGGGCTCCGGCGTCCGCTGCGCGCCGGGTCCACTCCTCGACGAGCCGGAGGTTCCTGCCGGGGTCGGGGCCGGTGGTGAGCTGACTCAGGGCGATCCGCACAGAGCGGTCCTCCTTCGCACTTCGAACGTCCGGGGCCGGCGGTGGGGTCGGCGTCGCCCTTCGAGCCAGGGGACATCGACCTTCCGGCATACTTCTTGTATACAGGCAGTATGCGCAAGCCCCCGCGTGAGAGCTTCACCGCGGACCCGAGCTCTGGGAGTGCCCTCATGGCCGTGCTGACCTTCGAACTGCCCGACGGATCGACCCGCGAGGTCGACATCGTCCAGGTCCTCAACGCCGGGTACGCCGGGCGCAGCCAGGAGGATGTCGCCGCGCATGTCGCGGAGCTCGCCGAGCTGGGCGTGCCCGGCCCGTCCGTGACGCCCGCCCTCTACCCGGTCTCCCCCTACCTCGCCCAGCAGACCGACCGGGTCCACGCGCAGCACGGGCACACCTCCGGCGAGGCGGAGTGGGCGCTGGTCGTGGCCGACGACGGCGAGCTGCTGCTGACCGCCGCCAGCGACCACACGGACCGCGACCTCGAGGTGCACGGCGTGGCCTGGAGCAAGAACGCGGGCCCCGACGTGCTGGCCCGCCGCGCCTGGCGCCTGGCCGATGTGGAGTCCCGCCTCGACGACCTCGTCCTGCGCGCCTGGGTCACCCACGGCGACACGTCGACGGAGATCCAGCACGGCACCCTCGCCGAACTCCTCGCCCCCGCCTACTGGATCGGCGTCCTGCGCTCACGCGGCGCGCTCACGCCCGGCACCGTCCTCTTCTCCGGCACCCTCCCCATGGCCCCCGGCGTCGACCAGTTCGCCGACGGCTGGACCGTGGAACTGGCGGACCCCGCCACCGGCGACACGATCCGCCTCCACTACGACGTCCGGCCCCTGCCGGCGCCGATCGGCTGACGCGCGGCAGCCCGGCGCCGGGGCCCGATCGCGACAACGCCCTTCAGATACCGGTGCGGCTGTCCGCCTCGGCCCGCGCTATGGCCTCGGCCTCGCTGTCGGCCAGTTCGATGGCGACGCCGAAGGCCTGGGCGATGTGGCCGGCCGCGGACATGACCCGCGCCGTCCCCACGACGGGTGCGATCGCCACGAGGAGATCCTGCAGCTGCTCGACGGTGAACTGGGCCTTGATCGCGGGGTTGACGTGGGCCAGGTAGGAGACCGCTGGTGCGTCCATGGCCACGAGCGCGGCGATACGGCTGAGGATGAGCGTGCGCTCGTCCATGTGGCAATGCTCGATGGAGTCGATCGTCATCGCGGCGATCGTGTCGAGAACGGGGGTGTCGAACCCAGGTGCAGTGGCCATGACGAGACCGCCTTCCGGTTCCGGTGCTACAGGGAGTCGGACCGCCGTCCGCTTCACGCGGGGGTCCCCCCGTCCATGCCCGGCGGTGACCAGTCAAGCGTAGGCATGGTCAAGCGGTGCCGCGCGGCGAGGCGGACGTGCGACCAGACAGGCGACCCTCGTTTGAATCACATGACGCCCTGCCACATATCCCTATGAACGGATATCCATACTTTTGCCTGGTTCGCCCATGTGCTGAGCAAGGAGTTCCATGAGGGGCGCTTCGAAGAAGTCGGAAAAGCCGGGCGCGAGGGGCTTCCTCGCGGTTCTGTCGGTCCTGGCGGCGCTGGGCGCCCTGGTGGCGGTCGCACCCGCCGCCCACGCGGCGTCGACACTGGTCGTACCGCGTGACTACCGCACCATCCAGGCGGCGGTGGACGCGGCCGCCTCGGGCGACACGATCCTCGTCCAGCCGCGGACTTACACGGAGGAGGTCGTCGTCAGCGGCAAGGACCTCACACTCAAGGCCACCGGCAAAGGCTCGCCGGTCATCAAGGCTCCGGCGAAGTTGACCCCCTTCGCCCAGGACGTGCGCCACAGCGTGCCGGTGACGTCCGTCGTACGGATCGCCCATGGCGCCCACGTCCGCATGTCCGGCTTCACCGTGACCGGGCCGGTGCCGTGCGATCAACTGGTCAGCGGCGTCACCGCGCTCCAGTCCGCCGTTCTCGACCTGTCACGCACGCGCGTCGTCGACATGCTGCCCGCCCCGTCCTGTCCGGCCGACCAGGCGTTCGGCCGGGGTGTGACCGTCGGACTGCCGGACTACGTCCAGGTGGACGGCGCGGCCGGCAGCGCCGCTTCCGGACGGATCACCCATGTCACGGTCACCCGCTACCAGACCGACGGCATCAGTCTGAACGGCCCGAGCCAGGGCACGCCCTCCCGGGTGATCGCGGAGAACAACGTGGTCACCGGTGGTGCCCAGATCCCGGCCGCCCAGGTCGGCATCGTCGTCGGAAGCGCGGTGGCCACCGTGACCGACAACCGGGTCTCCCATGCCGTATGCACCCTCCCCGGGTGCGGCGGGGATCCGATCAGCGAGTTCCAGTCCCCCGGCATCGCCGCCATCGGCACCCCGCCGGGCACCGAGATCTCCCGCAACCAGGTCTCCGACACCGACATCGGCATCTACCAGATCTCCAGCCCCGACTGCTGCCGGATCAGCCACAACCGGCTGACCGGCAACCGGTTCTTCGGGATCGTCATCCAGGACGGCAACGGCACGACCGACCACAACGAGATCACCGGCGGCCGGGTGGGCATCGGCGTCGTCGCCGGCACGGTCGACACGACCGGCACCCTGCGCGGCGACCGGATCCGCAAGACGTCCGTCGCCCCCGTCCGCGAGATCCAGTGCTGCGGATTCAAGGCGACGGCCGTCGTCAAGCCCGACTGACGCAACATCGCCGCCCAGGCCCACCGGCGACTGCGGCGGGCCTGGGCCTGGCCCATGAACGGCCGGGGTTCGCGGAGTCAGTCCACGGTGAAGTCGTAGGAGTAAGAGGCCAGTTGGATGCCGGTACGGGTCGTCGCGTAGACCTGGACGCCGTGGGCGCCCGTCGAGTCCGGGGTCCAGTCGACGCTCGCGGTGCCGTCGGCTCCCGCGGCGACCGTGACCTCCGGTTCCGTGTCGAAGGTGTACGTGTAGCTCACGACGCCCTTCACCTTCGGGGTGAACGTGAAGGTGCCGGGGACGCCCGCACCGCCGCCGGAACCGTTCTCGGGGTAGACCTCGGAGGCGACGGTGGGAGTCGTGTCGTAGTCGATGTCCCAGAATGCCGCGTCACTGACCCAGCCGTTCGCGCTCCTGCTGGTCACGTCGAGATGCTCGCCGGTGATGCCGTCGATCGTGAGCTCTGTCGTCGCCGTGCCGTCAGCCGCCGCCGGGACGTCGAAGGTCTTGTCGCCGTTAGGACCGCCGAAGGTGTGCACGGAGTAACCGACGACCGGACTCCTCGACTGGAGCGCGGCGTCGGGCCGGAACGTGAACGCGGTCGTGTCGCCGAACTCGGGTGAGGGGTCGGCCGGGGTGATGGTGGGCGGCGTGGGGCTGACGTAGAACCGGTAGCTGGTGGTCTCCGACGGGTTGAGGGCCCGGTCGAGGCTGCGCACCCACAGGGTCACGGCGCCACCTTGCGGCGGAACCAGGTCGACCGTGGCCGAACCGCCGGTGGCGTCGGCGCGTACGAAGTGCCCCGGGTCCGCGTACGGGTCGCGGGGCTGCGGGATGCCGTGGTCGCCGATGTCCGCGAGAACGATGGACTCAAGGGGCTGTGTCCAGGAGTACTGGAACCCGGCGACGTCGTCGGCGCCGTTGGCGCTCAACGTGAACCTGACCGGGTCGCCGCCCTGGTTCCACTGGTTCGGCGGGTAGTTCGGCGAGGTGACGGTCGGCGCGCTCGCCGGGCGGGTGTCGTCGATCGTGACGTAACAGGGCACGGACCAGTCCGAGGCCGCGTCCCCGGCCACGGTCTGCGCCCGCCACGCGTAGGTCTGCCCGTCGGCGAGCATGTCGCCGGGCAGGATGCTCGTGGCCTCGAACCCGGGGGTGACGCGGTCACGGGTGACCGTCTCGGTGTGCGACGGGTCGGCGACCGGCCAGACCTGGTACCGGACGCCGAGCGGAGAGCTGTCGGTGGGGTCGGTGGTCCCGGGGACGCCCTCGACGACAACGTTGTTCCCGGCCCAGAGGTACGTGGGCCGGTCCGCGTCGGTCGAGCAGTTCCGGTAGCCGTTGAACAGCTGGGTGGGTGTGGTGGGCGTCCCGCCGACCGCGCTCGCGGGCGACACGGCGGCGGCCAGCGACAGGCCGAGGGTTCCCAGCAGTGCGAGGACGGCACGCGGGCGCGCGCCGAAGGACATGGTCAAGTGATCCCTCCCGTTTGGATGCCCGCACCCGGTGCCCGAATACGCACTGGTGTGCGGGCGGCGAAGGGATCGTATGAGGCGCCGTGACAACATGCTTGAGAATTAGGGGGAGTTGAACAGGCGGCCGCTTCTTACCTCGCGCCGAGAACCCGCCCCGCCTTCCTTCCATCTCTAGAAGGGGTGCATGACGTGCGGGGGACCCAGCGAGGCGACAAGAACCGGAAGTGAGAAAGCGTGTCGGCCATCAGCCAGCGGGTACACCTGGTGCTGCTCACCGCCTGGACCGTCCTCTGGTTCGCCGTGGTCCAGCCGCACGGGGGGTTCTCCTGGCACTATCTGCGTTTCGGCGGGCAGTTGCTCTACGCGGGCTCGGGCAGGGCGGACGGCGGCCTGAATCTGTACGCCCACCACCCCCAGCTCCAGATGGGGCCCGTCAGCTTCCTGGCGGCGGGGCTGTTCAACCCTTTTCCCGAGCCCGTCGGACAGTTCCTGGCCGCCGCTCTGATGTCGCTGCTGGGGCTGCTGATCCTGGTGGTGGTCGGACGCAGCGCCGCCTGGCATCTCCTGGGCACGGGCACCAATCACCAGCGGCTGCGGCAGCGGGTGTTGATCGCGGGCCTGGCCTTCATCCCGATGTGGATCGAGGTCGCCGTCCGTTTCGGCCACCTTGACGACGTACTGGCACTCTTCTTCACGGCCCTCGCCGTACGCGCCCTCACCCTCGGCAACCCCGCCGCCACGGGCATCTTCCTGGCCCTCGCGATGGACTCCAAACCGACCGCGCTGGCCTTCCTGCCGCTGCTGCTCGCACTGCCGAGGGGACAGTGGCTGCGCGCGGGGCTGTGGTGCACGGCTCTGATCGCGCTCGCCTGGCTGCCGTTCCTCCTCAGTGACCCGCAGTCGTTGACCGCGGCCCGGTTCACCATCCCCAACCAGCCCGCGTCGGCGCTGCACTGGCTCGGCGTGGACGATCCGCGAACCCCTCCCTGGGACCGGCCCGCACAGGCCGCGATGGGGCTGACGCTGGGCTGCCTCGCGGTCTGGCGAGGCCGCTGGCCCGCCGTCGTCCTGCTCGGCGCCAACGCCCGGATCGCCCTGGACCCCAGCGTCTACACCTACTACACCGCCTCCGTCCTGCTGGGCACACTGCTGTGGGATGCGATCGGACAGCGGGCCCTGGTGCCCTGGTGGAGCTGGATCGGCCTGACCACCCTGTACGGCGCGGTCTTCGTCGTTCCCGGTGACGCGGCCCGCGGGCTGATCCGCCTGGGCTTCGTCATCGTCTCCACCGCATATGTGCTGTTCTGGCCGGTACGGGACCGGCGTCGGCGGGCCAACCGCGCACCCGCCCCGGCGATCGTGAACTGACTGCCCCGGCAGGCCGCGGTCGGTGTCACGGTGGCGACGGCCGGAAGCGCTCCGGCGATCCGCGTTCCGGTCGTGGCGGGGCTCCTTCAGTCCTCCGTGACGCGGATGATCGTCTTGCCCGGGGTTCGCGGGCCGGGGCCGAACGCCGCGGGGGCTTCGGCGAGCGGCCGTACGGCACCGACGGCCGGCTTGAGCCGGCCGTCCCGCAGCCGGGCGGCCAGGTCGGCGAGGCGGGCACGGTCGGATTCGACGACGAAGAAGACCGCGCGCCCGTCCTTGGGCCGGACCCTGGGCGGCATGGCGATGGTGACGAGGGTGCCACCGGTCCGGACCAGCGCCGCCGAGCGGTCGAGGATGTCGCCACCGATCACGTCGAGGACGACGTCGGCCTCGCCGGCGTCCTCCAGCTTCTCGGTCTGCAGGTCCAGGAAGGTGTCGACGCCCAGGGCGAGTACCCGCTCCCGGTCGGCGGTCCGGCCGGTGCCGATCACCCGGGCGCCGGCCTCACGGGCGAGTTGCACGGCGATCGAGCCGACGCCCCCCGCGGCCCCGTGGACGAGGACGGTCTGGCCGGTGGCCAGCCGGCCGTGGTCGAAGAGGCCCTGCCAGGCGGTCAGGCCGGAGATCGGCAGAGCTGCGGCCGTGGTGTGGTCGATGTCCGCGGGCAGCGGTGCGAGGTTGCGGGCCTCCACCGCGGTGTACTCGGCGAGCGATCCGTCACGGGTCCAGTCGGCCAGGCCGAACACCCGCTGACCGACGCTCAGGCCGGTGGTGCCGTACCCCAGCTCCACCACGACACCCGACAGTTCGTGGCCGGGCACGCTCGGCGTCCGATCGCGGCCGGCGCGGTCGGTCCAGGTGCCCGGCCAGTCCAGTTCGCCCGGGGTGAAGCCCGCGGCGTGCACCCGCACGATGACGTCGTTCTCGGCCGCGTGGGGGTAGGGCAGGTCCGTCAGGGACAGCCCTGCCGGACCGGCGTCACGGTCTCGAACAGTGATGGCTTTCATAGGTGTCCGTTCCTTACGAGGGCGGACGACCGGAGCGGACTGCCCGTCCGGCCCCGGGCCCGTCGCCCATGCGGATCGCAGCCTCCGCCGGCTCGCGCAGCCAGCCTAGCCATCCGGACCCGGGGCCCGGTGTTCCCGCGCCTGCCGCGCCGGGACCTGCGGAGATCCGGCGGTGTGTGAGCTGATCCGGGACATGAAGGGGGCGCCGAGACTTCCGGGATCACGCAGTGCGTGACCGTTGGCGCGATGTCACCCTTGCGCATGCGGCACACGGAGCGTGGCCGTCGGGGGATCGCGGAGGCGGGCGAGCGCAGTGGGGGACTTTCTGGGGGCGGTCACGGCGTATCCGACCGTGGTCTTCACCTTCGCCCTGGTCGTGGTGGCGGCCTACTGGCTGCTGGTGCTCCTGGGAGGCGCACATTTCCCCGGGGCACGCGCGGGACATCACGGCCATGGAGCCGGCGCAGGACATCACGGACACGTGCATGGGCACGGCCACGGGCACGGCGGGGGACGCCATGGCCACGGGGGGTTGCAGCGAGTGCTGGGCCTCGGCGGGGTGCCGATCACCGTGGCGGTGTCGCTCGTGGTCGCCTTCGCCTGGTTCAGCGCGCTGACCGGCCGGGTGCTGCTCGGCAGTGGGGATCACGGGGCCCTGCTGCCGGCCGCCCTGGTCGGCGGGTGGGCGGGCGCACGCCTGCTGGCGTGGCCGCTGCGACGGCTGACGCCCGCCCCCGTCCCGCCTCCGTCCCGCCGCGACTTCGTCGGCCTCGGCTGTGTGATCCGCACCGGACGCGTCGGCCCCGACTTCGGGCAGGCCGAGGTGCACGCCGTCGACGGGTCCGCCGCGACCGTGCAGGTCCGGCAGAGCCTCGACGACGCGGCCGGACCGGACGGCGCGGCACTGCGCGCCGGGTCGTCGGCGCTCATCTACGACTACGACGCCGAGGGCGAGTTCTTCTGGGTCATGCCCGCCCCGCCGGCCACCGGCTGACGCAACCGGCCCCGTCGTTCGTTCGTTTCACGCACTCATCCACTCATCCACTCATCCGCGGCAAGGCCGTCCAAGGGATCCGCCATGTCTGTCGTCACCATCGGAATCGGTGTGCTCGTCGCCGTCCTGCTGCTCATCGGCCTGGGCACGCTGCTGCTCTTCGGCCGGCTGTTCCGCAAGGTGGTCCAGGGCGAGGCCCTGATCGTCTCCCGGCCCAAGAGCGTCGACGTCACCTTCACCGGGGCCCTGGTCCTGCCCATGCTGCACCGCGCGGAGGTCATGGACATCTCGGTGAAGACCATCGAGATCATGCGCACCGGCCGCGAGGGCATGATCTGCAAGGACAACATCCGCGCCGACATCCAGATCACGTTCTTCGTCCGGGTCAACAAGACGGTCGAGGACGTCATCAAGGTGGCCCAGGCCATCGGGACCGAGCGGGCCAGCCACCAGGAGACCCTGCAGAACCTGTTCAGCGCGAAGTTCGCCGAGGCGCTGCGGACGGTCGGCAAGCAGCTCGACTTCGCCGACCTCTACACCAAGCGCGAGGAGTTCAGGGACCGGATCGTCGCGGCCATCGGCACCGATCTGAACGGCTACCACCTGGAGGACGCGGCGATCGACCACCTGGAGCAGACCCCGCTGGAGCAGCTCGACTCCTCCAACATCCTGGACGCCCAGGGCATCCGGAAGATCACCGAGCTCACCGCGCTGGAGCACATCCGCACCAACGACTTCCAGCGCAACGAGGAGATGGAGATCACCCGCCAGAACGTGGACGCGCGCGAGGCCGTCCTGGAACTGGAACGGCGGCGCGCGGAGGCGGAGATCCGGCAGCGCAAGGGCATCGAGACCCTGCGGGCCCAGGAGGAGGCGGCCACCGCGCAGGTCCAGGAGGAGGAGCGGCTCAAGGCGCACAGCGCGCTGCTGCGGACCGAGGAACTCCTCGGCGTCCAGCGGGAGAACCAGCAGCGGGAGATCGCGGTCGCCGAGAAGAACCGGGAGCGGGTCCTCGCGGTGGAGGGCGAGCGCATCGAGAAGGACCGGCTGCTGGAGGTCGTCAACCGGGAGCGGGAGGTGGAGCTCGCCCGGGCGGAGAAGGAGAAGCAGGTCGAGGTCGAGCGCCGGGGCGTGGCCGACGTGGTGCGCGAGCGGGTCGCGGTGGAGCGCACGGTCGCGGAGCAGGAGGAGGAGATCAAGCGGGTCCGGGTCGTCCAGGAGGCAGAGCGCACCCGGCAGACGGTCATCATCGCCGCCGAGGCGGAGGCGCAGGAACTGCTCGTCAAGGACATCAAGGCGGCCGAGGCCGCCGAGCAGGCCGCGCATCTGCGGGCCAAGGAGCAGCTGGTGCTGGCCGAGGCCGGGCAGAAGAGCGCGGAGCTGGAGGCCGCCGCCAAGGTACGCCGGGCGGAGGGCGAGCGCGCCATGGCCGGAGCGGCCGGTCTGGCCCAGGCCGAGGTGGCGGAGCGCCAGGCCATGGCCGAGGCGGCCGGTGTACGGGCCCGGCTGGAGGGCGAGGCGGCCGGCCTGAAGGAGAAGGCGGCCGCCATCGAGAAGGTCGGGCTGGCCGAGGCCGCCGTGGCCGAGAGCAAGGCGAACGCGGAGGCGGCGGGCATCCGGGAACGGCTGCTGGGCGAGGCCGCCGGTCTGAAGGAGAAGGCCGCGGCGATGGCCGCGCTGGACGAGGTGTCCCGGGCGCACGAGGAGTTCCGGCTGCGGCTGGCCGCCGACAAGGAGGTCCGGATGGCCGCGCTGGAGGTCCAGCGCACGGTGGCCGAGGCCCAGGCGGCGGTGCTGGCCGCCGGACTGGAGAGCGCGGACATCGACATCGTGGGCGGCGACAGCGTGTTCCTGGAGCGGCTGGTCGGCGCGGTGTCCTTCGGCAAGTCGATCGACGGCGCGGTACAGGGCTCGGAGACGGTACAGGCCCTCGGCGCGGAGTGGCTCAGCGGCGAGAAGAGCTTCAGCACCGACGCGACGGAGGTACTGCGGGGCTTCGCAGCGGGCGGCCCGTGGAACCTGGCCCTGCTGCTGAAGCTGCTGGGCGACCAGCAGACCGGAGACCCCGTTCAGCTCGCCAACGGCACGACGAAATAACGCGACCACAACAGCGCCCCGCAAGGGGCGCTGGGGGTGCCCCCGGCCGAAGGCTGGGGGAGGAACTGCGCGACCAGCCACGACGACGCCGCAGACAACCGACGGCGGCAGGGGGGAACGGCAAAAAACCATGGGCGTCGAGGACGGCACCTACCAGATCCTGCGGGCAAGGCTCGCCGACCGCGCTGCAGAGCTCGGCCGGCGTGCGGCCGAGCTGAACTCCCGTCGGCAGCAAGCCTTCGGCTCACGCCCCCTGGAGCTGGTCGGCTCGGCCCGCCCCCGCACCGCCGGGGAAGGCACCGCCCGCGGCATCGTCGCCGTACGGCCCGACGTCCTCCTCCTGGGGACCTCCGCGCCCGGCCTCGACGCGGGGCTGCTGTCGCTGCACGCCCCGGACGGCTCGGCGCTGGGCCCGGAGCGGGTGCCCGGCCTGCTCGACGACGAGCGTTTCCGCCGCGACCTGGCCGAACTGCTGCGCTACTACCGCGACGCCCGCCTCGCCGACCTGGTGCACACGGCGTCGGGGCGGTTGCTCGCGGTGTTCCGCACCGGTGAGAACGACGGTGATCTCCGGGTCCTGAGCTGGGAGTTGAGGGCGGACCGGGTCGAGTACCTGGGCAACCACGGGGAACGCGACCTGCCGCAGCCGTCCGCCTCCGAGCTGCCGTGGCGGACGACCGGCCGCGAGGACCACACCGACGGGCGGATCCTGATCGAGGGCGGCGAGGGCGCGGTCTCGGTCGCCACCACCGGCGGCAGCCTCACCGTCCACGCCGTGCCCGGCGACCGGCCGCTGTTCCGGGAGCCGGTCGACGAGCCGCTGCAGAGCCTGGCGGACGCCACGGTCGGCTACGCGGTGACCGGGCCCCTGCTGCTCCTGCGGATCCGCCCCTACAACGAACCGGCCGACCGCTACCTGGTCGTCAACACCCGTACCGGGTCGGTGCGCCGCCAGGACTCGCTCGGCCGCGGCGCCCGGCTGCTCCCCGCCGAGCAGGGCCTGATCTTCCCCGGCGGCTACGAGCTGGCGGACGGCAGCCACCGGACCTTCCGCATCGACGGCGGCACCGACGGCGACAGCGGTACGACGGCCGGCGCGGGAGCCGATACCGCCGCGGACGGCGGCCTGTACTTCGACGCCGTCCTCCCCGCCCCCAACGGCGAGGACCTCCTCTACGTCCTGCGCCGCCCCGGCCGCGCCCAGGTCCTGCTGCTGCCCTGGAACACCGTCCGCCGGGAGGCCGCGAGCGCCCTGCACGCCGCCGCGCACACCCTCCTCCCCGACGGCACCCTCGTCCTGCTCAGAGCGGACCGCGAGCCGGTGCGCACCCATGAACTCCAGCTGTGGCAGACCCCCTTCCAGTCCGCCGAGTACGCCGCCGCCCAGGCGGTCGGCGACGGCCCGCTGGAGCGGATCGGCAACGCCGACCTGGTGCACGGCATCGCCGAATGCCTCGATGTGGTCCGTACGGCGACGGCCGCCGCGCCGGAGAACCCGGCCGCGGCCGCCCCGGAGCTGATCCTCGACGTCTGTGCCAAGGCGGCGGACCGCCACTACTGGCTCGCCGACACCGGCCTGCTCGAACCGCTGACCGAACTGCGGGAGGCAGCCGCGCAGTTGGCGGCCGAGCAGACCAGGATCCGGCAGCTCGCCGCCCGTGCGGCGCGGGAGCTGGACCGGGCGCGCGAGGAGGCCGCCGGGCTGATCCGCCGTTCCCACGGCGAACCGCCCGCCGACGCGGACGGCTGGACCGCGCTGCTCGCCGAACTCCGCCGGGCCCAGGGCCGTACCCGCACCCTGCGCGAACTTCCCCAGCTCGACCCGGCCGCGCTGGACCGCGTCGAGGCGGACCTGGCCGACGAGCTCACGACCGCGACCGAGCGGGCCTTCGCGTTCTTCGCCGGTCCCGACGCCTTCGCCGCCCCCCTGGCCGCCGCCCTGCGCACCGCCGAGGACGCCGCCTCGGTCGCCACCGCCGCCGAGGCCGAGCGGCTCACCGACGGTCTCACCGAGCAGGCGGACGCGCTGGCCACCGTCACCGACCTGGTCACCGGCGCGGTCACCGCCGATCCGGGCGCTACGACGGCCGTACTGCTGGCCATCGGCGAGGTGCTGGCGGCCGTCAACCGGGCCCGCGCGGTCCTCGCGAACCGCCGCCGGGTCCTGCTGGACGCCGAGCACCGCGCCGCCCACGCCGCCGAGTCGGCCCTGCTCGCCCAGGCGACGACCGCCGCCCTGGCCGCCGCCGGCTCCCCTGCCGCCTGCGACGACCAACTCGCCCGGCTGTTGCTGCGGTTGGACGCGCTGGAGGCCCGATTCGCCGAGGCCGAGGACCTCGCCGCCGACCTGGCGCTGCGCCGTGAGGAGATCCGGCAGGCGTTCGCCGCCCGGCGCCAGACCCTGCTGGACGAGGCCGCCGCCCGCGCCGACCGGGTGGCCGCCTCCGCGCTGCGGGCCCTGGAGGCATTGCGCCGCAGGCTCGCCGGGCTCGCGTCGGCGGCCGACATCCACGCCGCGCAGGCCGCCGACCCGATGGCGTCGCGGGTCCGTGCCGCCGCCGGGGAACTGCGCGAGCTCGACGACCAGGTGCGCGCCCAGGAGCTGGAGGACGGCCTGCTCGACGCCGTCCGCACCGCCCTGCGCGAGCTGCGCGACCGGGCCGATCTGACCGAGGACGGCGGGGCCGCCGTGCGGCTGGGACGGCACCGGTTCGCCGTCCGCCGGGAGCCGGTGGAACTCACCCTGCAGCCGGACGGCGACGGGCTGGCGTTCGCCGTCACCGGCACCGGCTACCGCCGGCCCGCCCACCTCCCCGAGCTGCTGACCGGACGCGAGTTCTGGACACAGCCTCTGGTCAGCGAGTCACCGGCGCTCTACCGCGCCGAGTACCTGGCCGCCGCGCTGCTGCCCACGGCCACCGACGGCGAGCCGCTGCTCGACCAGGTCCGGCGCGCGGCCGAGAGCGCCTACGACGAGGGCTACGAGCGCGGCGTCCACGACCACGACGCCACCGTCGTCCTCGGCGCGCTGCTCCGGCTGCGGGCCGGTGCCGGGCTGCTGGAGCACCCCGCCGAGGTGCGCGCCACCGCCCAGCTGTTCTGGGCCCATGCCGCGACCGACGACCGACGGGCCGCCTGGCAGCGCCGCGCCCGCTCCCTGGCGCTGGCCCGCGCCCACTTCGGACCCGACGGCGCCGCACCGGCGACGGCCTGGTCCGAGCTGGCGGCCGAACTCTCGGACGCGGTGGCCGCGTTCACCGCCTTGACCGGGCTGCCGCCCGCCGCACGGGCCGGCGACTACCTGGTGGCCGAACTCGCCGATCCGCACGAGGGTTTCGCCACCGGTCCCGCCGTACGCACCCTCCTCGACGGCTTCCGCCACACGGACGCCGCTCCCGCCCTCGCGGCGGACCTGGCCGCGCTCGGCACCGACCTGCCCGCGCGCCGCCAACTAGCAGCCGCCTGGCTGGGGTCGTACGCGGCCGTCCACTCGGAGGGTGAAGGCGTGCCGGAGGCCGTGGCCCACCTGTGCGCACCCGATCTGCCGCGCTACGAGATCGCCGGTGCCGTCCAGGAGACCGTCGACGGACTGCTCGGCGTCCACCCCCGCGTCCACGACGGCCGGTTGACCGTACGCCTCGACGAACTCCCGCACCGCGCACAGGAGTTCCGACAGGAGCGGGCCCCCGCGTTCCGGGCCTTCCAGCGGCGGCGCGCGGACGTCCTGGCCGCCGAGCGGGCCCGGCTGCGGCTGGACGACCACCGTCCCCGCCCGCTCGCCGGCTTCGTCCGCAACCAGCTCATCGACCGGGTCTACCTCCCCCTCGTCGGCGACAACCTGGCCAGGCAGCTGGGCACCCTGGACCCCACGGGCCCGGCCGACCGCAGCGGACTGCTGCTGCTCCTGTCCCCGCCCGGCTACGGCAAGACGACCCTGCTGGAGTACGTCGCCGACCGGCTCGGCCTGCTCATGGTCCGCGTCGACGGCCCCGCGCTCGGCACCGGCACCACCTCGCTGGACCCCGACCGCGCCCCCGACGCGGCCGCCCGGCGCGAGGTCGAGAAGATCGTGTTCGCCCTGGAGGCGGGCAGCAACGTCCTGCTGTACCTGGACGACATCCAGCACGTCAGTCCCGAACTGCTGCAGAAGTTCATCCCGTTGTGCGACGCGCAGCGCCGGATCGAGGCCGTCGCCGACGGTGTCGCCCGCAGCTTCGACCTGCGCGGTCGCCGCTTCGCCGTCTGCCTCGCGGGAAACCCGTACACCGCGAACGGGCACCGCTTCCAGATCCCCGACATGCTCGCCAACCGTGCCGACGTCTGGAACCTCGGCGAGGTGCTCAGCGGCCACGACGACCTGTTCGCGCTCTCCTTCCTGGAGAACGCCCTCGCCGCCAACCCGGTCCTGGCCCCGCTCGCCGGAGCCGACCCGGCCGACCTGCGCCTGCTGGTCGCCCTCGCCGACGGCGACCCGACCGCCCAGGCCGACCAACTCGCCCATCCTGTCCTGGACTTGGACCGCGTGCTGGCCACGCTCACCCGGCTGCGCAGCGTCCAGCGGACCGTCCTCGCCGTCAACCGCGCCTACATCGCCTCCGCCGCCCAGGAGGACGCCGGCCGCCAGGAACCGCCGTTCCTGCTCCAGGGCTCGTACCGCACCATGGCGCAGCTCGCCGCGCGGATCGACCCCGTCCAGAGCGAGGCCGAGGTCGAGACCCTGCTCGACGACCACTACCTCGCCGAGGCGCGGACCCTCGGCAGCGCCGCGGAGGCCAACCTGCTCGCACTCGCCCGGCTCCGCGGCCGGTCCACCCCCGAACAGACCGCCCGTTGGCACGCGTTGTGCGCCGCCTACCCGTCCGCCGGCTGATCCTGGCCCGGCCATCCCAGCAGCCGTGCGCCGAACACCGCCGTCTCCAGGGTGTAGCGCTGCAACGCGTCGTCCGGATCCAGGCCGGTCAGCCGTACGACGTGGGCGATGCGGTACGCCAACGCGCGCACGCTCACCCCGAGCCGCCGCGCCGCCTCCGCCGCGACGTAGCGCGAATCGGCGTAGGCGATCAGCGTCTCAAGGAGCGGCCGGGCCCCGCCGCGTGCCGTCCGCAACGGGCCCAGCACCCCGCGTACCAGATCCTCCAGGGCCTCCCGGTCCCGCAGCAGCACCGGCAGGACCAGCAGATCGGCCGCGTACAACAGCGGTTCGCGCAGCTCCAGTTGGGCCGCGTGATCCAACGCCGACCGGGCCTCCTCGTAGGAGTGCACCACCCCGCCGGGGCCGCTGTGCGGACGGCCCACCACGACCCGCCGGCCCTGGGTCAGTTCCGCGAACGCCTTGACCGCCGTGGCCTCGCCCGGACCCGACGGCACGATGCACACCAGCCGCCCGTGCTTCACCGCCAGCAGGATCTCCTGCTCGCCGAACCGGCCGAGCAGCCGCCGCTCCAGCGCCCGTACCAGCGGATCCTCCAGGTCGTAGCCGTCGCCCTCGGCGACCGCGACGACATGCGCGCACGCCAGGTTGAGCCCGAACCGCTCGGCGTGCTCGGCCAGCCGGCCCAGGTCGCTGCGGCTGCTCAGCAGGTCCGCCACGAACTCCCGCCGCCCGGCCTCCTCCCGGCGCAACCGCTCCCGGTAGGCCCGCCCGTGCCCGTCGGCGAGCGCGGCCATCGCCGCCCGCAGTGCCGTCATCGACGCGGCGTCGACCGGCTGCCCCTCCCAGACCCTGCCGGTCACGGCCAGCCGCTCGTCGACCAGTTCGGCGAGCCCCCGCCCCTGCTCGGCGGCCCGGTCGCCGTACTCGCGCAGCGAATCCAGCTCGGCACGCCGCAGCCGCCGCCCGCTCCTCGCCACGTCCTCCAGCAGCCGCGCCCAGGCATCGTCGTCGGACGCTGCAGACATACCCGTGGCCGCTTTGGCAGTAGCCAACTCCCGTTTCCTCCCCCGCACACCGCACCTGCGACCCGCCAGCGTACGACGAGCCGCGCGCACCCGACATGGGAGGTCGCGTTTCAGCTGCGGCGAGACCCGGTCAGCGGCCGCCGGCCTCGGCGCGCGCGTAGAACGCGGCGAGGTCGTCGGGGTTCTTCGTGTAGACGTCGATCCTCCGCACCGTGCCGCCCTCGACCCGGTGGATCTCGACCATGGTCAGCGGGAACTCCTCACCGGTGGTGTGGGCCGTGAGCGTTCCGACGACGCCGGCCGGGCCCTCGAACACCTGGACATCGGTGAGGGCGACGGCTGCGGCGGGTCAAGGTGGTGAGGCGAGCCGTTGCTCGGTCCAGATGACCTTTCCGTCGGATGTGTAGCGGGTCCCCCAACGGTCGGCGAACTGGGCCACCAGGAAGAGGCCGCGGCCGCCCTCCTCCATGGTGGTGGCCCGGCGCAGGTGCGGCGAGACACTGCTGCCGTCGGAGACCTCGCAGATGAGGCTGCGGTCGTGGATCAGGCGCACCCCGATGGGGCCGGTCGCGTGCCGGATGGCGTTGGTGACCAGCTCGCTGAGGATCAGCTCCAGGGTGAACGCCTCCTCTTCCAGGCCCCAGTCCCGCAGCAGATCGGCGGCGGCGGCCCGGACTCCGGCGACCGCCGCGGGGTCGGACGGCACGTCCCAGGACGCGGTGTGCTTGTCGTCGAGCAGCCGGGTACGGGCCACGACCAGGGCCACGTCGTCGCGCGGCGGCCCGGGCAGCAGGGTGTCCATCGCCGCCTGGCACATCTGGTCCGGTGTGCGCCCGGCCGGCTCGACGGCACGGCGCAGGCGTTCGATGCGCTCGTCGATGTCGTGGTGCCGGTCCTCGACCAGACCGTCGGTGTAGAGCACGATGCTGCTGCCTTCGGGCAGGATCACCTCGGTCTTCTCGTACGGCAGCCCGCCCAGCCCCAGCGGTGGGCCGACCGGTACTCCGGGCAGACTGGCGTGGCCGTCCGGGAGCACGAGGATGGGTTCCAGATGGCCCGCCCTGGCCATCGTGCACCGCCGCGAGACCGGGTCGTAGATCGCGTACAGGCAGGTGGCGCCCGTGAGCGTCGGTGTTCCGCCGTCTCCGTCCCGGTCCTGGTCGATGCGGGTGACCAGCTCGTCCAGGTGCCAGAGAAGTTCGTCGGGCGGCAGGTCGAGCGTGGAGAGGTTGTGGACGGCGGTACGCAGCTGGCCCATGGTGGCGGCCGCGTGCAGCCCGTGTCCCACGACGTCGCCCACCACGACGGCGACCCGCGCCCCGGGCAGGGGGATGACGTCGAACCAGTCGCCGCCGACGCCGCCGAGCCCCGCCTCGGCCGGAACGTAGCGGTGCGCCACGTCGACCGCGTTCTGCTCCGGCAGGAGGTGCGGCAGAAGGCTGCGCTGCAGCGTGACCGCCATGGTGTGCTCCCGCGTGAAGCGGCGCGCGTTGTCGATGCTCACCGCCGCACGGGCGACCAGCTCCTCCGCGAGCGAGAGGTCTTCATGGGTGAAGGAGGTCGGCTCCTTCGAACGCCAGAAGGTCGCCACGCCGAGGATCGCGCCGCGGGCCCGCAGCGGAGCGGTGATCATGGAGTGGACGCCGTGTGCCACCAGTCTGCGAGCGCGGTCCGGGTCCTGTGCCTGCCAGCCGGAGAACGCCGCCAGGTCGGCCTCCAGCACCATCCGCCCGGAACCGAAACTCGCCGCCTGCGGGGTCGCGGGGTCGAAGCGGATGAGCGCTCCGGCCGGGTAGAACGGCACACCCGGGCGGATGCCGCGCAGGGCGACCCGGCGCAGCTCCGCGGCGCTCAGGGGGTCGGGTTCCTCGCCTCGCAGCACGGCGTCGGCCAGGTCGACGGTGACGTAGTCGGCGAACCTGGGCACGGCGAACTCCGCCAGCTCTTCGGCGGTGCGGGTCACGTCGAGCGTGGTGCCGATGCCTATTCCGGCGTCGTACAGCAGCTTGAGCCGTTCCTGGACCAGCTCCACCCGGCCCATCAGCGCACTGAGTTCGGTCGTGTCCCGCAGCGTGGCGACCCAGCCTCCCGGTCCCGGCCGCAGCGTGGGGCGCTGGCTGATGGCCAGCAGCCGGTCGCCGACCTCGATCACCTCGTCCGTGGTCGCCCGGCCCGACAGGAGGAGCTGTTCGGCCTCCGGGGCGAGTCCCAGGTCCGTGACGGGCCGGCCCTCCATGTCGGCGCCGAGCCCCAGCAGACGCCTCGCCTCGTCGTTGGCCAGGAGCAGCCGGCCCCGCGGATCGACGATGAGGACGCCTTCGCGTACCGAGTGCAGAACGGCGTCGTGGTGTTCGTACATGCGGGTCATCTGGATCGGTCCGAGACCGTGTGTCTGACGGCTCAGACGCCTCCCGATCAAGGCGCTTCCCCCGGTGGCCGCCGTGAGCACCGCTCCGGCGGCCGTCAGGACGAGCGGCATCTCCCGTCCGGCCGCCGTACTCACCTGGCTGATGACGATACCCGCGGACACCAGCCCGACGATCTTCCCCTGGGAGTCGGTCACGGGGACCACGGTCCGGACGGAGGGACCCAGCGTTCCGACGGTCGTCTCGGTGACGATGCCGCCGTGCTGGGCCGCCGCGATGTTGCCGATGTAGTGCTGCCCTATCTGGGCGGGGGTCGGATGGGTGTAGCGGATGCCCGTGGGGCTCATCACGACGACGAAGTCCACGCCGGAGCGTTTGCGGGTCTCCTCGGCCTGCTGCTGGAGCACGGCACTCGGATGAGCCTCCGTCAGGGCCCGCTGCACCGTGGGGTCCGAGGCGACGGAGGCCGCCACGGCGAGTGAGCGCTTCTGCGCCTCGCGCTCGGCGTCGTTCCGCGACTGCAGCAGGAGGGCGGCGACCGCCGCCGCCACGAGAACCAGGACGACCACGACCTGCAGAACGAACATCTGACCGGCAACGCTGCGTATCCCACGCCGGGACCACACCCGCAGGAGCAGTTGGTGCATACGGCTCATATAACACCAAAGGGGTGTGACGACATCACCCCTCGGGCGGCACACCTTCACTCCAGGGGCGCACCGCGCGTTCGTGCCTGCACGGTCAGTGACGAGAATCCCGCGGATCCCGGGACGGCGCTCAGGTCGCGTCCTGCCGTCCCGTGCTCTGGGCCAGAGCGGTCAGCTCCTCGACGGTCCAGCCGAGCCGGCCGCTGCGCAGATCGTCCGTGACGCCGCGGAGCCAGTTCAGTTCCGCCGCGGTGACCGCACGCAGATACTCCTCTTCGAGCGTGATCACCCGGGGCAGGCCGTAGACCTCCGCCTGCTCCGCCAGGGACTTGTCGTGCGCCTCAAGGGTCCGCGCGACGGTCGCGGCGCGCTGTTCCAGCACAGCGAGGGCCTCCTCCGGGGCGAGCATGAGGACGAACGACAGCGCGGCGGGGAACTGCGGGAACTCCTGCTTCGGCGCGGCCAGCATCTCGTCGAGCCAGACGCGCAGGGTCGAGCGCCCCTCGTCGGTGAGCTCGTACACCGTCCGCTCGGGGTACTGCTGGTCGCGGCCGGTCTCCCGGACCACGACCAGGCCCGTCGCGAGCAGCCGGTCGATCGTGCGGTAGAGGCTCGCGCGCTGGCCGACGTTGACGACCCGGTCCTTCCCCCACTGCTTGATCAGTCTCTGGATTCCGTACGGGTGCAGCGGCTGGAAGTGCAGCAGGGCCAGCACGGTCAGGGCCAGTGGGGAGCTGCGGGACGGGGTGCTCATGTCCGCATACTACCCACAGCGAAACTAGTTGACATGAGACTAGTTGCACTGCAACTATCGAGTCATCGGAAAGCGCATCGCCCGCGAGCGGACGGAGACCGCAGAAATGACCGTCACCACCACCGAGAAGACCGTCACCACCCAGCGCATCCACGCCGACCACGCCGTGACCAAGCGGCTGGGCGACTGGACCCGCGCCGGACACATCCAGGTGCGCGCCCGCCGGGGCCTGGCCGTGCTCGACCTGCGCTCCCCCGACCTGCCCGACGACATCGAACTGCCCCTGGAACTCCAGCGCGCCACGGTCAAGCTGCTGGTGCCGGACGACGCCGTCGTCGAGCACTGGGACCTGCGCTGGACCGCCCGCGGCAAGGTCAAGGACGCTCAGGTCCGGACCGCCGGGGAACCGGCCCCCGCCGGCGCCCGCCGGATCCGCCTGACCGGTGCCGCCTCCGACAGCGAGGTCCGCGTGCAGCGCGGCGGCGTCGCGGTCCTCAGCGCCATGTGCTCCCGCGCCTACCTGGAGGACCTGCGGCTCGCCCACCGGACGGGCACCCACCCGACGGTCGACGACCCGGCACGCGGGCACGGCCACTGACCATCCGGCCCGGACACGGGAGAGAGGCGGACCCATGAGTGCGATCAAGACGGCGGCCGTCGTCGGAGGCGGCACAGCCGGACCGGTGACGGCCCTCGCCCTGCGCAGGGCGGGCATCGAGGCCACGGTCTACGAGGCCTACGAGAACACGGCGGACGGCCGCGGCGGCATGCTGATGGTCGCCCCGAACGGGCTCAGCGCCCTCGAAGTCGTCGGTGTGGACCCGGGGTTGGCCGGTCAGCCGATCCACCGCATGGCCATGACCGACGGACGAGGCCGGCGCATGGGCGAGTTCGGCGGCCTGACGGGCCTGCCGCCCAGCCAGGTGATGTGGCGCGCCGACCTGTACGGGGCGGTGCGCGAGCGGGCCGCCGCGGCGGGCGTGCGGACCGTGTACGGCAAGCGGCTGGCCGAGGTCGAGGAGACCCCGGCCGGCGTCACCGCCGAGTTCGCCGACGGGACCCGGGTGACCGCGGACGTGCTGGTCGGGGCCGACGGCATCCGGTCGACGGTCCGCCGGCTGATCGACCCGGCGGCGCCCGGCCCCCGGTACACCGGCCTGCTCGGTTTCGGCGCCTTCTCGAAGGCGGAGGTCCCCCGGGCACGGCCGGACACCATGTACTTCGCCTTCGGCGAGCACGGGTTCCTCGGCTACTGGCCCGTGCCCGGCCAGGGCACCGCCTGGTTCGGCAACCTGCCGTACGACGAACCGCTCAGCGCGGAGCAGGCGCGTGCGACACCGTCGGCCGCGTGGATGCGGATCCTGCGGGAGAAGTTCGCCGGGGACGTGCCCGGCCGCGATCTGCTGCAGGGCACCGATGACGACGACCTCCTCACCTTCGGAGGGCTGGAGATCCTGCCCTCGGTGCCGACGTGGCACCGGGGACGGATGGTCCTGGTCGGCGACGCGGCCCACGCGCCGTCCTCCAGCTCCGGGCAGGGCGCGTCCCTCGCCGCGGAGAGCGCGGTGCAGCTGGCGCGGTGCCTGCGGGACATCCCTGACCCGGCCACGGCGTTCGCGACATACGAGCGGCTGAGGCGGGGCAGGGTGGAGAAGGTCGCGGCCCAGGCCGCGAAGACCAACAGCCAGAAGTCGATGGGGCCGGTCGCGACGAAGATGATGGCCCTGCTGATGCCGCTGGCGACGCGGACGTTCCTGACGCCGGAGAAGATGTTCGGCTGGACGCACCGGTACCGGATCGACTGGGACGCGCCCGTGGTGCCCGGCTGACGCCACGGCCGTCAGGACGGGCGCGGCTCCCGCTCCACGACCGCGAACTCGGCCTTTCCCACGGTGAGTACTCCGTCCGTCAGCGGCGTGCAGCGTACGCCGCCCTTGCCCCGCAGAGCCCGCTGCGCGCCCGGACCGATGACGGCGTCCATCCATGCGCAGGGCCGGGCGGGACGCCGTACGGCCAGCAGGACGGGGCCCGCGCCGGTGTCCAGCGACACGGTCGAGCCCACGTGCGCGTCGATGTCGACGCCACGGAGCAGGATGTTCCTGCGGGTGAGCGTGAGATCGGTCCGCGGGTCGATGTCCAGCGGCAGGTTCTCGGCCGACATGATCGTGACGGCGGCGTCGCGGTGTGCCGGGCGCGCGTAGTAACGGTCGCCCACGATGCCCAGGTTCCGCCGCACCTCGACGCTCCGGACCAGCTCCTCCCCGACCGCGGCCGAGGGTCCCTCGGACGGCCGCCCCAGGTACCGGTGCACAGGCGACACCAGCAGCTGGACGACCTCCACCACGTACATGCCGTCCACCCTATTGCGTGGGCGTACGGCCCTGATTCCGTGGGCGTGCGACGGCGAGCGGCTCAGGAATCCGCCCGCTGTCCCTTGTCCCACTGCGCCCTCGACAGGGCGGTGGGCCGCGGGAGCAGGACACCGTCCACGTACAGGTCGACGTGCTCGTTGTAGAAGGCGACCATCCCCGCGACGGCGGCGCACGACACCGTGGGGAAGTCGTACGCCCAGGCCAGATCCTCACGGACGACCGGCCCGCGCGCGAACGACCAGTACTCGCTGGTCCTGCCCTTGTACGGGCATGTCGTCACCGTGTCCGAGCGTCGCAGCAGGGTCCAGTCGACATGGGTGCGTTCCACGTAGTAGCGGGTCGGCAGGCCGGTCTCGAAGAGCTTCACCGAGGACGGCGCGTCCGCCAGGACCGCGCCGTCCACCTCGACGCGCACCCGGCTGGACGAGCGCAGCGCGTCCACCCGGGTGTACGGGCTCCGCGGGTGGACGAAGACCTGTTCCTCCTCCTCGTACCACGCGTCGAGCGCGTCCCACCGGAAACGGGCGGTGCCGATGAGTTCCGCCGGGGCTCCCTCGTCCCAGACCCACGCCGCACCCTCACGGACCTCGGAGCCGACCCGCAGCGAGTGCCGCCGCGCGGGGCCGGGGCCCAGCCGGCCGACGCGGCCGTCGTCGGTCAGGACGCCCTCGGCCAGATCCCGCAGCGGAATGCTGTACTGCGGGTAGCCGGGCCACTCCCACACGTACCGCGCGCGCCGGGTGTCGAACACCCACCGGCCGCCGACCTGCGCACGGATCCGCCGCGGCACCGGCTCGACATGCCCGACCGGGACGATCAGCCCGGGATGGTCCACACCCTCGTCCGCCATTCGCGATCACCTCGGTCTGCTGGATCGGCGCGCCACAACACCGTAGGGGCGCGGCCCGAAAAGCAGCACGCGGCTCGGCGGCTGCCCTCGGCACATCACCTGTGCCGAGGGCAGTTCACCGGCAGGGGCGACGGGTCACGCGGCGTCGCACGGTTCGACCGGGCCTTTGATGAACGACGGCTTGAAGTAGTGGGCGTACTGCACGGCGGGCCCCTTCCGAATGGGACCGGGCAGGTGCTCTTCGACCAGAAACGCGTCAGCGTGTGTCATGACGTACTTGTAGCCCCCCTTGCCGTCGCCGGACCTCTGCTGGTTGAGAAGCTTCCCCCGATCGAGCCGGCAGTGCCTGCCCGGGGGGATCTTGTCGATGACCGCCGTGAAGCCGGCCGCCCGGATCCTGTCCGCCAGTTGCCGGAACTGCTGAGGGCCACCCGACCAGTCGAGGTCGCGGAGGGAGACGGTCAGGGTGCCGTCCGGGTTCTTCTCCACCGCATAGGCGGGGGTCTGCGTCCCGTTGGGCACCGCCACCGTCACGCCTGCCGCGATCGCCGCCGCCGCCAGCCCCCACACGAACCGCTTCTGCACACGGCGCCTGCGCCCACCGGTGCGTTCCTCTTCCATCGTCCGCCAACTGCGCATCAGGTGTTCCTCACGCTGGATCCGTCGGCCGGCGGGAAAGTCCCGCTCGTCCGGCACGGCCAGCAGCCGGCGCAATTCCTGTACGTCGCTGTCCCGACTCCGTTCCCGGCTCACCACGGTCCCCTTCCGTTCCTTCGCCCGGCCGGACCGCCTCGTGGCGGTCACCTGTCTGCTGCCGTCCTGCGGCGGTGGGTTCCGCATTCCGGTCGAGATTCTTCTGCGCCACTCCTTCCAGCCGACGACGCGCCCGGGCCAGCCGGGAGCGGACGGTGCCCACCGGCACCCCCAGCGCCTCCGCGGTCGCGGCGTAGTTCAGTCCGGCCCATACGCTCAGCGCCAGCACCTCACGGTCCTGCCGCGACAACTGACTCAGCGCCTCGACCACCGCGGCGATCCGCTGCTGGTCCTCCAGCCGTCCGACCACCTCCTCGGCGAAGTCCGACAGCGGTTCGGGCGCAGGCATGCGTTCCATCAGGGCGCGGTGCCGCCGAGCCGCACGTCTGCGGTGGTGCACCACGTTCGTGGCGATCCCGAGCAGCCACGGCAGCAGGCTTCCGCCGTCCGTATCGACCTTCTCCCGCAGCCGCCAGGCTTCGAGGAACACCAGCGAGACGCAGTCCTCGGCAACCGACCAGTCGCCTGTCAGGCGGAAACAGTGGTTGTAGACCGCCCGCCCGTGTTCGCGGAAGAGCACCCTGAAGGAGTCCTCGTCGCCCGCACGGACGCGGGCCCTGAATAGTGGCTCCATGCCTGGCTCTGCCAAGAGGCCACCCACCAGTTCCATGTGACGTGCATCACCGGCCCGGGAACGGACCGCGGTGCTCCACCCGAACATCGAAGGCGCCCGGTGAGACCAAGTCTCCGGGCGCCTTCGGCGGATTGAACTCGCCCCCTACGTAAGGGACTTGTAGCCGCTCCAGCCGGTCGCGATGCGCACCCGCGCACCGAACGAGCCCTTTCCGTCCCCGCTGTTGCGCCACACGTTGCCGCTGGAGTCGCGGGAGACCAGGTCCGGCCTGCCGTCGCCCGTGATGTCGCCGACCCCGACGACCGCGTTGTAGGAACCGCCCCAGTTCGAGAACACCTTGACGCGGGCCGCGAACGTGCCGTCGCCCTTGCCGTTGTAGCGGTAGACGTTGTTCGACGTGTCCTGGACCAGCAGATCGGCCCTGCCGTCGCCGGTGATGTCACCGGTGCCGACGATCTTCTTGTAGCCCTTCCAGTTGTCGTAGAGCTTGACGCGGGCGGCGAGCTTGCCGGTGCTCGTCCCCTTGTAGAGGTAGACCGCTCCGGTGGACGCGTTCCGCGCGATCAGGTCCGGGCGCCCGTCACCGCTCACGTCACCGGGCGAGGTGAGCACGTTGTACTGCGTCCAGCCGCTGGTCCCGAGGGTGGTGTACGACGTCGTCGGCTCGACCGCCGCCCCGCAGCCCGGCTTGTAGAGCCGCAGCGCGCCGCTGCTGTAGCGGACGAGGACGTCGTTGCAGCGGTCGCCGCTGAGGTCGCCGAAGGGGACCGCCATGATGCTCGTGGGCCAGCCTGTGCCCGTGTACTTCTCGCCGAACTTCCCCGTCCCGGTGCCGCTGTGGAAGGTCAGTCCGCCCGAGGAGTTCAGGGTGAGCAGGTCACCGCGGCCGTCCGGGCCGTCGGGGCTGACGAAGTCGCGGCGCACCGCGGCCCCGCGCTCCAGGAACCCGTCGCCGGCGGTCACCGTGTCCGGCGTGGCGGTGCCGAGGCCGGTCGCCTTCAGGGTCCAGGTGTAGTGGCCGTTGGGGAAGTAACTCCCGTCCGCCGTCGTGCCGTTCCAGGTCGCCGTCACCCAGGCCGCGGTCGCGCCGCCGGTGAGGGTACGGGTGGCCCTGCCGTTCGCGCCGCTCTGCACCGAGGTGAGGGTGAGCGACCAGGAGGTGGCCGGGCGGGACAGCACCCAACTGCCCTGGAGGGGCGTCCCCGGGCCCACGTAGTCGCCGACCGACGTCTCGAAGGCCGTCACGGCGGACGGGGCGATGCCCGTGGTGGTGACGTGGGTGCGCTCGTAGTCGTCGAACCAGGCGACCAGACCGGTGTACTCGTCGACCGTCCAGCGGTAACGGCGGTCCACGGTCAGCCCCTTGTCGGCCAGACGGGAGGCGATCGTGCGGGTGGTGCCGGTGGCCGCCTCGGTGAGGACCAGCGTGTCCGCGCCGTGGTCGTGGCGGACGGTGAAGCCGTCGCCGAGCAGCACATCGCCGGGGGTGACCGCCCTCGCCGTACCGGCCTTGGTGTCGTACACGCCCGCCGAGTCCGTCCCGCAGGCCCAGTACAGCCAGCGGCCCGCCGCCTGGAGTTCGCTCGGCACGCAGGCCAGACCCGGGACGGTCACCGTGGTGAGCGTCTTCTCCTGCGGGATGCTGTACGAGGTCAGCTTTCCGGCGGTGCTGGTGGCGCTCCACAGGGTGGAGCCGTTCAGGGCGGCGGCGCGCACGGAGCGCTTCAGCTTCTGGCCCTGGCCGAACTCGCCGACGTACTGCGCCGGGGTGGCGCCGCCGGAGTCGAAGACGGCGTAGTCGTCGGAGACGTCGACGATGTGGCCGCCCTGGCCGCCGAAGTCCAGGTAGTGGCCGTCGATCGCCACCAGCCGGTCGTCACCGAGGCTCTCGCCCTCGTCGGTGCCGCCGTTCGAGTCGAGGTAGACGTCCTGGGCGTCGAGGTTCCCCCACAGCGCCGAGCACGTGGTGCCCTCGTAAGGGCAGAGGGCGGAGTGGACCGAGCGGCCCGCCGTGGCCTCGGACGCCGTCAGCGCGGCGGAGCCGTCGGTGGCGAGGGTGCGCACGGAGGTGGTGTCGTCGGTGGACTTCGGGTCGTCCTCGGCGACCCGAAGGCTGCCGCGGCTGAGCGCGATGCCCGTCTTGACGTTCTCCACCGCCGGGGACTGCTGGACCTTCGCCAGGTTCAGCGTGCCGTCCTCGGCCTGGCTCACCCGCCGCACCCACCAGTCGGTGGCGTCGGTGCCGCCGGTGACCAGGGCGGTGCCGTCGCCGGCCGGCAGCGTGTACTCGCCGGCGCTCTCCAGCAGGGTCCGCTGCACCGAGGGGTCGTCCACATTCACCGCGAGCAGCCGGGAGCCGAGCGAGGTGGAGGACAGCGGCAGCAGCAGCCAGTCGCCGACCAGGACCGGGTCGCCGTCGAGCGTGCCCGGGTGCGAGGGCAGGGTGACCACCTGGTCGGCGGCGGTGAGGTCGGAGCGGGACTTCAGATGCAGGGTGAAGGTGCTGGTGTCGTACCAGCCGACACGGTCACCGCTCATCACATAGTGATCGGCGTCGTCGGCGTCGGCGAAGGCGACCGCGTTCACGGCCGACCCGACGTCGATGTAGTCGACGGTCCCGCCCCGCTCCCACAGCACACCGTCGGAGTCCGCGGCGACGACTTCCTGGTCCTGGATGTTCGTCCATTCACCGGTCATCTTGCGGGTGCGCCACGCGCCGTCGACCTTGTCGATCAGGGAGTAGCCGGTGACGATCGTGTCGCCGGCCAGGCCCCGGTAGTTGCCGTGGCCGGCGACCGCCCAGCTCAGGCTCTCGGACGTGGCCGTGGCCGGGTCCCAGAGGGTGACGGACGGGGTGCTCGGGGCCGTCGGCAGGGCGACCAGGTCACTGTCCGACCCGTACCAGGCCGTACGGCACTCGGAGCCGATGCCCGTGCAGCCGGTGCCCGGGGTGTAGACGCCGGCCGCGTTCCGCACGGTCACGGTCCTGCCGGTCGTGTAGTCGGTCCACAGCAGTCCGGCCTTGCCGGTCTGACGGTGCAGGAAGCCGGTGTCGCCCGCGACGTACGGGCGGTCGGTGCGTGGTGTGGTGGAGCTGGGGTCCACCAGTGTGATCGCGGTGGTGTCGGCCTCGGTCGCTTCCGCTGAGCCGCCGCCCTCCGACAGGACGACGACGGACGCGGCCACGACGGCGAGCGCGAGCGAGGAGACGACGGCGGCCGGACCGCCCCGTCTCAGGGCGTGTCTGCCCACGTGATGTTCCCTCCCCTACGAGGGTCCGACCCCTCGCACAAGTGGCCGCATCTTACGCGACTCTTACCTTGGCCTTACCGAGGGGTGGTCCGCGGGCACCGACCAGCGCAACCCACGTGACCGCGTACGGCGCAGGCGGCCTGCCCGGCGTGTACGACGACAGTCTCGGCGCCGGCGAGACCCGCCCGGCCCTGGCCGTGGTCCCGGTCGACGCCGACGGCGACATCCATCTCCACAACGCGACCGGCTCGGTCCATGTCGTCGCCGATCTTGAGGGCTACATCGGCCGACCGGGCGGAGCCTTTGCGACCGTTATGACCTCGGTCACAGCGTTCCGCCCATCATCCGGTGCGCTTAGTAGATGCAGCGGGATGGACATTTACCTATTTGTCCATCTTGACCGTGATATGAACCCCGGCGTACACCTCGGATTTCCGCCCGACCGGTACGCGCGCCCACTGCCCCTCGCCGCAAGGTTTCTGACTTGGCGTCAGCTCTCCCTCCCGTCGTCACACGCGGACCGGAGACCCGCACCCCGCTCCGACGGGGTCCCGGGACCTACGAGGCGACGTAGTTGCGGGGACCCTTTGCGCTCCCTGTGGAGCCGTTCTAAGAATGTCGACCCACAGGACGTCGCCGCAGTTCGGAACCGGTGTTCCCCACAGATTCGACCGCGCACCGGGCGCTCGGCGTCACCGAGTGAGTAGGAGCCCCCCACATGAAGTCGTCCCGAACCTCCGCGAGACTCCTCGCTCTCGCCCTCGGCCTGGGACTGCCCGCCGGCGTGCTGGGCGCGGCGGTGCCGGCGAGCGCCCAGACGGCCGCCGTCCCGTCCGCCTCCGCCGGTACCTCCGTGGCGGGGTACGAGGGGTCGGCCGAGGAGGCCGCGAACAACAAGGCGTTCTTCGAGGCCGTGCTCAGGTCGGTCGCCGCGAAGCGTGCCGCCCAGCCCGGCGGACAGGCGGTGACCGTCTACTACGACGACTCCCAGGCACCGAGCTTCCGTTCGCAGATAGCGAGCGCGGCCTCGATCTGGAACAGCTCCGAGTCCAACGTGAAGCTCAAGGAGGCGTCGAGCGGCGCCGACTTCTCCTACCGCGAGGGAAACGACTCGCGCGGGTCCTACGCCTCCACCAACGGCCACGGAAGCGGCTACGTCTTCCTCGACTACACCCAGACCCGGCAGTACGACTCGGTCCGCGTCGCCACCCACGAGACCGGGCACGTACTGGGCCTGCCGGACGACTACGGCGGGCCGTGCAGCGAGCTGATGTCGGGCGGCACCGCGGGCACGTCCTGCACCAACCGCTACCCGAGCGCCGCCGAGCGTTCGCGTGTCGACCAGTTGTGGACCACCGGACTCGCACAGACCCAGGGCACGACGAACCAGACCACCGGCCAGCCGGGCAGTGCGAACCAGACCACCGACCAGCCGGGCACCGCGGTGCAGCTGCCGACCCTGACGCCGGGCCAGGGCCCGTGGAGTCCGCTCCTGGGCATGCCCTGGAGTTGACCGCGTTTCACCCACCCGCAGATGACACAGAACCCCCAGGTCCAAGGCCTGGGGGTTTCTGCTGGACCGGCTGTCGAGAGTCGCGAGCGTGTCGAGACGGTCCATCGACTTTGCTTTTGCTACCGTCCTCTTCGCCTAAATCGTCCATAAAAGACCGATTCGCGCCCGCTGGTGGCCGAGAGGACACGGACCATGAACGACTTTTCCCGTCGAAGACTGCTGAAGACGACGGCGGTCGCCGGCGCCGGTGCGGTCGTCGTGCCGGGGGCCGCAACCGCCGCGGCCCCCGACGCGAGTGCCATGACCGGTCCGGCCGAGAGCGAGGCGAACGGGGCGCACTGCGGGCCGGCACAGCTGACCGGCCGGATCGTCCGCCCCGAGGACCCCGGGTACACGGACGCGCGCCTCGGCTGGGACCAGCTCTTCTCCCACTATCCGCTGGTGATCGTCTTCGCCCAGAACACCCAGGACGTGGTCAACGCCCTGACGTGGGCGCGCCAGCACAACACCGCGCTGCGGATCCGCAGCGGCCGCCACAGCCTCGAGGGCTGGTCGAACGTCGACGCCGGCCTGGTGATCGACATCAGCGAGCTGAAGTCGGTCCACATCGACGCCGGCGCTCGCATCGCGACCGTCGGTGCCGGCCTCAACCAGCTGGAGGCGGTGACCACACTCGCGAAGCAGAACTTCGCGGTGACGACCGGGACCGAAGGCAGCGTGGGGCTGTCCGGGGCGACGCTCGGCGGCGGGTTCGGCTTCCTCACCCGCTGGCTCGGCATGGCCTGTGACAGCCTGATCGGCGCCGAGATCGTCGTCGCGGAGGGCGGCGAGTGCGCCAAGGTGCTCAACGTCGATCTGCACCACGACGCGGATCTGCTGTGGGCGCTGCGCGGAGCGGGCAACGGCAACTTCGGAATCGTCACCTCGCTCACCTACAAGCTGGCCCCGCTGAAGAGCGTCACGTATCTGACGGCCACCTGGGACGGGACCAGCGACCTGCGCAGGATCTTCGAGACCTACCAGCGCGTCGCGCCGTACACCGACAGCCGCCTCGGCACCCAGCTCGAAGCCCACCGGAACCAGATCCTGCTGTTCGCGGTCCTCCCGGAAGGGACACCCGCGGAGGCGAAGAGGCTGCTGGCCCCGCTCCTGTCGATCGACACCCCCCAGGTGACGACGCAGGTGGGAAACTGGGGCGACGTGTACGCGGGATTCCAGGTCCCGATCGAGAACGAGCCCGCGAACTGGAAGTTCTACTCGCAGTTCGCCAAGAAGCCGCTCCCGACCAAGGCGATCGACATCATCTCCTCGTTCGTCAAGACGGCCCCCACGGACGACAGCAACTACTTCGTCCAGGCGTTCGGCGGGAACGTCAGGAAGTCCCCGCGCGGCGGCACCTCGTTCCCGCACCGCGACGCGCTCTTCTACGCCGAGCCCGGCGTCGGCTGGGGCAAGCGCAGTGACCAGCCGGGCATCTGCGACCCGCTCACCCCGCAGGCCCAGGCCTGGATCGCCGAGTTCAGCCAGGCACTGCGCCCCTTCGTGGACGGCGCCTACGTCAACGTGCCGAACATCGGCACGCAGGACTGGGAGACCGCGTACTGGGAGTCCAACTTCGACCGGCTGCGCCGGATCAAGGCGAAGTACGACCCGCAGAACGTCTTCCAGTACGACCAGAGCATCCCGCCCGCGGTCTGCTGACCGAGCGGCACCCGAGCCCCCTCCCCGACCGGCGAGGGGGCTCAGCCGTGCGTACCCGCCCTGAGCCTCGGCCGTATCGCATGAAGGTGCCGACACGGCAGGGCCATGGATACGGGCACTGAGACGACACCGCGGCCCGCGCAGGCGGAGTCGGGCCCGGGCCCGCGCAGGCCCAAGCCCCGGGGAAGCGGCCCTCGGGTGTCTGTGCGCTGCTTGGCGGTGTGTGTCTCGCCCTTTCGTGTGGCGGGTCCGGCGCGTGGGCGGCCGACGGGAACGGCACCGGCCGACGATCGGTCGACTGGCCGATCGGATCGCAGGAGGAGCCTGCGAGCCGCTGCGTGAGGGTAGGGCACTGTGATCGACAGGCGGAACGTGCTGCGGGCGGGTGTGCTGGGCGGCGTCGGCGGGGCGTTGGGACTGCAGGCACCGGGGAGCGCGGCGGCGGCCGGGGAAGCGGGGCCGGTCAGCGCCCGGGACTGGAAGCGGCTGGCCGACGCGCTGTCCCCCGGGGCCGACCTCTACCGGCCGTCCGGCTCCGTGTACGAGTCGCTGGCCCTGCCGTTCAACCACAGGTACGCCGGAATCCGGCCCGCCGGCATCGTCACCTGCGCGACCACCGAGGACGTGTCCGTATCGATCCGCTGGGCCCGTGAGGTGGGGCTGCCCGCCGTACCGCGCTCCGGGCTGGGACACAACTACGCCGGGTACTCGACCACCACGGGCCTGCTGCTGAACATGGCCCGTATGAAGAGCATCGTCTCCACCCCGGCGCCGGGCCGTGCCCACTCCCGGGTCTACGGGCCGATGAAGGTCGTGCACAATGCCGGCACCGTCACCGTGGGCGCCGGCGTCACCAACGGCGACCTGCATCCGCTGCTGGAGGACCAGGGCATGTTCGTGCCGACCGGTCGTTGCCCCAGCGTCGGCGTCGCGGGGCTGGTGCTCGGCGGCGGTATCGGCTTCAGCGACAAGATGTTCGGCCTGACCTGCGACCGGCTCGTCTCCACGACCGTCGTCCTCGCCGACGGACGCGCGGTCAAGGCGAGCGAGAACACACACCCCGACCTGTACTGGGGCTGCCGCGGCGGGGCCGGCAACAACTTCGGTGTCAACACCTCGTTCACCTTCCAGTACGAGCAGTTCGAGGGCACCGTGGGCTTCTACCAGCTCCGCTGGAGCCTCGACTCCGTAGTGCCGGTGGTCGCCACCGCGCAGCACATCGCCCAGGAGACCGAGGGCGACAGGCGGTTCCATATGCGTATGGGTATCGGGACCAACGGAACGACCAGGGCGCAGATCCGTGCGAACGCCAACGTCAACGCCATCGGCCAGTTCTACGGCACGGTCCAGGAACTGCGTGCCGTCCTCGCTCCGCTGCTGAAGATCGGCACGCCCGAGGAACGCGCCCGCAACAGCGCGTCGGTCCGTCAGGTCACGCCCGGTGAGGCGAGCGTACTGCTGAGCGCCACCACGCCGATCGATCGCTTCGCCACCAAGTCGGCGATCCTGGACTCCCGCACCCTCCTGTCCGACCAGCAGGTCGGCGCGGCGGCCGAGCGCCTGCTGGACTGGCCCGGCAGCAACAACGAGGACGGCGCCGGGTTCGCGATGTTCGCCCTCGGCGGTGAGATCAACCAGGTTCCGCCGGACGCGACCGCGTTCGTCCACCGAAGCGACCTCTTCGTCTTCGCCGCCGAGACCTCGTGGGCGGACTACGACACCGCCGCCGTCGCCGAGGCCAACCTCCGCTGGCTCCAGCAGTTCTACGACGACATCTTCCCCGGCAAGGCGCCCGACCAGGCGTACCAGAACTTCCCCGACCCGACGCTGAAGAACTGGCGAGAGGCCTACTACGGCGCGAACTACCCTCGCCTGGTCGACGTGAAGCGGAAGTACGACCCGACCGGCTTCTTCGACTACCCGCAGGCGATCGGCACACGCTGAGCCCGAACGGCGCCGATCCCTGAGGCGGACGGTCAGCTCCGGGGCTCGGTCCGGGTACGGTCCGCGTCCGCGGGCCGCTGTCCGGCCCTGTCCACGACGGCGAGTTCCAGCTCCGCCTCGCTGGACAGCAGCGTTCCGGCCTTTCCGTACGAGGTGTCCTTGGTCAGATAGCTGCGGGAGCCGAGGAAGGCGAAGTCCTTCCCGTCGAAGACCCACTCGGTCCTGATGCCGTAACGCGTGTCGTCGCGGGCGATACCGAGGCCCCTGCGACCGATCGCGTCGCGCGCCTGCGGGGCCGCCGTGACGCCGGGGATCTTCGCCGCGGCCCGGTAGAGGGCGGCGGCGATACGCGGTGGCATCATCCCGCCGAGCATGGACCCGATCTGCTCGAACACCGCCTGGTCCCGTCCCCGCCCCTCGGCGTGCGGGGTGTTCGCATACAGATACGCCAGCAGTTCGTCGGGGTCGGTGGGCAGCGTGCTGAGCCAGCTGTAGGTGGGCCGGCTGAGACCGGCCGGGGTGCCGTCGGTGTCACCGAACTCGGCGTTGATCGGCAGGGTCTCGCCGTCCTCCCTGACCAGCCCGAGCTTGTGCAGGGGCCCCGGTTCCTGGGCGGACCACGTCTCCCGTTCCTTCAGCGGGTCGAGGACAGCCTTCCCGCTGGTCAGATCGGCCCCCTGGGCCTTCTCCCGGGTGTAGACGAACTGGTCGTCCCGCACGCGGGGCGTGCTGCGCTCCCCGGCGGCGTCGGAGATCCGGCCCAGGATCGCGGCGGCGGGCTGCATGTCGGTGGCCGGACGGTGCGAAGCGGTGTCGGAGGGCGTCCCGCCGTTGCCGTGCAGGGCGACTCCCGTGGCCAGCGCGCAGGCCAGGGTCAGGGCGGTCGCCGGCACCAGGAGCGCGGGCCGCAGCAGCCGGCCGGCGGGGCGGGTACGGGGCGCCTGGTCTCGGTCGATGTGGTGCATCAGCAGTTCCTTGTGACGAAGGTGCTGCTCGCGCGGAAGGTCCCAGTCGGCCGGGACCGGCAGCAGGCGGGCGATCTCCTCGCGGTCGCCGCTGCGCTCCGGCGAAGCGCCGGTGGTCCTGTCGTTCATGTGAGCTCCTCCCGTACGGGCAGGGCCGCGATCGCGGCCGCACTTGTCATCTCTCCGCGGGTGGCGGGTGGTTCCCGGTCCTCTTCCGCAAGCCGGGCGAGCTTCTTGCGGGCACGCGAGAGGCGGGAGCGTACGGTGCCGACGGCGATGCCCAGAGCTTCGGCCGTCTGCTGGTAGTCCAGGCCGGACCACACGCACAGAGCCAGTACCTCCCGTTCCTGGCGCCGCAGCCGGCCCAGCGCGGCAGACACGGCGCGCAGCCGCCGTGCATCGTCGATGCGCCCCACCGTCCGGGCGGCGAAGTCCTCCTCCGCGCCCGGCTGCGGCTGACGCGCCAGGAACAGCTGGCGTCTGCGCTGTCCCCGGCGGGCGTTGTCCGCCTTGTGGGTGGCGATGCCCAGCAGCCAGGGCAGCAGCGAACCGCCGTCCTCAAGCACCCGTGCGCGGGTCCGCCACGCGGTCAGGAACGTCTCGGACATGACCTCTTCGGCCGTCGACCAGTCGCCGGTCAACCGCAACCCGTGGTTGTACACGGCGCGGGCGAACTCCTCGTACAGCTGGGCGAACGCCTCGCGGTCCCCTTCGCGCACACGGCGGCGCACATCGTTTTCTGAGTCCCTCACGACCACTTCTCTCCGCGACACCGGAGGAGTTCCAGTGGCCTGTGTCACGCACGGTACGGCTGCCCCTGGGGGCGACGGCGGATCCGGGCGGCCTCAGCCGGACCGATCAAGAAAACGGTAAGAACCACTCACCTCATGCCTCTCCGCTGCAACCCTCCGTTTCGGCCGAACGTCCAACTCCCGTCCGGTGCATGTCACTTGCCTGGTCACTTCGGTCTCATCTGGGGGATGTCATGAGTTCTGTCTCCATCAGGCGTGCGCTGCACAGCGGGGCCTGTGCCGCAGCCGTGGGGGCGTTGGCCGTCGCCGGTCTCGGGGGCGGGACCGCCTTCGCCGACGCCGCGCAGACCGATCAGCTGTGGATCCAGGCGCCGTACGACCAGGCGGTCACCGTCGCCCCGGAGGGCGGTGCGGCACCGTACCGGCCGCTGGCGCTCGGCCTGTACCACGACAACGCCAACTTCACCGTTACGGCAGGGAAGTTGACCGTCGACGTCACCGGGCTCGCCGGCGTCGCCGAGGTGGCCTGGCCCGACAACTGCGCACCGAACGACGCCGGTACCGTCGCCGTGTGCGACACCGGGGACGTGCCGACCCGCTACAGCGCGCAGGTGCGGCTGCAGGTCCGGGCCGCCGCAGGTGCCGCCGTGGGAGCGCAGGGCACGATCGAGTACTCCGCCGAGGCCACCGGCGGACCCGACGGCAAGCTCACCGCCCCGCAGGGCTCCGCGGAGACCTCCGTCACCGTCGGCTCCGGTCCGGACCTCGGCATCAGCGCCCCGCAGGACGTCGGCGACGTCGCGACCGGCACCAGCCTCACCGTGCCGTTCTCCGTCACCAACACCGGCAACGAGACCGCCCACGGCTTCAGCGTGAAGATGTGGGCGACATACGGCCTCGATGTCGCCACCCGCTACCCGCAGTGCACCTACACCGGGCCGGACGACAGCGGCCAGTACACGGCCATGACGTACGTGACCTGTTCCTTCGACACCGACATCGCACCCGGCGCCACCGTGGAGCTGCCGGAGCCGCTGCGGCTGACCGTCACCGGCCACGCGCTGTACGAGCGGTTCGACTACGAGGTCCAGCCGGGCGCCGGCGCCACCGACCTCGACGGCACGGACAACGGCCGCGCCTGGCACATCGACGCCGACAACACCGCCGACTTCGCCGTGCACGGCACCGAGGTGAGCGGCGCGGCCGGCGACACCGTCACCACCGCCTTCCGCTTCGACAACCTCGGCCCGGCCTGGGTCGGCAATGTCGGCTCCGGCGACCCGGTCGCCGTGATCGACTACTACCTCCCGGAGGGCACCACCGCCACGTCCGTACCCAGCACCTGCCACCCCGCCCGGACGGCCGGCGACGACCCGGCCATCGGCCACTACGCCTGCACCCTGCCGATGTGGGCCAAGCCGGACCTGCAGGTCAGCTTCCCGTTCCAGCTCCACATCGACCGGGTCGTCCCCGACGCGGCGGGCCACGTCGTCGTCCACCCCCAGTCCGACACGTCCCGCACCTTCGACCCGGACAGCGAGAACAACACGGCCACGGTGGTCGTCAACCCGTCCGCCTGACAGCGACGAGGGGGGCGGGCCCAAGGGCCCGCCGGTCAGGTGGGCCAGTTTTGTTTCACGGCCGGTGGCGAACCGGCCAAGGCGAAGGAGAGAACGCTTTGGGCAGGCATGCGCTTCCGCGTGACAGGAACTGGATGAACGGGAGGAACGGCCAGCGGGTGGCCGTGCTCGCTGTTCCGGTGGCGGCCGCGATGGCGATGACCGCCACCTCCGCGTCCGCGGCGAACGCGCTGACGGCGGCCGACAAGGCGATGGCCGGGAAGCTGGACCAGCGCGTGGACGTCGCCCAGTCGGGCAGCAATGCGGTGGGCGAGGTCCGGGACGTCGCCTCGGGGCAGACGGTGTGGTCCAAGGACAGCACCACGGGGGTGATGCCCGCGTCCACCAACAAGCTGGCGACCGCGGTCGCAGCGCTCACCGTGCTGGGTCCCGGCCACACCGTGCAGACCAAGGCCGTCTACCGGTCCGGCACGGTGTACCTGGTCGGCGGCGGCGACCAGCAGCTCGGCTCCGCCGACCTGAAGGCTCTCGCCACCGCCGCCGCCAAGGCCCTGAAGGCCGAGGGCCACCACTCGGTGCGGCTGATGTTCGACGACCACCTCTTCGCCGCCCCCAGTCTCGCCACCGGCTGGAACAGCGACTACTACCCCGACACCGTCGCTCCCGTCCGGGCCCTGCGGATCGAGGGGGACAACACCCAGGACACCGCGCTCACCGCCACCCAGTACTTCGCCCAGCAGCTCACCGCCCAGGGCATCACGGTGGGCAAGCCCGCACGGGCCAAGACGCCCTCGGGCAGCACGGTGCTGGCCACCCACAAGTCCAAGCCGCTGTCGACGGCCGTGGAGTACATGCTCAAGCACAGCGACAACGACATCGCCGAGGGCCTGCTGCGGCTCACCGCGCTCGGCCAGGGCCGGGCCGCCACCTTCGCGGGCGGCACCGCCGCGGTCCACGCCGTGCTCGTCCACTACGGCATACCCCTCACCGGCGTGCAGGAGTACGACGGCAGCGGCCTGTCCCGCAGCGACCGGATGACCGCCGACGCGCTCTCCGCCATCGCCGGGCTCGCCGTCGACACCCGTTACCAGGCCACACTGTGGCCGATCCTGAAGGGCCTGCCGGTCGCGGGCGTCGACGGCACCCTCAGCACCTCCTACGGCCGCTTCACCACCGCGCCCGCCTCCTGCGCCGTGGGAAAGGTCGACGCCAAGACCGGCACCCTGCGCGATGTGTCCGCCCTGGCCGGAGTCACCAAGGGCGAGGACGGCCGCTGGAAGAGCTTCGCGTTCGTCGAGAACGGCTCAGCACCCACCGACACCGTCACCCAGGGCCTGGACGGCCTCGCCGCCACGGTCGAGGGCTGCTGGTAACACCGGCCGCGGTGCCGCGGAAACAGAACGGGGCGATGTCGTCGCCGAAGCTCATGGTTCGGCTCACCGAACCAGCGCGAACGAACGACCGGCGAGTGTCCGACGACACCGGCTCGGCGACACCGGCAGTTCACCGGGCCCCATGGGCGTGCCGGGCCGGTCGGCTCACCGGCCGATCGCGGTGCCTGGGCTGCACAGGAATGACTTGTTGTCGAGGCTCGGGCCCAGACTGCACACGGGGCCGCGTACAACACCGTTCGTGTTGCGGAAGGCGAGGTCCCAGGTAGTGCCCGTGGAGCGGAGGTCCGCGTACCCGAAGACGCCCCGGCCTCCCGCGGTGCTCACGGTCTGGGTGATCGACTGGTGGACGGGCTCCGTCGGGGTGCCGACCGGCTGATTGACGACCAGGCGGTCGTCCGGGCCGTCGTCCAGTGGTCCGCCCGAGGAACCCACGGTCACCTGCGGCGGGCGGACCGTGTTGAAATCGATCATCTGGTAGAGGTGGACGTGCCCCGACAGCACCAGTCGCACGTTGGGCGCCAGCCGGTGCAGGCCGGTGTCGGCGACCGCGTCGCTGAGGACCCTGGTCAGCCAAGTCACCGCGCCGGTCGTCCGGCCGGCTGATTTCACCATCCACAGCGGCTTGTGCGTGAACAGGAAGTAGTCGTTGCCCGGATGCTGTTGCGCATCCTGGTTCACCTGGTTGAGCTGCGCGGTGAAGAGGGCCTTCTCGGCCGTACTTCCGGTGTCCCCGGGGTCGGCGAAGGAAGAGTCCAGGGAGACCAGGTTCAGGGTGCCGGCGCGGATCGCCACCGGATCGCTGTGGCGGCTGCACGACCCGTCCGCACGGAGCTCGTCGGCGAGGTAGCGGAACCATGCGCCGCCCGCACCACCGTGGAAGGTCGCGTTGCAGTCTTCGTGATTGCCCCGGGCCAACGCGACCGGGGCGCCGGCCAGCAGTGTTTCCGCAGGCCTGAAGAAGTCGGCGACGACACAGGCCCAGCCGGCCGCCTCGGCGGACGTCGTGCAGCCGGGATTCCGCAGTTTGTCGTCCTCCCTGGCGGGGTCTTCCCGGTAGAGGTAGTCGCCGACATGGATCACGAGATCCGGCCGCGTCACGGAGGCGACGCTGTTCGCGATCAACGGAAAGGGCCAGCCGGTCCGGCAGTTCTGGACCGTGCCCGTCGTCGGGACCTCGCAGCCGGTGTCACCGATGACGCCGATCCTGCCGGGACGTGTCGCCGCGGTCCAGTCGGGCAGGGGAAGCCGGCCGGTGCCGGGATGCAGTACGGCCGCGGTGACCTGTACGAGCTGCGCGCCGGACGCGGTGAGGGGCACACCCAGCTCGCAGACCTTGGTCGGGAACTGTGCTCCATCGGGGCTGCTCACCAGGTGCATCATGACCGTGTTCGTGGCCGCCCCCAGGGTGTAGCGCACCGAGGGGCATGTCTGGCCCGTGTCGGTGGACACGTAACGAATCTGCGTACCGCGGCTGGTGAGCTGAGTCCATGCCCAGGCCTCGCCGTTGACCGCACCCGGCGGAGGCGTGGGCCGGGGAGGACGCCCCGGTCCGGGGGGACGTGTCGGCCCCGGGGGCCGTGGCCCCGCGCTCCGGGACACGGCCCGTAGGTGAGTCGGGCCGGCCGAGACCGCCGTGGCGGAGGCCGCGATGCTCAGCGCGCCCACCAGGAGGAGCACGACCATCCGGTACTTCATGTTCGGGTTCCTTCGTTCCTGCGGCCGATGAGCGCCACGGATCACCGCCGATGGCACATGCCGAGAACATCCCGTGTCATTTCGCCTTGCACACCGGCCGAAAGCCGAATGGCCCATGCACTGCCGGAACAGCGCGTGGGCGTCAACCGGCCACGGTTTCCCCACCGCCCGTGTCGGGGGACGTCCACGACGCCTGCGAACGCCTGCTGCGAGCGGGCTACGACAGCTACCCCATCGACACCTGAGGCCGGTGCCCCCGTCGCGCCGGGGAGCACGCCGGTCGAGGGGAGGCCGGGTGCGGGGCCGGCCTCCCTTTGGCGTTACGGGATCACTCGACGGTGGCCTTGCTCTGTACGAGATACCCCGAGCCCGATGCGGGCTTGATCGTGGTGGAGTTCGTGCGCACCGTGGCGTTGCGGACCGTGAGGCCGGTCCTGGCGCTGATGGTGACCGAGGTCAGGGTGATCCCGGTGATCGGCCGTTCGGGGAGGCCGATGATCTGGCCGGCCTCGCCGGCGCCGGTCGCGGTGAGGCCGGAGACGGTGATGTCGTGGTAGTTCGGGGTGGTGCCGGTGATCGCCTGGGCGGCGTCGCCGTCCGCGGGCACCTTCGGGTAGTAGCCGACGACCTGGATGGGCGTCGCCACGTTCGTCATCGTGAGGTTCTTGTACGTGATGTCGCGGACCTCGCCGCCGCGGTCGCGCGCGGTCTTGATCCGTACGCCCGCGGTGGTGCCGTTGAGGGTGTTGTCATGGATGTCGATGTCGTAGACGCCGCCCGCGGTGTAGCTGCCGATGGACAGGCCGTGGCCGTGCAGGATCGTGCAGCCGCTCAGCGAGATGTCGTGGGCGGGCCCGCCCGACGGCGAGGAGTCGATGGCGATGTTGTCGTCGCCGTCGTCGATGGTGCTGTTGGTGACCGCGACGTCGGACGACGACCAGACGTCGATCCCGTCGGTGTTGGGCGAGTCCGCCGGTGCCGAGATCGTGATCCTGTCGAGAGCGGCGCCGGTGACCTTCTTCAGGGTGATGTGCACGTTGGGCGCGTTCTTCAGCGTGATGCCGGTGATCTTCACGCCGGAGGCGTCGCCGATGTCGACCAGGCCGGGGCGGGACGACAGCGTCCTGCCCGCCGCCTTCTCGGACTTGGTCCTGGCCCACCAGGGGGCACCCTGGCCGTCGATCGTGCCCGAGCCGTTGATGGTGAGGTTCTTGACACCGGACGCGGACAGGAACGGGGCGAGCTTGGATCCCGAGGCGGCGTAGTCCGCGGCGTCCTGCGAGGCGAGCAGGGTCGCGCCGGAGTCGAGGGTGAAGGTGAGGCTGCCGGGCAGGGTCAGGGCGCCCGAGAGGTACTTGCCGCTGGTCAGTTCCACGGTGCCCTTGCCGGCACAGGCGTTGATGGCCTTCTGCAGTGCGGCCGTGTCCTTCGTCCGGCCGTCCGCCTTCGCGCCGTAGTCGGTGGGCTTGCAGATCGTGGCTGCCGACGTGCCCGCCGTCGTACCGGATGCGCCGCCGGCCGTGGCGAGGGGGTTCCAGCCGTCCGAGCCGGCCAGGTACTTCTCCGGGGTGTAGTCCGCCGCCCGGGAGTCGCCCAGCTGGGGCCGGTTGGCGTTGACCGTCGCACCGGCGCCGGTGTTGCGGTACTCGCTGAAGCGGGCGTTCTTCCAGGTGGCGCCGGACATGTCGGTCCAGGGCTGCCGGGTGTTCACGAACGACCCGATGGTGGACTCGCGGTAGAGCACCTGGGCGTTCTGCCGCCACGGGCGGCCGAGGCTGCTGGTGCCGGCGGCTCCGGCGCCGGTGATGTCCGACTTGTAGAAGAGGTATCCGTAGGTGCGGGCCGCCGGTGTGCTGGCGGCGGTGAGATAGCCGCCGCTGCCCAGCTGGTGGATCTCGGACCGGTCGAAGACCGCGATCCCGCCGCCGAAGACGAAGTCGACGGTCCCGGCCACGTAGGACTTCAGGAAGTAGGCCCGCGCGGAGTCGTTGACCAGCAGGGTGTCCTGGTGGCCGAGGATCCGGACGTCCGTGAGGACCGCCCGGTCGGCGGACAGGCTGAGCGCCACCGCCTGGCCGGTGCTGTTGGTCCCGGTGTCGTAGTCGTTGGAGATGGTCAGGTTCGACGCCGAGAAGTCGTGCCCGCCGACGAACGCGGTGGCGCTGCCGAAGGTCCCGTACGTCGTCCCGTCCGCCTTCTTCGTACCGGCCCCGTGGTTCTGCACGAGGACGACGTCGGCGGGGGCGGCCCCGAGGCCCTTGAGCGTCACGTAGGGCTTGTCGGCCGGGACGGTGAAGACGCCCCGGTAGGTGCCCTTCTTCACGGCGATGGTCACCGGCGTGGTGTTGTTCGCCGGGACCTTGTCGACCGCCGCCTGGACGGTGGTGACGTCACCGCTGCCGTCCGCGGCCACCGTGATGGTCCGTCCGGCGGCCGCGGCCGGGGTCGGGGTCGGGGTGGCGGCGGCGCCACCGACCGGGTTCAGCTTCCAGAGCTTGTTGCTGTTGGCGGTGCAGGTCTCCTGGATGACGGCGGCGCCGGGCGCGGTGCTCGCCCCCTTGTCGCTGACGCACAGCCCGCTGTTGACGTTGACGATCTGGTACGTGCCGTTCCGCGACGCCTTCAGCGTCCACTGCTGGTTGGTCTGGCCGCTCGCGCAGCCCCACTGCTGCAGCTGGGTGCCGACGGCCGTGGAGCCGCCCGGGACGTCGAGGCACATCCCGCCGGCGGACTTGACCGCGAACCTGCCGGAGCCCTGGTCGGCCAGCGTCCACCGCTGGTTGCTCTGCCCGCTCGCGCAGCCCCACTGCTGGATCCGCGCGCCGCTGACCGAACCGCCGCCGGTGACATCCATGCACAGACCGCTCCCGGCGACCGAGAGGGTGTAGGTGCCGGCCTTCGCCCCGGACGAACCGCCGGTTCCCGAGACGACGTCGGCCGCCATCGCCACGCTGCCCGTGACGACGATGGCCGCGCCACCGGCCGCCGCGAGGTGCCACTTGGGGCGCCTGCTCCGGGCTCTTCTGCCCCGACTGGAATTCATTGCGGTGCCGTTCCTTTCTCCGCTGTCCCTACGGAGACGGCCCACCCCGGCAGCCCATAACGGGTTCGGAGCCCTCGATTTCGCCGGACTTCGCGGCCCGGTGCCGCTTGGCCGGTCGACGCGGCCATGCCATCATGACCGCCTTCACCCGAGATCATTCTGCGAGGGCGCTTTGCGCAAGGATCCGGCCCGGCCCACGCCCCCCGGGCCCACGACCCCCACGGCGACCCGCCCGTCCCGGACCGAACTGACCGGACCCGGCCTGGTCGAGGCCGCCCGGTCCGGCGACCCCGGGGCACGGGCGGCCCTGTTCGCCGAGTACCTGCCCCTGGTCTACAACGTCGTCGGACGAGGTCTGCAGGGTCACGGGGACGTCGACGACGTCGTCCAGGAGACCATGCTGCGCGCGATGCGGGCGCTGCCCCTGCTGCGGGAACCCGAGAGGTTCAGGTCCTGGCTCGTGTCCATAGCGATCCGTCAGATGCAGGAGCAGGGACGGCGCAGCAAGGCGGCGCTCGCCCGGCACCGGCCCGTGACCGACGCGGACGGGATTCCCGACGACGCCCGCTCCTTCGCCGACGTCGCCCTCGACCGCCGCGCACTGAAGGAAGCGGGCAACGACCTGCTGGAAGCCGGCCGTTGGCTCAGCGACGAGGAACGCCGGACCATGGCCCTGTGGTGGCAGGAGACCGCCGGGCAGCTGACCCGCGCCGAGGTCGCCGAAGCGCTGGACCTGAGCGCTCCGCACACCGCCGTACGCATCCAGCGGATGAAGGGCAGGCTCTCGGTCGCCGTCGGTGTGCTCGCCGCCTGGCGGGCCGACCCGCGATGCGCCGATCTCGACGCCCTGGCGGGCGGGCGCCGGGCGGGTCCCTCGCCCACGGCGGGCCCCTCGCGCACGGCGGGCACGGCGTCCGCGGCCGGCGGACGGCTGCTGACCAGGCTCGACCGGCATGTGAAGGACTGCCCGCGATGCGGGGCGGCGGCCACCTGGAGCTCGGTCGACGACCTGCCGATCCGGATCGGTGCGCTGGCCGTCCCGGCCGCACTGGTGGCGGCCGTCCCGGGCCTCGCCGCCCAGCACGGCGCGGCCGGCGGACTGGTGTCGTCCCTGCTGAGCTCCTTCCGGCACACGCTCGGCCGGATCCCGGTGAAGGCGGCGGCCGCGGCGGCCGGCGCCACCGTCACGCTGGCCGTCGTGACCGGAGTGGCGATCCATCAACTGCCCCCGGGATACGACGCCCCCAACACCTTGCGGAGCCCGGCCGCCGGCGCCCCGCACCTGCCCGGTGCCGTCCCCTCGGCCCGTACCACGCCGTCCCCCACCCCGAAGACCTCGCCGGCCGCCTATTCAGGCGTCGTCACCGCCGACTACTACGTCGCACCGGACGGGGACGACACCAACCCGGGCACCCTCGCCCGTCCGTTCGCCACGGTGACCCGGGCCGTCTCCCGGGCCCGGCCGGGCCAGACGGTCGCGGTCCGCGGCGGCACCTACCACCCCGGAACCACGATCTCCCTGGCCGCCTCCGGCACCCGGGGGCACCGGATCACCGTGAGCAACTACCGTGACGAGCGCCCTGTGTTCGACGGATCCCGGCTGCCGTCGGGCGCCGGACTGTTCGTCCTGAGCGGCGGGTACGTCACGGCCCAGGGGCTGGAGATCGACGGCACCGCCGGGCAGCCGTTCGTCTGCGGCTCCTGCCACGACGACGTGCTCGCCCGGCTCGTCGTGCACGGCAACGGAAGCACCGGCCTCCTCCTCCAGGGGGCGTGGACGCACGACAACCTGATCCAGGACGGCGACTTCTACGACAACCACGAGTCCGGGGCGAGCGGCGGACACGTCGACGGTGTGGGATTCAAGACCGGTTCCGGGGCGGGAAACCGGATCCGGGGCTGCCGGATCTACGACAACTCGGGCGACGGGCTGGACCTCAGCGGGTTCGACGGCTCCGTGACGATCGACCACACCTGGGCGTTCGGGAACGGGGTGAACCGCTGGGGCATCGCGGACTTCTCCGCCGGGGGCAGCGGGTTCAAGCTCGGCGGTGACGCCGGCCTGAAGGTGGCCCCCGTCGTCTCCGACAGCGCGGCCTGGGACAACGCCGGCTTCGGGTTCACCGAGACAGGGGCCGCCGGAACTCCCCGGCTGACCAACGACACCGCCTACCGCAACGGTGCGGCGGGGTTCGCCTTCGTCACCTCCGCCGCGGTCCTGCAACGCGACCTGGCGCTGGGCAACCACCCCGACGACTGGCTGGGCACCCAGGCCGGGCACACGGCCAACTCCTGGGACCAACAAGGCTGGACGACCGCGGCACTGGACCTCACCGGCACCACGTCACCCACCGCCGACCGCGGTCCGGACGGCCGACTCCCCTCGACACCCTTCCTCAGCAACACCCGAAACCCGTCGATCGGCGCCAGACTGGCGCCCTGACCTCCACAGCGCGACGGGCACGAACACGTCGTGCGGCATGCCCCACGGCTGCGGACACCGGGCAACCGTGCCGAGGCCGCCGCGCGAGAGCGTGTTGACGGCCCTCACGCGGGAGTGGCCTGATCGGCTGATAGCCCGCGAGCCGGGGCTCGCGGGCCAGGGGCGACAGGGACGGCGATCGGGCAAGGTCGCCGCCCCATGTCAACGGCGGTTCAGAGGATCCTGATCTCGTCCATACGGACTCCACCCGGGTTGTTCGGGAAGGTGTAGACCGTGTTCTTCTCGATCGGCGTGGCGGACTGCCATCTTCCGTCCCCGTACCAATGGAAATTCTCCACCTTCCAGGGGTACGGTCCTGCCCTTTGGGGCAACTGCCGATGGTTCAGAGAATCCTGATCCAGGATGCGCTCACTCCACCGGGGTGGTTCGGCCAGGTCATCACGGTCCACTTGTCGATCCCGTCGGCGGGCTGCCACGCCGCGTCCCCGAACCACTGGACGCGGTTGTCGCCGGTCGAGATCCGGGTGATCCACGAGTTGCCGGGCAGGGAGATGGTTCCGGCGTTGGCGAAGCACAGGTCGGTGTCGGAGTGGCCGGCCTGATGGGACGTGACCTGCACGAAGTCACTCCGGCCGCAGTCGACCTGATTGGTCGCGAACGCGTCCGTCGCCGTGACGGCGGTCAGCGACGCCGTCACCGCCAAGGTCGTCGTAGCGGCCAGGGCCGTCCGCTTGGCGATTTGCTTCATGGAAATTCTCCGTCTTCCGGAAGTCGACAAAAATGAATCGGTCGACTGTTGATACGAACCGCCGTCGGAGCAGGTTGCTTCGCCGCGGCAGAGTTTTTCGAGCCTGCCCTTCAAGGCAGGCTCGAAGGCGGAAAGGGCATTGACCCCGGCCATTCATGATTGCCCGTCAGCCTGTTGCATCGCGCATTGCACAAGTTCAGGCGGGCGGGCGCGCAGACAGGACCCCCGGATCCATGAATGCGTCTGAGTAAATCTTCGATTGAAGAGAGTGCATTTGATTCATGTGACTGCGGGCCTTTGACTGTGGCTGTCGGCGCGACGCGGCGATGACGGCGATGACTTCGAGGCGAGGGGAAAGACCATGACTGCATACGGCGAGTTGCTGGCCTCTGTGGTGGAGGCGGCGAACCGGGGAGCCGACTTCCTGAAGGCCAGGTTCGACCCGCAGACGAGGCCCGCCGACCGGGCCGCCATGTACCACCTGGGTGCCGGTCTGGAGCAGGGCTCGGTGGCCGCCGTACGCGAGGTGCTGGACGGGGTCCTGCCGGGCACCGGGTGGTTCGACGACGAAGGCGACGAAGGCGCCGAAGCGGAGCGGAACCTGCCGCCCGGGGAGTGGTGGATCGTGGACGGCGCGGAGGGCGGGGTCAACCACGTTCACGGCCTGCCGGAGTGGGCCGTGACGATCGCGCTGGTCAAGGACGGCATCCCGCAGCTCAGCGTCGTACGGCAGCCGGTCGACGACCTGACCTACACGGCCGTCAGGGGCACGGGCGCCTGGCGCAACGGCGAGCCGCTGCGCGTGTCCGCCAAGACCGGCCTGGACTCGGCCATCGCCAGTGCCAGCCAGGCCGGCAACAGCCCCGGGACGCACGCCAGGTTCGGCCGGGCGGTCGCGGCGATGTCGGACCGCGCGCTGCTGGTGCGCAACACCGTCCCGACGACGTTCCCGCTGCTCAGGGTCGCGTCCGGGCAGTCCGACGTGTTCTGGCAGTACGAGCCCGACCTGCCGGGCACGGCCGCGGGCACGCTGCTGGCCACCGAGGCCGGCGCCCTCGTCAGCGACCTGTCCGGGAAGCCGTGGGATCTGAACAGCCCGGACATCCTGGTCGCGGCCCCCGGCGTGCACTCCGCCGCGCTCGAGGTGCTGTCGTCATGACGCTGACCATCCTGGGCGCCTCCGGCGGCGTCGGTACCGAGCTCACCCGGCAGGCCCTCGACCGCGGCGAGGAGGTCGTGGCGATCTGCCGGCGCCCCGACCGCATCGCGCTCCCGGACTCACCCAGGCTGACCCGCGTGGCCGCCGACGTCCTCGACACGGAGGCGATCGCCAAGGCGCTGGACGGCCGCGACACGGTGCTGTCCGCCCTCGGGACGGGCGACGGGGAGAAGCCCGGCGTACTCACCGCCGGTGCCCGGGCGATCGTCGCGGCCGCACCGGCTCGGGTCGTGTCCGTCGGCGCCTTCGGCACCGGCCGGTCGGCGAAGGCCGCCGGGTGGCTGACCCGCACACTGGCCGGCGTGTTCCTCCGCGCCGAACTCGACGACAAGGTCGGCGCGGACGAGACGATCCTGGCCGCGGGCGGCACGGTCCTGCACGTCGGCCCGATGTCCGACGGACCGGTCAGCGCCACCTGGCGGACCGTGTCCCTCGACGGGGTACCGCGGCGGATCTTCCCGGCCGGCGTCAGCAAGGCCACCGTGGCCGCCGCGATGCTCGACGCCGCGGACACGGGCCCGCGCGGACGGATCCTGGTCCCGCTCGCACGCTGAGCGCGCCGCCTGCCCCTCCCTACTGCGCCAGCGCCTCCGCCAGCGCGGTACGGCAGTGCCCGCGCAGCCAGGTGTGCTCGGGGTCCGTGTCGTACCGGCTGTGCCAGGCGAGCACCACCGGCGCGGCAGGCAGGTCGAGGTCGAGGTCGTGGGTGCGCAGCCCGAGATCGTCCCGGGTCCGCGCGCACAGATGGCGGGCGACCACCACGACGGTGTCGCTGTGCGCGGCGGCCTGCAGCGCGAGCGCGGCCGTGGGCAGTGCCGCGACGACCCTGCGCTCCAGTCCGCGCTCGGCGAGCAGTTCGTCGAGGCCGTCCCGCAGCCGGCCGCGCCGCGAGACGATGACATGTGAAGCGGCGGCGAACCGTTCCAGGGTGAAGTCCTGTTCCAGCGGGTGGCCGGCCCGGAACACCGCGACGAGCCGGTCGTGTCCGACGGTCTCGTGGCTGATCTCCGGCGACGCGGGCACCGTCGCCCCCACCTCCAGGTCGACGTGCCCGCGCGCCAGGCCAGGGGTGTCCACCGCCGGCTCGGGCAGGAACCGCAGGTGCAGACCCGGCGCCTCGACGGCGGCCCGGGTGAGCAGCGCCGGGTACAGCGCCCCGATCAGTGCGTCGTGCCCCTGGACGGTGAACGTCCGCCGCAGCGCGGCCAGGTCCAACTCCTGCGCGGGCCCGAGTAGTTCGTTCGCGCGCTGCACCAGGGCCCGCACCTCGTCACGCATGGCCACGGCCCGCGGCGTGGGAGTCATCGTGCGCCCCGTGCGGACCAGGATGTCGTCCCCGGTCGACCGCCTGATCCTGGTCAGCGCCCGGCTCAGAGCGGGCGCGGACAGATGGAGGCGGTCGGCCGCCGCCTGCACGCTGTTCTCTTCCAGCAGGGCGTCAAGCGCGGTCAGCAGGTTCAGGTCCACCTGCGCCAGGGTAATCGCGCGCCTCTGACGAATGCGTCCCGCTCAACTGCCCCCCAGATCCGGACCGGCCGACAGACAGCCCCCGGGCCACTGCCCTGAGGTCTCCCTCCGGAGCTGATGACGAGAACCGAACCTGGAGGGATACTCCCGCTGACCGACTCCGGTCCCGTGAGCCGGCCACCAGCACGCTGTCCCGGACGGGGGTGCACGCTATCCCACTGTGGCGGTGGGGTGTCGAGGTCCGTTCCGGCTGCCGCAGGACCTGATCGCACGCCGCACCGCAGGCGCCCCCGTGCCGGTGCCGTTCTCCCTGGGAGAGCGGCTGCAGAAGCGCGCGAGCCCCGGCCGGATGGGCTTCCGACCGGGACTTGACAACCGACACCGCTCCGAGGGGGATGCCGTCAGCAGCCGACCCGCTCGAAGCGGAGCGAGGTGTAGCCGGAGTTGTCGGAGAAGATCTGTGCAATGCTGGCGGCCCCGGCGGCGTCGATCCGTTGAGCCTGCAGCCGGATCGTCGTCGGCCCGCTGACTCTGATCAGCTCGCTGATCGGTGCGGTCTGGTTGCCGGCGGCCGCGGCCTGGCCCGGGTTCAGGTTGATGATCTGGTACACGAGCCGCTCGCTCTGCGGCACCTCGGCGCCGGAGTTGACGTTCCACAGCCGCGCGGTGATGAACGTGTTGACGACCGGAGTGCCTTGGAGGCGCCCGCGGACGTCCGCGTCGAGTGTGTATGTGCCGGCCTTGGGGAGGGTGACCTCGAGCGGGGTGTCGGTCCAGACTCCGTTCGGCAGATTGACATTCGTGTTCAGCGTTGCGATCCCAGCCTTCGCTGGGTATGCGACCGCTGCCGTACTCGCGTTGCTCGGCGCAGTGAACGCGGTTGCGGTGCCGATGAGCAGCGTTGCGGCGACGGCGGCGAGGCCGGTGCGCAGGACTGATTTCATGGTTCCTCCCGAACGAAGGCGATTCGGACATGCCTCCGATAAGCTACGGAACCTGACACAATATGAATGTATTCAACATGCCGGTTGAATGGGTGACAGCAGCCCGCGCAGGTGTCTCGGGGCGGCCCAAAACCGGATGCCCGGCATCGGCCTGTTGGGCTATCGTCCTCGTCGTGCAGGTGCGCAGGCTGCGGATACTTCGCCTTCCCAGCGGGTAACGCGGGTTCGAATCCCGCCGTCGGCTTCGGCCGGTGTCGTCCAGCGGCCCAGGACGCCTCATGTCTCCGCCGCCGACCCTGATCTCTGCACACCACACGCGCACCCCGCCCAGCCTTGGGTCGGGGTTGCTCGGCCCCTGGACCGTAAGGCCATGCTCCTCACCCGCCTGCTCGGTGCCACCCGTCGCCCGCCCGGCCGCCGGTTCCTCGCCCGGGTCCAGGATGCCGCTCAGCACGGACCGGGCCCCGTCATCCGCCCGGCGCTGCAGGAGCACTCGGCCCGACTCGTCGACGACGACCGCGTTGACACCCGGGATCCACAGCCGTTGCTCCGAACCCACGGCCGCTCGCAGTTCACGGATGTATTCCGGTGTCTCAGGACGCATCGGCGGTCGGAGCGTGCCGGCACGGTTGCCGATCGCATCACCGCCCTGACTCGGAGAACCGACCTGTCGGAGGCGGAGTGAACCGAACCACAGCGACCCACCGTGATCTTCGGCGATGCCCACATCGAGGGCCGCGTCATCGGTGAGATCGCCGAACGCGGGACAGCCTTCATCCTCGTCGACCCGAAATGGGAGACCACCTCCTTGAAGATGCGGCCGCCCAGCTCACCGGCGGGGTCCGGGCCCTTGGCCGAGACCTCACGGCCTGGCTGAAGTCGTGGCCAGGTGCCCCAGCGGTTACAGGCGGACGATGATCAGAGCGATGTCGTCGTGTCCGCCGCCGCTGACACCCAGGTGGGACAGCAGGACGTCGGCCAGGTGGTCGGGGCTGAGCCGTGGGTTGTCGGTGAGGGTGGTGGTGAGTCGGTGCAGGCCGACGTCTATGTCCTCTTCGCGGCGTTCGATGAGCCCGTCGGTGTAGAGGACGAGGGTGTCGCCGGATGCATAGGGCACGGTGGCCTGGGGGCGCGGGGCATGGTTCGGGCGGGCTCCCAGGGGTGGGTCGGTGGCCTGGTCGAGCAGGACGGCGGTGCCGTCGGGGCGGACAAGGACCGGTGGGGGGTGGCCGGCGCTGCTGTAGGTGATGTGCCGACCGTGGGGGTCGATGACAGCTTTGACGGCGGTGGTTGCGCAGGCACCGTCCACCGACCGGGAGTACAGGCCCAGCGCTTCCATGGCGCTGGCGGGCTCGTGCAGGGCGCGGACCGCGGCGGACAGGGCGCTGCGGAGCATGCCCATGGCGGCGGCGGCCTCCAGGCCGTGGCCGACGACGTCGCCCACCGCGACGGCGAAGCGGTCGTCGGGCAGGTCAACGACGTCGTACCAGTCGCCGCACACGTTGAGTCCTTTGGCCGCGGGCAGGTACCGCACCGCGATGTTCGGATGCCGGTCCAGGTCAGGCGACTGCATCATCGCCTCTTGGAGGGTGACGGCGATCTTCCGTTCCCGAGCGTGGGCCTTGCGTACCTGCTCGATCACCAGTTGGAGTTCCCGCGTCCGCGCATAGAGTTCGGCCTCCATGGCTTCGCGTTCGCTGAGTGCCTGACCGGGCCGGGCGCGGATGTTGTGGGAGAGCACGAATTCGGTGACGTCCTCCACCCGGTGGATGATCCACGCGACCTGTCCGTCCGGCCCGAGCACGGGGGTGTTGATCGGGGACCACCAGCGTTCCTCGAATACTCCGGGGCGGTCGGGCACCGGGATGTCGTACTTCTGCACCGCCATGGTGTCCGGCTGCTTCGCGAGCAGCACCCGGTGCAGGGAGGCACTGAGGTTCTTCACCCCGTCGGCATGGGGGTCCGCCGGGTTGTCGGGGAATGCCTCGAAAAGGTACTGCCCGATGAGGTCGTCCCGCGTGCGGCCGGTCGCCCGGCAGTAGGCCGCGTTGACGTCGAGGATCACGAGATCGGGGCCGAGTACCAGGTATGGGCTGGGGGTGGCGGCGAACAGCGTGTGGTAATCGATCGCTGGTGTGGTCACGGGCGCTCTCCCGTTCCCTTCGGGGCCCCCTCTCCGGTTCCACTATGCGCCCGCAGCGCGGTGGCGGGCCTGACGCGGGTCATCCGATCAGAGCCTCGTAGTGCGCTTGCCACCCGCTATGCCATTTTCAATAGCATCATCGGGGTGTGGCTGATGACGACGTTGACTTCCCGCCCGGCGACGGCCCCACCAGTGGCATCTCCGTCACGCTGACCGCCGGAACCCTGCAGGCGATCCGCGAGCGGGTCGGCAAGCGGGGCGTCTCGGCGTACCTGGAGAAGGCGGCCCAGCGGCAGATCGAGCGGGACAACCTGGACGAGCTGATCGCGGACCTCGACAGGACGCATGGCCCGGCCGGCCCCGAGGCCGTGGCGGCCAAGCGTGCCCGGCTGACCGGCGGTGCTTCAGGTGCCGAGGCGGTCGCGTGAGCGGTGTCCTGGTCCTGGACAGCGAGGGGCTGGCGAAGGCCGTACAGCGTGACCGGGAGATCCACGAGTGGCTGACGGCGGCTCGCGACGCGGACCTGCCCGTGATCACCTCGGCAGCGGTGCTGGTCGAGGTGATCCACCCGGAGATCGACGAAGCCGCACTGAAGTGGACGCTGTCCCGACTTGGTGTCGAGCCGGTGGCCCAGGCCGTCGCGCACACCGCCGCCACTTTGCCGCGTGCAGCGGGACTGCACGGCCACAAGCACGCGATCGACGCCATGCTGTGCGCGACCGCCTTGCAGCATCCCGGCCGAGTGACGATCCTGACCTCCGATGTGGAAGACATCAGGCTGCTCACCACCGGGCATCCACGTGTCAGTTCCGAGAAGGTCTGAGCCAAGGCGCCGTCAGGGCGCACGGCGCTCGCATGCACAGACGCCCCGCACGCCCGGTGTTCCCCGCACGACCTGGCACGGTTCCGGCACGCCTGGCCGGAGCTCCCGTTGCTGAGAGCGCCGCCTGGCCTGCCTGGCCTGCCTGCCTGCCTGTGCAACGCTCTCAGGGTTCCGCGCCACGCACTGTGGTGACGCTTCCGCGAGGGGAGGCGGTCCGCGCACGTCGCCTACCGCACGGCGACGTAGTCCCCGGTCGACGACTTCGCCCCAGAGGTGGAGTTCCCGTAGTACGTCCACCGCCACGTCCCCGGCCCGGTGGCCTTCACCGTGGTCCTGAGCGCCCCCGTACCACTCGACGTCACCTTCTTGACCGTCGTGTACGAGGGCGCGCCCGCCGCCTTGAACTGCAGGCTCACCGTGCGGCCCGCGTACCCCTGGTACGTGTGGGTGTCCCAGTTCGCCCGTGTGACCCGTCCGGTCACGGTGATCGTCTTCCCTGCCGCGACCGGCTCCGGCGCGGCGTCGACGGTGACGCGTGTGGCCCGCTTGACCTGCAACGGGAGGTTCATGTCGTCGGTGTCCTGGGCGTCACCGGCGAGAAAGACCTGAGCGGCGGTTTTCCAGGTGCCGGCGTCCTCGTTCCCGAAGTCGACGTGCCGCGGGTCGATGTACAGCCATTCGTCGAAGTCGCAGATTCCCTTCGCCCTGTCCACGACCTTGCAGTCGCTGGTGATGACGGCGCTGTACAGTCTGTCCCCCGAGTCGAGCCTCCCGCGGTAGGGGAGCACCGTTGGCCCGTAGTCGTATTTGAGCGTGGTCGTCATCCGGAAGGCCGCCGGCACCTCGACCTCCTCCTTGACCCCGATCACGATCGGCTTCCCGCCGTTCACCGTGACCCGGCTGAAGGAGACCCCGCCCTCCGCCGCCCCGGCCGGCACCGCGGCCACCCCTGTGAACACGATTGCCGCTCCACCGGCCACCACCGCGCTCCACATCGTCTTCCCCATCTTCGAGCCCGTCCTTCCCCCTGCAGCCTGGACCGAGCACATGGGCGCAACGGCCAGAGGTTCATCCTCAGAGACCCAACTGTCCGACCAGGGAGGGCTGTTCGCGGTTGTACGCGGTGCGGCAACGATTTGATCACCACCACGGCATCGCTCTGGCCCGGTTCCGGGAGGGACCCCGATGACTTCAAGGCGGGCGGGCTGGACGAGGTGGTGCGGGCGGAGTGTGCGAAGAAACACGAGGCCAACGCCGCGCACCACAAGGAGGAGTGCAGCGGAAGCCGGCCGGGCGGTTGTGGTGCGCGAACCCTGCACCGGCCTGGGCAACAAACGGAAGCGACGGTACTCGGGGAGTCAGGTGGCCGCCGACCTGCGCGGATTCGCCGCGCCGGCACGATCGCGCGGGCTCGCCCACACCGCTGCTGACCGTGGTCGCCCGTTCCTGTGGGCACGCTCTGGGCACGGGAACCACCAGCGGCCGACCCATACGGCTCTTCGGCGAGAACTTCACCGAGGCGGCCCCGTTCACGGTCGTCCATGATGTGACCCCACAGAGCCAGGGTCTCGTCGAGGAACTCCTCCAGCGGCACGGCCTGTTCGCTGTCCCGCCGGCCGAACAGGGTGGTGCGCACGCCCGGCGGGGCCACTTCGACCAACACCGGTGTCCCGGTCAGACCCCCTCGGCGGGGAACACCTCGTCGACAGCTCGGCGCAGTGTTTCGCGGACGACCGCGGGGTCGCCGAGTTCTGCTGCCTGGAACGCGCCGTCGTGCAGCAGGACGAGTACGCGTGCGGCGTGCTCGGGGTCCGCATGGCCCAGGTCGGTGGAGAGTTCGCGGAACACCTCGAACAGCCAGGTGCGTTGGTCGTCGATGACCGCGCGCACCGGATGGGTGCGGTCGGGGTACTCGGCGGCCGCGTTGAGGAACTGGCAACCGCGGAAGCCGTCTTCGAGGGTCGCGTCGCCCAGGACGGCCATCACCGCACGAATCGCCTCGCGTGGCGACTTGCCGTCTCGCGCACGGCCGACAGCGTCGCGTATCCCGTCGGCGGTCGTCGTGAGGTAAGCGGAGACCAGGTCGTCCTTGCTGGGGTAGTGCCGATAGAAGGTGGCGCGCGTGACCTGGGCCTCGGTGATGAGGCGTTCGACCCCGACAGCGTGGATGCCCTCCGCGTAGAACAGGCGGGACGCGGTGCGCAGCAGCCGGTCCTTGGGGTGGAGCTCCGAGGCAGTCGTCATACACCCATCGTAAAGAAAGACCAGTCGTTCTGGACGGTCGCCCTCATCACGTTGCCCCATCTAGAGAGAACGACTAGTCTTTCTCGTAGAAAGACCGATCATTCTTCCCGAGAGGTACGGACCCCATGAGCACCACCCCCACGATTGTTCTCGTCCACGGCGCCTTCGGTGACTCCGGCATGTGGAAGGGCGTCATCGCCAAGCTCCAGACACAGGGCTACACCACCCTCGCCGTCTCGAACCCGCTCCGCGGCCTGGAGTCCGACGCCCAGTACGCGGCCACCGTCGCCAAGACCGTGGACGGCCCGGTCGTGCTGGTCGGCCACTCCTACGCCGGTGCGATCATCACCCGCGCCGCCCGCGACGCGTCGAACGTCGAGGCCCTGGTCTACGTGGCCGCCTTCCAGCCCGACGAGGGCGAGAGCTGCCTGGAGAACGCCTCTCGCTTCCCGGGCGCCAAGATGGGCCCGGACACGACCATCGCCACCGAGTACGAGGGCGAACCGGAGCTGCGCATCCTGCCCGAGCACTACCGGGACGTCATCGCCGGTGACCTGCCTGCCGAAGTCACCGACGTCCTCGCGGTCACCCAGCGCTCGGTGCGCGTGCAGGCCCTGACGGCGGAGCTGTCCGGTCGGCCGGCCTGGCGCACGCTCCCGTCGTGGGCAGTGATCGCGACTCAGAACAACGCCATCCCCGGCCAGGCGCAGGAGTTCATGGCCGAGCGCGCCGGATCGCACGTCGTACGTATGGAGGCGTCGCACGCGGTAGCCATCTCGCAGCCCGACGCCGTGGCCGACCTCATCATCGAGGCCGCCAAGGCCACCGGCTGACTCCCTGTTCTCCGTCCTTGTGGGCACGCGGGATGCTCGACGGTCTTGCGGTCGCCGACGTGCAGGCCCGCGGTGCCGTTGGACCACAGGTGGGCGAAGCGGGGGCTGGTGTGCAGCAGCCGGTCGACGGGGGCGGCGAGGCGGGTGTCGTCGGGGTGGGTGGCGGCGGTGATCCGAAGGTCGGCGACGAGGGCCTCGGCCTCCGCCGCCGGGATGCCGGCCTCGACAGACCCGGACCGAGGAGCGGCCGCACAGGTCTTGCCGACTGCGCAGATCAGCGAACCGGCCTGGTCGGTCGCTGCGCTCACGTCAGGCGCACTGCCCGGGTTCGTCCGATGACGTCATATTCGCCGAATATTCGCCGACTTCCCGCGTGTGTCATGGCGATGAGATCGAACGGCGGGGACATTTCTTCCCGTTGCTCCATCTTGCGCGGGGTCACCACCGCGAATCGATCTTCGTAAACCGGCAGCACGTCCGGATCCGCGGGATTTTCATGTGATAGTGCGTATTTCGCGCGATAATAGACCTGCAGCGGGAGAGCCTCCCCGGAGCGGCCTGACAGGCGGTGACCCGGTGACGGGGGCCTCCAGGCAAGGGAAGTGAGCAGGGTGTCGGTCGCCTGGGACCGCATCGGCGGACTCGTTGACGCTCATGAGCGCTTTCTGTCCGGTGCGCAGGTCGAAAGAGACGTACGCGGTCCGATCCTCGAATCCTGGAAGCGATGCAGGTCAGAAGGGGTCGAGCCGCACGACGTGCTGCTGCCGTACACGCCTGGCCTGGAGCTGGACGACCGTCTCATGCGTGCGATCGAGCCGGTGCTCAAGGATCTGACCGCGTCCTTCTCCAACATGAGCATGACGGTCGCGCTCTGTGACGCGCAGGCCCGCATGGTCCAGCGGCACGGCGGTGGGCGTCAGCTGCTCCAGCGCCTCGACGAAATCAACTTCGCCCCTGGTTTCGACGCTTCGGAACGGGTCGCGGGCACCAACGGTGTCGGCACGGCACTGGCCGGGCGGGGCCCGATCTATCTCGCCGGCCGTGAGCACTTCTCCGACTGCCTGCAGCCGTTCAGCTGCGCGGGTGCGCCCATCCGCGACCTCCTCAGCGGGCGCATCGAGGCGGTCCTCGACCTCACCTGTCTGCGCGGCGACGGCGACCCCGCCATGCTGCGACTGGTGCGGGAGGCCGCCCGCGACATCGAGACCCGGCTGTTGGAACAGGCCACGGAGCGGGAACGGGCACTGCTCGCCGCGTATCGGCGGGCCTGCCGCGACACGGATGGCTCCGGTGGCCGGCCACGGCACGCCCCGCGTGCACTCTCGAGTTCCGGGCCCGAGAACGGCCGCCTCGGCCGGATCGACCTGGCCGTGCTGCGTGAGAAGGCCGAGGAGCTCCTCGCCGCACCGCAGCGCACCCTCGACACGGTGGCCCTTTCCGGCGGGCGGGAAGCCACGCTGCTGCGCCACGCGGTCACGGGAGCGGCAGGTGAGACGGGCGCGGTCGTCGAGGTCCGGCTCCTGGGCGGTCCGAGCCTGCGCCATGCCGGACTCACCGCGCCGACCGAGTCGGGGCGGCCGACGCCCCTGACCGCCGTGCCGGCGAGGCCCTCCTCGGTGCCGAGGCGGCACGTCCGAGTACTCCCACGTGTGGTCGGGCCACCGCCCCCGGCGGCGGCAGCGGCTTCGCCCGCCCTCACCGTGGCCGGCCCGCAACCCCGGCCCCGGGCCGGAACCGAGGGGAACGGCAGTGACTCCGGCTCGGCCGACGGCTGGGTGCTGCTCGTCGGCGAGCCCGGCGTCGGCAGGCTCGCCGTGCTGGCCCGCAAGCGTCTGGAACTGCTGCACGACGCCAGCGTGTGCATCGGAACCACCCTGCACGTCACCCGCACCGCGGAGGAACTGGCGGAGGTGACCGTCCCCCGGTTCGCCGATCTGGTGGTCGTCGACCTGCCCGACTCCGTGCTGCTCGGTGACGAGCCCGAGCCGCTCGGCGGGCAGACGCCGCTGCGCCGGGTCGCGCTGGGCACCGTGCGCGAGGAACTGCCGGTGTACGGCGTCGGCGACCCCGTCCAGTACGTGCCGTCCACCCCACAGGCCCGCTGCCTGGAGACCGGACAACCCGTACTCGAACCCGTCCTGGCCGACGCCGAGGGCTGGATCGCCCAGGAACCGGCACGGTTCGGGCGGGCACTCACGGTGGGCATCCACTCCCTGATCACGGTACCCCTGCGGGCCCGCGGCACGATCCTCGGCGTGGCGAGCTTCTACCGCTCCGAGAAACCCGCCCCCTTCGAGGACGACGACCTGTCCCTGGCCCAGGAACTGGTCGGCCGGGCCGCGATCTGTATCGACAACGCCCGCCGGTACACGCGTGAGCACAACACCGCCCTGGCGCTGCAGCGCAGCCTGCTGCCCCGCGGGCGGCCCGAGCAGAACGCCGTCGAGGCCGCCTACCGGTATCTGCCCGCGCAGGCCGGAGTGGGCGGCGACTGGTTCGACATCATCCCGCTGTCCGGCGCCCGGGTGGCACTCGTCGTCGGCGACGTGGTCGGCCACGGTCTGCACGCCGCCGCCACCATGGGCCGGCTGCGCACCGCCGTGCACAACTTCTCCGCCCTGGAGCTGCAGCCCGACGAGCTCCTCACCCAGCTGGACGACCTGGTCGGTGGCCTCGACCCGGCTGAGCCATGGTCGGTGGAGCCCGGTCACCCGGACCCTGGAATCGTCGGCGCGACCTGCCTGTACGCCGTGTACGACCCGGTGTCCCGGAGGTGCACCCTCGCCCGTGCCGGGCACCCCCAGCCCGCGGTGGTCGGACCCGACGGGTCGGTGGAGTTCGTGGACCTGCCCTCGGGGCCGCCGCTGGGGCTCGGCGGCATGCCGTTCGGGACCGCCGAACTGGAGCTGGCCGAGGGCAGCCAACTGGTTCTCTACACCGACGGTCTGGTCGAGGACCGGTGCCGTGACATCGACGCCGGCCTGCACAAGCTCCGCGCCGTCCTGGCAAGCGCCGGCCGGGAACCGGAGGACACCTGCGAGGCGGTCCTGGACGCGCTGCTCCCGGCCCGGCCGGCCGACGACGTCGCCCTGCTCGTCGCCCGCACGCGCGTGATGGGCTCCGATCAGGTCGCCCAGTGGGACCTGCCCAGTGATCCGGCGGTCGTCTCCCGCTCCCGTGCGGCGGTCACCGCCCAGCTCACCGCCTGGGGGCTGGACGAGCTGGCCTTCGCCACCGAACTGGTCGCCAGCGAGCTGGTGACCAACGCCATCCGGCACGCCGTCGGCCCGCTCCGGCTACGGCTGCTCCGCGATCGCGCCCTCATCTGCGAGGTCTCGGACGGCAGCAGCACGCTGCCCCGGCTGCGCCGCGCGAGGAGCGAGGACGAGGGCGGCCGCGGTCTCTTCCTCGTCGCCCAGCTCACCGAACGGTGGGGCACCCGTTACACCGGCGAAGGAAAGACCATCTGGACGGAACTGCCCCTGCCGTGACGCCCGGACGCCGCTTCCGCATCGAGCTCGGCCGGCAGGAGCAGCCGATGCGTCCTCACCGTGGCCTCGGCGATCACGGGGTTCAGGGTTGCGTCTTTCCGGCGCGGACCAGACCGCTTTCGTAGGCGATGACGACGAGTTGGGCGCGGTCGCGGGCGCCGAGTTTGGCCATGGCCCGGTTGGCGTGGGTCTTGACGGTGACAGGGGTGACGAAGAGGCGTTCGGCGATCTCGCCGTTGGACAGGCCGGTGGCCACGAGGGTCATCACCTCACGCTCCCGCGGGGTGAGGGTGGCCAGGCGGCCGGGGTCGGAGAGCCCGCCGGGAGACGGCTGGGCGAGGAAACGGGCGATCAGTTTCTTGGTCGCGACGGGGGACAGCAGCGCCTCGTCCGCCGCGACGAGCCGGATGGCGTCGAGGAGCTGAGCGGGCTCGATGCCCTTGCCGAGGAACCCGCTCGCACCCGCTCGGAGCGCTTCGACGACGAACTCGTCGACCTCGAAGGTGGTGAGGACGAGCACCTTCACTCCGGCCAGGTCCTCGTCCCGCCCGATGAGCCGGGTGGCTTCGATGCCGTCGACCCCGGGCATCCGGATGTCCATCACCACGACGTCGGCCCGCTCGGACCGGGCCAGTCGCACGGCTTCGTGGCCGTCGGAGGCCTCTGCGACGACCTCCATGTCCGGTTGCGCGTCGATGAGCAGCCGGAAGGTGCCGCGCAGCAGGGCCTGGTCGTCGGCGAGCAGGACGCGAATGGTCATGGGCGGCTCTTCCTCACGGGTGGGTCAGACGCTGGTGGGGGCGGGAGAATGCGGCAGTTCGGCGACGACCTGGAAGCCGCCTTCGCGCCGTGCGCCGGCGGTGACGGTTCCTCCGATGGCGGTGGCGCGCTCGCGCATGCCGATCAGGCCGTGCCCGCTGCCCGGCCCGCCGGCCGCGTGGGGCGCGCCGTCGTCCGTGACGGTGACGCGCAGGGTCGTGGCACCGTAGTCCAGAGTCACCTCGGCGTGTGCCGCGGCGGCGTGTTTGTGGGTGTTGGTGAGGGCTTCCTGGATGATGCGGTAGGCGGTCAGCTCGACGGAGGGCGCCAGGGACCGGCGTACGCCCGTGGACGTCACCGTCACGGACAGACCGCCGCCGCGGACGCCGCCGACCAGGGAGTCGAGGTCGGCCAGGCTGGGGACGGGGGCCCGGGAGTCGGGTGCGTCGTCGGGCTGGCGCAGCAGACCGACGGTGGTCCGCAGTTCGTCGAGGGCGGCGCGACTGTTGTCCTTGATGTGGGCCAGTGCCTCGTACGCCCGGTCCGGGTCGGTGCGCATGAGGTGGTGTGCGACGCCCGCCTGGGCGTTGACCAGCGTGATGTGGTGGGCGACCACGTCGTGCAGTTCGCGGGCGATGCGTACGCGCTCCTCGGTGACCCGGCGCCGGGCTTCCTCCTCCCGGGTGCGCTCGGCGTTCTCCGCGCGCGCCTCGGCCAGTGCGAGGTGCCGGCGGCGGCTGCGGACGGCGTCACCCAGGGCGGTGGCCGCGATCGCGAAGTCGAACCGGAGCAGGCTGGTTCCCACGAGGAGCGGCTCCTGGTGGGTCGCGGCGTAGACCCCCGTGATCGCGGCCGCGGCGATGACTGCGACCGTCCAGGCGGTGCGCCGGTCGCTGCGGGTGGCGAGCGTGTACAGGGCGACGAGGCTCGCCGCCGGGGTGAGGGCGTGATCCGGGGCGAGGGCCATGACCGCCAGATCGACCGCCAGGGTGAGCACGGCGACGGGCAGCGGCCAACGGCTCCGGAACACGAGGGGGACACAGGTCAGCGCCGTCCAGGCCACCCCCGCCACCCGGGGCGCGTGCCAGCCGGAGTCTCCCGCGGCGGTCGCGGCCACCGCGATGACGATCAGCACCACCGAGGGGAGCGCGTCCCTGATCCGGGCGTGCCGGGCGAGCCACCGCCTCATCTCTGTCACCTGCATTTCCACAATGTACGGAGCGCGGGCCGACGACGGGCCGGGTCCGCTCCGGGCCTGCCGCCGACCCGCGTGTGCGTCGGTCTCAGTCGTGTGCGCCGGTCTCAGTCGGCCAGTCCGGCGGGCTGCGGCTCCCGCGCCGGGTGCCGCGGCCGCTCCGGCTCGTCCGGCGGTCCTTCCACGGACACGCGCGGCAACGCCTTGTCCAGCCCGCGCGGCAGCCACCAGTTGGCCCGCCCGCACAGGTGCATGAGCGCGGGGACGACGACCATCCGGATCAGCAGCGCGTCCAGGGCGACCGCGACGGCGAGGCTGACCCCGAACTCGGAGATCACCCGCATGCCGCCGAAGACGAAGGAGCCGAAGACGCAGAACATGATGGTGGCGGCGACCACGATCACCTTGCCCGTCTCGGCCTGCCCGACCCGCACGGCCCGGCGGCTGTCACCGGTGTGGGCCCATTCCTCGCGCATCCGGCTGACCAGGAAGACCTGGTAGTCCATGGAGAGGCCGAACATGATGCCGACGACCAGGATGGGCACGAACGACTCGATCGGTCCGGCGGCGCCGAGCCCGAGGAGCGAGGCGCCGTAGCCGTACTGGAAGACGACGACGATCGCGCCGAAGGCCACCCCGATGCTGAGGATGTTGAGCACGGCGCCCACGGCGGGGATGAGCAGGCTGCGGAAGGCGACGGTCAGCAGCAGGAAACCGAGCGCGGCGATCACCAGCACGAACAGCGGGAGCTTGCCCATCAGCACGGACGCGAAGTCGTCGTTGCTCGCGGTGAGACCGCCCACGTAGACCTTCATGGACGTGCCCTGCTCCGCCCGCGGGATCACGTCGTCGCGCAGGCGGTCGATCAGGCCGGAGGTGGCGGCCGACTGCGGGGAGGTCGTCGGGACCACGGAGATCACACCGACCGTCTGCCCCGCCTTCATGGGCGCCGCGGTGGCACCGGCGACGCCGTCGACCTGCTGGAGGGCGGTGACCAGCTTTGTCTCGGCCGCCCTGTCGGCGGCAGCGGGGGCCTGGACGGCGAGGACGAGCGGGCCGTTGAAGCCGGGCCCGAAACCGTCCGCGATCATGTCGTACGCCTGCCGGTTGGTCGAGGTCGTGGGCAGGTTGCCGTCGTCGGAGGCGCCCAGGCGCAGGGACAGGGTCGGCAGCGCCAGGGCCGCCAGCACGGCGAGCGCGACCAGGCCGAGGGCCTTTGGACGAGCCTGGACCCGCGCCGCCCAGCGGCCCCACAGCCCCGGCCCGCTCCCGCCGTCCACGGGAGCACGGCGTGCCCTGCGGCCCAGGACCCGCGGTCCGATCATGCCGAGCAGCGCCGGCAGCAGGGTGATGGCCGCCAGCACGGTCAGTACGACGGTGACGGCCGCGCCGACGGCCATCCCGTTGATGATGCCGACGTTCAGGGTGAGCATGCCGAGCAGCGCGACGACGACGGTCAGCCCGGCGAACACCACAGCCCGGCCTGAGGTGTTGAGAGCCTTGGCCGTGGAGTCCGCGACGTCCATGCCCGCCGTCAGGTTGGCGCGGTGCCGGTTGACGATGAACAGGGCGTAGTCGATGCCCACGCCCAGGCCGATCAGCGAACCGAGGGTGAGCGTCGTGCTGGACAGGGGGATGACGTGGCTGAGCAGGATCACCGCGACGGCGGAGGTGCCGACGCCGACGACGGCCGTGACGATGGGCAGCACCGCGACCCACACCGCGCGGAAGGCGAACAGCAGCACGACGAAGGCGAGCGCGATGCCCATGGCGTCGGCGACCGGATTGGGCGCGGGGTTGACGGTGAACGCCTGCCCGTTCAGGGCGATACGCAGGCTCGCCGACTCCGGCGCGGTCGCCAGCGTCCTCACCTGCTCGATCCGGGCGTCCGACACGTCCCGGTCGAAGGACACCGTGGCGTAGGCCGTCCTGCCGTCCTTGCTGACCTGCGCCTTGCCGACGGACGTGTAAGGGCTGGTCACGGAGGCGACACCCGGCGCGTGGGCGATCCGCCCCAGCACGTCGGTCATCGCCCGCTCGACCGCCGACGCGGTGACCTTGCCGTCCTTCGGCTGCCAGACGACCCGGCCGTTCTTGCCCGCCGCGCTGTCCGAGGCGTGTTGCAGCAGGGCGGTCGCCTTGGCCGAGTCGGTGTTCTGCGAGGTCTGGCTGTTGCCGAACGCACTGCCGACCGCACCGACCCCGGCCCCCAGACCGATCAGAAGGCCCACCCAGACCAGGACGACGGCGAGCCGGTGCCGGTGGCACCAGCGGGCTAGAGGGGACATCGACGAGCCTTTCCAGGGACACCGCACATGATCGGGCCGGCCATCCCGGCCCCCTCTCACGCTCGCATCGCTCCGGTCTCCCGTCGTCGGGCGACCGCAGACGATTGCCTCTACTGCGATCGCAGCAGAGACGACCGTCCGATGCGGTCAGGAGGCGGTCAGGAGGCGGTCAGGAGCAGGACACGGGTGGTGCCGTACGGTGTGCCGGCGTTCTCGACGCTTTCGGTGCCGTGGAGGAGGGTCGCCCCGTCGTCGCTGTAGTCGGTGCGGGTGAGGTCCGGGTCGCCGGAGGAGTACGGCGTACCCCACGGAACCGGTCGGCATGGCGGCTCCCGTTCAGGTCCCGTTGGCGGGCTGGGTGTAGGCCTGTCCGCCGACCGTCGTGGTGAGGGTGCCGGTCGCCTGGAAGAGGGTCTGCCAGAGGTCGATCGTCAGGTGGAAGCCGTCGGTACCGGTCTTCTTGGTGGCCAGCACCTTGCCGCCGCGCGCGGTCTTCACAAGGTCCGAGTACCAGTCGAGGGTGGTCAGGGTGGGGCTGGCGCCGGTGCGGGTCACGCTCTCGGAGCCGTCGAGGAAGGTGCTGCCGTCTTCGGAGCAGCGGGTGTAGCGCACGGACACCGTCTTCACGGCGGTCTTCGCATCGTCCCAGAGGATGTCGACCCGGGCGCTGCCGGATGCCTTGCCGCGCAGGGTGTACGACCCCTGCGGCGGGTAGGGCCGCTGCGGGGCCGCGGTGCCGGGGACGTACGGCGTGCCCCACGGCACCCGGTCGGACACCGGCTCGACCGGCCTCCGGCGCACCGGCTCGCGATCCACCAGGTGGGCGATCATCAGCCGGGTCCGCCGGCCGCCGGGCTCGGTGGACACCGGGCACGGCAGCGGGTTCGCCCCGCCGCACGAGGGGGCCGAGACCAGCCGCTCGTAGTAGGCGACCGCCGTGCCGTCCGGGGACCAGCGCGGGTCGGCGCCGGAGTTCCAGTCGGGCGACGTGTTCGCGTAGTTGAGCCGCTGGCCCCGATAGGAGCCCCGGTCACCGTGACGGTCGATCAGGTACGGCTGGAAGAAGCGCCGCTGGCCGTTGTTGCGCACGGAGGAGACCACGGAGGTGGACAGCAGGTCGGTGATCGCCGGGATGCCGGTCATACCGGAGACGAACGTCATGCGGTCCGTTCCGCGGGTGTCCAGGGCCACGATCCACCGGTCGTCCGGGGAGGCGTCCACAGGATCGGCGTACCCGGGGTCGGCGGTCATCCGGCGGACCCTGCCGGTGCGCAGATCGACGGCCATCAGGTCGATGTTGGACGACTCGACCGGATAACCGACGTAAAACGCTTCCCTGCCGTTCTCGGAGAAGCCGCGGAACTCACCGACGCCGGGCAGCGAGGGGTCGAAGACCAGCCTCGACGGGTGGCGCGGGTCGACGTGCACCGGCTGCGCGCCGGGGGACGCGTCGAACAGCCGCGTCACCTTCTCCACCTCGTAGCGGGGGACGAGCGGCGCACCGGTCCTCGGGGACGGGTCGAAGCGCAGCCGGCCGAAGTAGCCGTACTGGTCCAGACGTCCGCCGGTGACGGAGACGCTGTTGAAACCGAGGTGCACCTGGTCCGGGTGCAGCCGCAGCTCCCGGATGGAACCGCCCGGTCCGGATCCGTCGGCCGAGGTGTTCCAGCGGATCGGATAGACGTGAACGCGGGCCGGTGTGCAGGCCGGCGAGGCGAGCGGGTACGGGCCGCAGTCGACGATGTTCGTCCCGTACAGCACCCGTCTGCCGTCGGCGAACGGCTGGGGATAGCTGGTGTCGGCGTTGATGCCCCGCTCGTTGCCCGGCGGTGTGCCGCAGGTCAGGCACTTCCAGGGATCGCCGCCCGGGAAGGTGGCCCCGTCGGTGCGCACGAGGACGAGCTGACTTCCGCTGTAGACGCTCGCCGGGTCGGGCGCGGCGGGGGCGCCGGCGAAGGTCACACGGGCGGTGACGGTACGGCCGTCCGACAGGAAACCGCCGTTCTGCAGGGCGTTCCAGTCGGCCGAGATGCAGCCGGTGCCACGGGAGTTGACGGCCCGGGTGCAGGACCCGGCCTCGTCGGAGGGGGCGGTCGGCGGCAGGGGCAGCTCCGCGGCCCGGATGCGTTCGGGAGCGGGTGGGGAAGGGACGGACGGGGCGGCCTGCGCCGGCGACAGCAGGGCGGCCCAGCCCAGCAGGAGCAGCAGCGTGACAAGGGTTCTGCTTCCCGACATGATCCTCATGCGCATGACAATCCAGTTCGTCGTCGAGGCAGTTGTTCTCGCACAGGTACTGGAATCGCGGTGAAGCCCCACGCTCGCACGGCTCCGGTGGCCGGTCGTTGGTCGTACGCAGACATTCGCGTCTACTGCGATCGCAGCAGACGCGGCGGTGAACGGAACATGGTCATGAGCGTCGCCATGACCAACGGCGGCAACATCGGGACCTCCACCGTCACCGGCTACCACATGGACCAGCGCGGCAAGCTCTCCCCGACCGACGAGGCGGGCATCGCCCCCCGTCCTCCGCCAAGCCGCAGAGCGTGATCGACCTCGCCGCGACCGAGGACGCGAGGGGACACCGACACACGTCGTCGAACCGCTCCGCCCTCGGCACACGACGACCAGTGCGGACAACTCCCCGTCGAAGCCCGCGCCGATCCAGAAGCACCTCGACATCGAGGGACAGATGCCCACCGGGCAGGACGAGACGACCACAACCGCCACGGCCTCGCAGCACAAGTCAACGAACAAGCCCCCCAGGTCCACGACCTGGGGGGCGCTGGAGCGGGTGACGAGAATCGAACTCGCGCTCTCAGCTTGGGAAGCGACGGCGCTTGGGGAGTCAGGTAGCCGCCGACCTGCGCGGATTCGCCGTGCCGGCACGGTCGCCCGCGCCCGAACCAGCCGTGAGTACGACGAGATCGCGGAAATGTTCACCGACCTCTACCCCGACGTGGCGGTGCCGAAGAACGCAGGGCGTTGGATCAGCGCGGTGCAACACCGTATGGCCCAGGCCGGGGAGCATCGCAGCGCCTCGGCGGTGGACCTCGTCGTCGCCGCCACCGCCGCCCACCACAGCCTGGCTGTTCTCCACGACGACGCCGACTACCGGGCCATCGCCCGGCACGCAAGCGACCTGCTTGAGCACAACGTCCACGACGTCACCTGAGGTGCTTTTCCCCACAGGTTGCGGGAACTCGCGACGGCGGGCCGTCGGGACCCGACGTGTCACCTTACGTGTACAGCACGCCCGGCAATGCGCCAACCGTCATTGGTACGTCGGGGTTCATCCTCGTGGACGGCGCTGATGACGGTGCCGCCGTCTACGACGCCCAAGCCCTTGGACGGGACTCGGACCTCGTCGCCCGGGCCTTCCGACACAACGACGTTCGTCGTGTGATGAGCACGCGCGTGCCCGTCGGCGCTCAGGCCGTCCCGTACGGCGTCTGGTCGTAGGCGACTTCGGAGTCGACACGCCCGGGGGACTCCCGTGACCCAACAGCTATACACTGCGCGTATACATGTTATGTATAGTGTGCCGGGGCACACCAGAGGTACGTCAGACACCAGCGTGATCGCGGAGGCCGGCATGACGACGACCATGACCCCTGAGGACCTGACGTCACCGGGCGAGGCCGCCGGCCCGCGGGTCGCCACAGCGGCAGCTGCGGTCGGCGGGCTGGCGTTCGGCGTTCTCACCAACTTGGCTCAGGGATGGCTCCCGGGAGCATGGAACCAACTCGCCAACTCCGGCGCCGTCTGGTCCACCGTCGCATTCGCCGCCGGAGCTCTGCTTGCCCACCGGGGGACCTTGTCCCGCGCGGTGGCCTGCGGCCTGGGTGCGGAGGCCGGGCTCGTCGTGGGGTACTACGCCTACGCCGAGCTCGGCCGCGACGGCATGGGTTCCCTGTTCTTCCCGCTCGTCTGGCTCGGCATGGCATGCATCGCGGGGCCACTGTTCGGTGTCGCGGGACACTGGTGGCGAAGCGACCGGGACGCGCGGCGCCGTATCGTCGGCTTGGCGGCATTCGGCGGACTCTTCGGCAGTGAGGCGCTCATGGCCGCATGGGACCTTCACCATGCGCCGCAAGCCTGGACCTGCTTCGCGGCGTTCACCCTTGTTCCGCTGCTCATGGCCCGCGCGAACCGGGAGCGAGTCCACTCCCTGGCACTGGCGTTGCCCTGTGCACTGCTCGCCTACACGGCGATCGACCTGCCCCTCCAGCTGATCCACAGCTGAACGGCCGTTGCCGTCGTCCACCGCGACAGCGAGGACAGCACCCCACACGCGACAACAGATCACCCCGCACAACGAAAAGGCCCGGGTCTGCGACCTGGGCCTTCTCCATGGAGCGGGTGACAGGAATCGAACTCGCGCTCGAACCCGTCAGTCCTTGTAGTCGGGGGCGATGCGGTCGACGAGCCGGAGCAGCGCCGACCAGGCGAGGTCGTAGGCCTTGTCGTCCTGGAGGTCGGAGTCGTGGGTCTCGCCGGTCAGTTGGCGGGCGGTGAGCTCGCAGGTCTCGGGATCGGGAAGGACGAGCTTCGCGCCCCCGGCGGCAGCGGTGGTCTGGATCTCGCAGGCCCTGTCCAGGTAGTACATGCGGAGAAACGCCTGCGCGGGGGTCTCCCCGACGGTCAGCAGGCCGTGGTTGCGCAGGATCATCGCCGGGTGGCCGCCGAGGTCGGCGACCAGCCGCCGCTGCTCGGCGAGGTTGAGGGCGACGCCCTCGTAGGAGTGGTAGCCGAGCCTGCCGTAGAACTCCATGGAGATCTGGTTGAGCGGGAGCAGACCCTCCTCCTGGGCGGCGACCGCGCATCCCGCCCTGGTGTGGGTGTGCAGCACGCACCGGGCGTCGGGGCGGGCCGCGTGGATCGCACTGTGGATGACGAAACCGGCGGGGTTGACGGGGTGCGGAGTCTCCTCGACGGGGTGGCCGGACAGATCGATCTTCACCAGGTTCGAGGCGGTGACCTCCTCGAAGAGCAGCCCGTAGGGGTTGATCAGGAAGTGGTGCTCCGGCCCGGGGAGCCGCACCGAGATGTGCGTGAAGATGAGATCGGTCATCCGGAAGTGGGCCACCAGGCGGTAGACGGCGGCGAGTTCGCGGCGCAGACGGAGTTCTTCCGTGCTGACGGTGGGCATTGAGGACCTTTCCATGGCATACGGCACATGCGAGTGCGGGTGCGATCGGGTGGTGGGGGGGTCAGGCCGCGCTGAGTTCCGGGCCTGTGGCGGCCGGTGCCGGTGCCGGTGCCGGCTCGCCCGCCAGGCGGCGGCGCCAGGTCTCCAGGATCGTCTCGTCGGTCGGCCGGGTCACCAGGCTGACGGCGACGTAGGCGACGAGGCTGGCGAGGAGGCCGTAGTAGATGGGCTCGTTGGCGAGGAGACCGTCGGTCACCATGAGGACGATCACCGTCGTACCGCCCGCGACCATCGCGGTCAGCGCGCCCGGCAGGTTGCCGCGCCGCCAGACCAGGCCGCCGAGGATCGGCACCAGCAGGCCACCGACGAGCAGGTTGTAGGCGACGGTGAGCGCCTCGATGACGTCCCCGAGGACACAGGCGATCGCCATGGCGACCACGCCGAGGACCGCGATGGCGAGCCGGTTGGAGCCGATCTCGTCGTGGTCCCCCGATGCCGTACGGCGGCGCAGCCGGGCCCAGATGTCCTGGTTGGCCACGGTGGCGGAGGCGATCAGGGCGCCGCTGGCGGTGGACATCATCGCGGACAGGGCGGCGGCGAGGACCAGTCCGCGGACACCGGTCGGCAGGGCGTGCTTGACGATGGTGGCGAACGCCTGGTCGGCGGCGGTCAGGTTCGGGTACAGGGTCTTGGTCGCCATGCCGATGAACGCGCCGGCCAGGGCGTACACCAGGCAGTAGACGCCTGCGACGGTGCCGCCCCAGGCGGCGACCCGGTCGCTGCGGGCAGTGAAGACGCGCTGCCAGATGTCCTGCCCGATCAGCATGCCGAAGGTGTAGATCAGCACGAAGGTGACGATGGTCTGCCCGCCGATGGAGGTGAGGGAGAAGTAGCCGCCCGGCAGCCGGTCGGCCATGGCGCCGAAGCCGCCCGCCTTCACCACCGCGATCGGCAGCAGCAGCACGAGCACGCCCACGCTCTTCACGACGAACTGCACCATGTCGGTGAGCGTGATGGACCACATGCCGCCGAGCGCCGAGTAGCCGACGACGATCGTGCCGCCGACGACCACCGCGACCCAGCGCGGCACGTCGAAGAGGACGTCGAAGACACTGGCGTACGCGATCGTCGAGGTCACCGCCAGCATCAGCGTGTAGATCCACATGACGACGCCCGAGATCACGCTCGCGGCGTCGCCGTAGCGCAGCGACAGCATCTCGGCGACCGTGTAGACGCGCAGCCGCGAGATACGGGCCGAGAAGAACACGCTCAGCGCCAGCAGTCCGAGGCCGATGGCGCCGACCATGGCGGCACCCGAGACGCCGTACGTGTAGCCGAGGCGCACACCGCCGATGGTGGAGGCGCCGCCGAGGACGACGGCGGCCATGGTGCCGGTGTACATGAGCGGGCCGAGCCGGCGGCCGGCGACCAGGAAGTCGCTCTTGGAGGCGGCACGGCGTCTGCCCCACAGGCCGACACCGATGATGCCGAGCAGGTAGGCGGCCATGACGAGATAGTCGACGGTCACGGGGACCTCCGGGGGAGGAGAGGGAGCGGGGCGGGGAGGGGGGTGACATGACCGTAGCCACGGGGTGTACTGGTGCTGAAGTGCCGCTTCCGCACAATGTGGAGATGCTCATTGGATGAATCCGCCAACGCCGCCGCCGACGCGGGGCAGCCGTCCGTGCGCCTCGGCGTGCTGCTCGCCGACCCGGACCTCGGCCTCGCCCAGGTCGCCGGTCCGGCGGCCGGGGACCACCCGGTCGGCACGGTCGGCACCACGGAGCTCGAGGACCCCACGCCCTATCTCGTCGGCGGTGAACTCCTCCTCACCTCCGGCGTACGGCTCCCCGGGGACGCGGACGGCATCGACACCTACGTACGGCGGGTCGTCGCCGCCGGAGTCGCCGCGCTCGGCTTCGGCGTGGCCCCCGTGCACGCCGAGGTGCCGCCCGAACTCGTCCGCGCCTGCGACCGGCACGGTCTGCCACTCCTCCGCCTCCCGCCCGCCACCCCCTTCGTCGCCGTCGGGCAGGCCGCCTACGCCGCGATCGCCGCGGTCCGCAACCGCGAGTTGCGGGAGATCTCCCGGGCCCAGTCGGCGCTGGCCTCGGCCGCCGCCCGCCCGGACGCCCTCCGGGCCGTCCTCGGCCAGCTCGCCGCCCACACCGGGGCCTGGTGTGTCCTCTACGACGTCCAGGGCACCGAACTCCTCTCGGCGGGCCGCCGCCCCACGTCCCCGCACCTGCTGCGCGACCTCGCGGTCCACACCCTGCGGCGGGACCGCGGTCCGACGGCGGCCGCGACCCACGACGCCGACCAGGGCAGCCACCTCACCGTCCACACCCTGCCCGCCGGCGGCGACCGTACGGCCGCCGTGACGCTGGCCCTCGGACAGGCCGCGACCGCACCCCCGACCGCCGTGCACCGCCAGGTGACCGGCACGGCGACGGTCCTGCTGGCCCTGCTCACCGGCCCGCGGCACGCCCTGAGCACCGACACCCACAGCGTCGGCGCACTGGTACGGCTGATGCTCGGGGCCACGCCCACCGAGGTCGCCCCCGAACTGGACCCGGACGGAGCGGCGGACGGTCACTGGACGGTGGTCCACGGTCGGTACCCCGACGGGGCGCCCTCCGTCGGGGTACCGCAACTGGCCGCCCTGGCGACCCTGTTGGGCACCCCGTACGTACACATCGACGGCCCTGGGCTCAAGGCGCTGGTGCCCTGCGCCGCCGGCGCCCGGCCGCAGGTGCCCGCCCGGGCGGCCGAGCTCGGCTGGGTCCTCGGCTACAGCGCACCCGTGTCCGCAGGCGACCTGCCGCACGCCGACACCCTGGCCGAACGCGCCCTGCAACGCGCCCTCGCCGCCGGGACACCCGCCGTCGTGCACACGACCGATCCCCTCACCTTCCACGCGCTCGTCGACCCGGCCGACGCCCGCGAACTCGCCCGTACCCGCTTCGCCCGCCTGGACCGGGCGGGCCCGCCAGGCGCTCCGGTCTTCCTCGACACCCTGCGGACCTGGCTCACGCTGCACGGCAGCTGGGACCGCACCGCGGCGCTCCTGGGAGTCCACCGCAACACCGTCCGCCACCGTCTGGCGCGGGTGGCCGACCTCCTCGACGTCGACCTCCAGGATCCCGGAGCCCGGATGGAACTCTGGTTCGCCCTGCAGTGGCTACCGGGCGAGGCACCGCCCAAGCACCCCTGAAGCGGACGTTCTCCGCAGCGTGCCGTCGTACTCCGGGTCCGTCCGGGCTCCGGGAGAAGTCCGTGTCGTCGGCCATCGCCACGATCACGTCCTGGTCCTGGTCCTGGTCCTGGGTCACCTGGGCACGACGTCGCGAAGGCTTGGAGCGGCGCGTGCGGGAAGCGTCGAGCGGCGGGTCATGGACCCGCCGCTCGGATGATGTTCCGGCAGCCCCCGGGCAAGTGGCCGGATCCTGGCGCTTCACCTGTACACAACTTTTGCGCCGGGAGCCTTTTGCCTCAGCCGTAGTAGCCCTCCAGGTCGGCGACGACATCGACCGAGCCGAGCGCGTTGTGGATGCGGATCGAACCGTCGGCGCCGACCGGGACCACGGCGAGGACCGGGCGGGTCTGACCCGCGGTGAGGTTGTCGTTCGACACGGTCGGCAGGGTGCCGTCGCCGTAGGCGGTCAGGTGGGTGTTCGCAGTCGGGGCGACGCCCGTGAGGTTGACCAGTACCGCGGTGGCTCCCACCGGGACCTTGGTGAGCTTCACCGTGAGGGTGCCGTTCGCGCCCAGCGGCTTCGCGGACGCGCCCAGGCCCGTGCGGGTGTCGAGGAAACGGGTGGGCGCGGTTGCCACGAACGGCCCGCCGGCAGGGGCGTCCGGGTCGCCGCCCGTGTTGGCCAGGTCGTTGGTGTACACGCCCTGGAGGTCGGCGATCAGGTTGACGTGTCCGGCGCTGTTGTAGATGTGCAGCGTTCCGGAGTAGGCGCAGGGGATCGCCAGATTGGAAGCGGTCTGCCCGGCCCGGTAGTTGAGAGTGGACGTGGTCGGCGGGGTGGTGCCGTCGCAGGCGACGGTGATGTAGCCGCTGCTGGTGCCTCCGGTGACGGTGACGTTGAGGACGGCACCGTCGGTCGCCCCGCCCCGGGTGTATTTCGGCAAGGTGATGGTCGTCGTGCTGCGCGGCCCGACCGCGCCCTTGGGGGCCCCGATGCCGGAGCGGGTATCCAGCACCCGAGTCGGGGTCACCACGGCCAGGCCGGTCATGTCCTGCTCGGCGGTGGCACCGGCCTTGGTGGTGTAGTAGCCCTCCACGTCCGCGATGAGGTTCACCTCGCCGTGCGCGTTGTACAGGTCGACATAGCCGTCGGCGCCCGTCCGGACGGTGACCAGGTTCGGATTGAGCTGCCCGGCGGAGAAGTTGAGGTTCGAGGCACTCGGGCGGGCGGTGCCGTCCGGGTAGACCGACACGTAACTGGACGCCGTGGCGCCCGTGTCGGTGACGTTCAGGGTCACCGCCGTCACCCCGGACGCCGGGACGCCGCCCACGCCGAGGACCTTCAGCCGGACCACACCGCCGGTGCCGACGGCCCGCTTGGGCGCGCCCGTCCCGGTCCGGGTGTCCAGCAGCCGTACGGGACCGAGGGCGACGAAGGCCGCGCCGACCGTGGCCGGGTGAGTCGCGGTGGCGGTCCGCCCGTCGGAGTCGGTGACCGTCCGCGTGACGGTGTACGTGCCGGGCGCCTTGTAGGTGTGCCGCACCGGACCGCCGGCGCCGGTGACGGAGAGCGCCGCCGAGCCGTCGCCGAAGGTGATCCGGTCGCTGGTGACCGGGTAGGGGTCGAAGCCGGTGTCGTACGTGCACTGTGTGGTGTCCGGCAGCGAGGGAACGGTCCCGCAGCCGATCGTCTGGGTGAGGTCCGGCAGCGGGTCGACCTGTTCCCAGTAGTCGGCCGCACCGACCCGGGTGCCGTCGGCCCTGTCGACCACCACCCAGGCCTGGACGCCGCTGCCCGACGTGGCCTGGGTGTAGGTGTGGGTGGCCGAGCCGGTGGTGGAGGTGACGGTCGTACCGTCGGCGAAGCCGAAGGTGTAGGTCAGGCCGTCGACTGAGTCCGACCACGGGTTGCTCAACTGTGCGACGGCGGTGGTCGGCACGCCCACGTATCCGTGGCCCACGCGGAGCCCGCTCACCGTGAGCGGGTCCTGGAACTCCGTGGCGCCCCGGTCGTCGTGGCCGGCGCCGGTGTCGGCGACCAGGGGGTCGTCGACCCGGGGACGGCCGTCGACGTCCGTGGACAGTTCGCCGGGGGCGTCGGAGTCGGCCGAGTCGATGAGCGGTGAGTGCTCCGCGGGCAGCCCGCCCGCGGGGATCGTCAGATCCGTCTGGTCCAGGTCGTGGGCGCCCTGGCCGGTGCCCGCCCGGAACGCCTCCGCGGTGGCGTAGGCGGTGCCGGCCCAGTCGTAGTCCGTCCCGGTCGACGGCGGGTTGAACGCGTTGTACTCGGCGGTGACCTGAGGGGCGGAGGTGGCGTCCACCGTGAGTTCGGCCGTGGTGGCGGAGCAGGCCGTCGTGCCGTAGGGCAGAGCGACGGTGTTCTCCACCGACCCGGAACTGCCGTCGGTCAGACTGATCGCACCGCAGACCGTCCGGAACGTGTCGCCCGCGAAGTCGATGCCCGTGGTGCCCGCGGCCGAGACGCCGCCGCCCTCGAAGGTGTCGCCGGCCAGCGTGATGTTCCGCGCTCCGGCCGCGCTGCTGACGTCCGGCCCCGAACTCTGGCCGATTTTGAGGCGGGTGAGGGCGATGTCGGAGGAGGATCCGTCGATCGCGATCACCACGGTGCCGTCGGCGAGGTTGCTCTGTACGGAGGCGGCACGGTAGGTGATGTGCTGCGAGTCCTCGACGGCCAGGGCGGTCGCTCCGACGGCCCTGGTGCGGATCCCGGTCATGTCGACATACCGGGCACCGGAGAAGGTGAGCGCCGTGGCCGGGTGCGGGCCCGCGACGGTGACGAGCGAGCCGTCGCCGGTCGCGGCGGAGAAGGTGACGGGTGCGTCCGCGGTGCCCGTGGACCTGATGGTCACCGGTGCGTATGACGTGCTGTTGCCCGCGATGCGCACGGTGTCCCCGGGCGCCGCGGCGGTCGCGGCCGGCTGAATCTGGCAGAAGGGCTCCGCCGCCGTACCGGGACCGGTGTCGCTGCAGCCGGCGGCCTCGTCGTTGACGTAGAACGTCGTGCCGGTGACGGCGTCCGCGTGGGCGACGCCCGCCGCGGGACAGCCGATGAGCATGACCGCCAGGGCCACCAGTGCCGGTCTCCGCCCCATGAACACGTCCCCCTCCGGACCTTCGTGCTGGAACTGACGGGACAGTAGGCCAGGTTGGGGACAGCGGATGCCGATCATCGACCCAAGTCTCCCGAAACGTCGAAAGTTTGCGCGAATTTTGACTTGGCCGGGGATCGCGCAGACCAGTGCATGGGCGGGCTTTGAAGGGAAGCGCCTACGAGCCGGGCCACTTCCAGGTGCAGGACGCGAACGGCACCCTGGTCGGCGCACCGCTGAACCACTGGCGCGGGCCGCTGCCGCGCAGAGAGCGCCCGGCAAGCCTTCTGGCACGGATCCGGCACGCGACAACTGATCACGATGGACGGCAAAAAGGCCCGGGTCTGTGACCTGGGCCTTCTCGATGGAGCGGGTGACGAGAATCGAACTCGCGCTCTCAGCTCGGGAAGCGACGGCGCTCGGGCGGCCACATCGCCGCCGACCTGGTCGTACGTTGTCCGAGCAGCAGCCCTGTCCGGGCCGAAGGAACCGCTGTTGACCGTGGTTGGCCGCTCTTACGGGCACGCGGTGGGCACGGCGCGGCGAAAGGGGACGACCGTCACTCGGAAGTGGCTCGATCGACCCTTGTGTCCGGCCGACGCACAGCGCGACTCGATGCAGCCGTTGCGGTCACACACAGCCGTGGAACCGCAGTCCTCCGCGGGGCGCTCGCTCATTCGGCACCGCCCAGGACGGTCATCGGTGTGACGCGGGTCGCGCGGCGGGCGGGGAGCAGGCCGGCCAGCGCGGTAAGGGCCGCCAAAGCACAGAAGACCAGGGCGAGTTGAGTTCCCGGCAGGACCAGAGGCGCGCTGCTCACGGCGACACGGACGAGGAGCCAGGCGTACGGGACTCCGAGCACGAGGCCGAGGGAGGCGCCGAGGACGCCGTACAGTCCGGCCTCCATGGTGATCGTGCGGCGCAGTGCTCCGCCACCCAGGCCCAGCGCGCGCAACAGGCCGAACTCACGGGCACGTTCGATCGCGGTCAGGCTGGTGGTGGCGGTGACGCCGACGACCGCGATGAGGACGGTCAGGGCGACAAGGCCGAGCGCGGTGACGCCCATCGTCTCGATGGTGGCCCGGTTGTTGTCCCGGTCGTCCGCCAGGACGCTGATGGTGACGTCGTCCGGGTCCGGGACGTGTTCCCGTATCACGGTCTCCAGGGCCCGTTGCGCCTTGCCGCGGGCCGCGAGGCCGGACGTGGCGGCGTCGGCGAAGATGCCGCCGGCGCTCTCGGCGGCGCCCATGCGGGTCAGGTCGGCGGGGACCACGAGGATGTCGGCCTGTCCCGGACCGTCTTCGGGCAGCGTGGCGGCGACGGTCAGCCGGATGTTCCCCCGGCCCGACGAGGTGACGGTGAACGAGTCGCCCACACGCACGCCGAGTGCGTCGGCCACACTGGACGCGAGGACCGCGCTGCCGGGGCCCAGATCCGACAGGGACCCGGTGGCGGTGTCGATGTACCGGCCCGTGGGCAGGGCGCCCGGGTCCAGGTCCGACACCTCGTACTGGATGTGCGCGTCCTTGGGACCCGCGGTGACCTGGACGGTCCGGTAGCCGGTGACGTGGGTGAGCTCGGGCAGTGCCGCGAACCGCCGTACGACGGCGGGGTCCAGGCCCTTGGCCTCGGACGTGACCCGGAAGTCGGCGGGAGCGTCGACCGCGTCGGTGCGTTGCGTGTAGCCGGTGAGACAGGCGACGGCGACCAGGGCGCCCGACACCAGCGCGACCCCGAGCGCGACGACGACGGAGACCGCCGCGGCCCGGCGCGGGGTGCCGCCGACGCCGCTGACGGCGAGCCGGCCGGTGGTGCCGAGTCGGCGCAGCGGCCAGCCGGTCACCGCCAGGACGGGGCGGACCAGCAGGGGGCCCAGGACGACCAGCGCCAGGAACGCCAGGCCCGCCGAGACGGCGGTACCCAGCATGCCGAGACCCCGGTCGTAGTCCTGCTCGCCGGGCTCGGGGAGGTTGCGGAGCAGCAGGACGGCGAGTCCCGTGGCCGCGGCGGCGAGGACGACGCCGGCGGTGAGGCGGCCGCCACCGATCCGGCGTTCGCCCGCGACGGTGCCCGCACTGCGCAGGGCCTGCAAGGGCGAGACCCGGGCCGCCGACAGGGCGGGCGCGAGGACCGCTCCGACGCTGACGAGCATGGTCCCCACGACGACCAGCGCGGCGTCCGTGACGGGGAGACCCGGCGCCGACAGTCGCTGTCCGGCGATGATACGGGCAGCCGTCGGGGCGAGTTGCCCGGCGCCCAGCGCGAGCAGCACCCCGATGGTGCCGGCAACCGCGCCGACCAGGGCGCCTTCGGCGGCGAGCGCGGCCGCCACCCTGGGCTGCGGGGCGCCGATGGCGCGCAGCAGCGCCAACTGCCGCAGCCGCTGGGCGAAGACGATCCGGAAGGCGGAGGTGGCGACCAGGGCGGCGGCCCCCACGGCGACGGCGAGGAACACGGAGATCAGCTGGAAGAGCTCACGGAGGTCCCCGCTGACGGCCGCTCGCTCCTCCGCGGCACGTACGGCGCCGCCGGTGACGAGCTTCGCCTTGGCCGAGGCCTTGCCGGCCCCGTCGAGCGCGGCGCGCACCTGGCCCGTCAACTCGGCCTGCGAAACAGCGGACTTGGCCTCGATGTCGATGTGATCGTAGCCCGGCAGGTCCGCGAAGGGGGCGATGAACGCGTCGGTGGTGTAGCCGCCGGGCTGCTGGTCGGCGGTCGCGGTGCTCTCGACCACGCCGGTGACGGTGACGGTGACCTCGACGGTCTTCTCCCCGTCCTCGGGGTTCTTGGGGTCCGGGACCTTCAGGGCCGTCCGGGTGCCGGGGGCGAGCCCCAGTTCCTCGGCGGCCCGGCGGTTGACGGCGAGTTCACCGGCGCGGTCGGGGTAGCTCCCCTCGACCAGTTCGACCTGGGAGAGCGGGCCGGTACCGGGGTCGGAGCGGAGTTCCAGCCAGTGCTCGGACGGGCCGGTGACCGGGGCGCCGGAGTTGACGCGGCCGACGGCCTCCGCCACACCCGGCAGCGCGCGGATCCGCCGGAGCGCCGTGGCGCCGATGTTGCTGTCGCCGGCCTTGGCGACCATGTCCACGGCCTTCGGGGTGCCGCGGTAGTTGTCGACGGCGGTGTTCGTGGTGATCTGCTGGGCCATGATCGTGGCGAAGACCACGAACGCGGCCACCAGGACCGACAGCCCCGTCGTCACCAACCGGCCGGGGCGGCGCAGGAGTTCGGCGAGCTGAGAGCCGAGAACACTGGCCCGCCACGGGGTGCCCTGTTGCCAGGGGGTGCTCATCGGGCGGCCCTCCCCAGGTCCCGCAGGGCGCGCGTTGTGTCGGCGCGGTACGCCGCGTCGACGTCGTCGACGATCCGGCCGTCGGCGAGGACGAGCACGCGGTCGGCGTGGGCTGCGGCGCGCGGGTCGTGCGTCACCATGACCACGGTCTGGCCCAGGTCGCGCACCGAGCGGCGCAGGAAGTCGAGGACCTCGGCGCCCGAGCGCGAGTCCAGGTTGCCGGTGGGCTCGTCGGCGAACAGTACGACGGGCCGGGCGAGCAGCGCGCGGGCCAGGGCCACGCGCTGCTGCTGTCCGCCGGAGAGTTCGGACGGCCGGTGGGACATGCGGTCGCCGATGCCGAGGACGCCCACGAGGTGGTCCAGCAGGTCCCGGTCAAGGGGGCGGCCGGCCAGGGTGACGGGCAGGACGATGTTTTCCAGCGCCGTGAGCTGCGGCAGCAGGTTGAAGGCCTGGAAGACGAAACCGACCTTGTCCCGCCGTACCCGGGTCAGCTCGCGGTCGGACATGCCCGTCAACTCGTCGTCGGCCAGGAAGACCCGGCCCGAGGTGGCCGAGTCGAGCCCGGCCAGGCAGTGCATGAGCGTGGACTTGCCCGAGCCCGAGGGGCCGGCGATGGCCGTGAACCGCGCGCGGTCGAAGCCGACCGTCACCGAGTCCAGGGCCCTGATCTCCGTCTGCCCCTGCCGGTAGGTCTTGACCAGGTCGACGGCCGAGGCGATCCGGCCGTCGACGGCAGGGTGGTCCGTAGTGTGCGCGATGGTCATGACGTGAACGTCCTTCGCCGGACCGGGTCAGGAGTTCAGCGACGGGAACGCGAGCGTGATCCTGGCGTCCGCGCAGTGGGAGTTGGCCTGGTCCGCGATGTGCACCATGTCCTTCTTCGACAGCTCCCCGGCCTCGCCCCTCGCCTGCGTGGTCACCCACCCCTCGTACTGGGCGATGTTGTAGCCGAGGTAGCCGTCCTTCATCTGCGTCCGGCGCAGCGTCGCCGTGTCCTTCTCCCACTTGTCGACGGCCTTCTTGTCGCCGGTGGGCAGCTTCTGCGCCTCGTCGATGATCTGCTGGGCCAGCGTGCAGTCGGCCTTCGAGGCCTGGCTGGGCAGGTTGCGCTCGTGCCACCAGTGGGCACCGGCGATGCCGACGCCGGTGAGAACCACGAGGGCGAGGGCGCCGATGACGATCGCCAGGCTGCGACGCGGGCGTGCGGAAACAGACATGGTGGCCTCCGGGAATTCGATCCGATGCTTTTCGTCCGACGGATTGCGTCCCGCTTTTTCGCGGACTTTCTCGCCGTTCGGTATGGATGAAATTCTCGAAGACCGGGCGGTCGGGCACATCGGATCGTGAACTGATCCGTGCGCCGCGGTTCTGCGACCGGGGTGGCAGGCGGCGACTACGACCGTGGTCTGACAAGCCCCGCGTCGTAGGCGAAGATGACGGCCTGCACCCGGTCCCGCAGGTCCAGTTTGGTGAGGACCTTCCCGAAGTGGGTCTTCACGGTGGCCTCCGCGATGAACAGCGCGGCCGCGATCTCGCCGTTGGACAGACCCTCGGCGACCAGGCCGAGCACCTCCCGCTCGCGCAGGGTCAGTTGCTCCAGTCGCTCGTCGGTGCGGTCCGTGGGCGCGAGCTTGCCGGCGAACCGGTCCAGCAACTGGCGGGTGACGCGCGGCGACACGACGGACTCGCCGGCCGACACCACCCGGATCGCCGTCACGACCTCCTCCGGCGGGGTGTTCTTCAGCAGGAAGCCGCTCGCCCCGGCCTGCAGCGCGGCGAAGGCGTCCTCGTCGGTGTCGAAGGTGGTGAGCACCAACACCCGTGGGGAACCCGGGCGTTCACCGAGCCACCGGGTGGCCTCGACGCCGTCCATGACAGGCATACGGATGTCCATGATGACGACGTCCGCCCTGGTGCGGGCCAGCAGCGCAAGGGCGTCGGCGCCGTTCTCGGCCTCGCCGACGACCTCGATGTCGTCCTGCGCGGCCAGCACCATCGCGAACCCCGCCCGGATCAGCGGCTGGTCGTCCACGACGACGACCCGTATCGGCCCGCTCGCCTCACCGGCCCCGTTCGCGTCCGTCATGCCGTCCGCCATCCCGTCCCTCGCCCCCTCGTTCATCCCGGCGTCCTCACCGAAGCCTCCTTGACGGGGATCTCCGCGTCGACCTGCCATCCCGCGCCCAGCCGCGGCCCGGCGGCGAACGTGCCGCCGGACACCTCCACGCGCTCGCGCATCCCCACCAGCCCGTTCCCGCCGCTCCCCCGGTCCGTCACGGCCTGCGGACCGGTGAGCCTACCGGCCCCGTCATCGACCACGCCGATCCGTACGACGTCCCTCTCGAACCGCAGGGTGATCGCGACCCGGGCGCCGGGCCCGGCGTGCCGCAGCACGTTGGTCAGACTCTCCTGGACGATCCGCAGCACGGTCAGCCCGTCGGCCGTGGACAGCCCGCCCCGCTCGCCCTCGACGACCAGATCCACCTCCAGGCCTGCCGCCCGGGCCCGCTCGGCGACCGTCTCCAGATCGTCCAGCGACACCCGGCGCCGGGCGGCTTCCGTGTCCGCCGCCTCGTCCCGCCCGACCGGGGACCGTCCGGTGCGCAGTACCTTCACGATCCGGTGCATGTCCTCCAGCGCGTCCCGTCCGGTGTCACCGATGGCCTTCAGCGCCGAAGTCGCCTTCTCCGGGTCCGACTTGAGAACATAACCAGCGCCGTCGGCCTGCAGGATCATCACGGCCAGACTGTGGGCCACGACATCGTGCAACTCCCGCGCGATCTCGGCCCGTTCCTCGGCGGCGGCGAGCCTCACGAGGTGCTCGCGCTCCCGCTCGGCGGTGGCGGCCCGCTCCTCCAGGCCGGCGACGTACAGCCGACGCGTGCGCAGCACCATGGCCGTCAACCACAGGGCCGAGAAGGCACCGCCGGTGAGGCCCAGGCTGACCAGGTCCACGTACTGGTCCCGCGCGCCGGGCAGGCCGAACCCGGACTCCAGCGCCACGCCGAACAGCAGGATCGCCCCCGACGCCCAGATCTGCCAGGTCCGCCGGGCGTGGGTGACCACCGAGACCATCGCGATGAGCAGTGCCGCGTCGTAGGCCGCGGCGCCGGACGCCAGAGGCTCGTCCGGGTACTCGGCCAGCACGTACTGCACCAGCGCCAGCCCGGCGACCACCGCCATCACGGTCGTCGGCCCCCGGCGGCGGAAGACCACGGCCAGTGCCATCGACCAGCCGATGGGCTGGTCGTAGGACATGTTGTAACTGTTGGCCAGGCAGACCACCAGCACCGCGAGGGCGATGTCGTACGCCGTGTGCACCCACGGCAAGGCCAGTATCCGGCGCACCATGCGCCACAGGCTACGACACCGCGGCGCGACAACATTTCGACAATTCCCGTGATCCAGACCGGAGTTGTCCGACAACCGGTCCACTGTACGATCTTCCTTCCGCACCGGGATCCTCGGCTTCCGGGAGAAAGAAATCCCCGACCCAGAGGGACATCCATGCGCAAATCGACGTCGGTTGTCGCAAGTGCCGTGCTGGCGTTCGCCGGTCTGGCGACGATGGTCAACACCCCCGCCCAGGCGGCGACACAGGCGGAGTACGTGGCCCTGGGCGACTCGTACGCCTCCGGCGTCGGCGCGGGCACGTACGACGCGGCCAGCGGCGACTGCAGACGCAGCCCGTCCAACTACCCGCACCAGTGGGTGGCCGCGAACCCCGAGTACACGCTCGACGACGTCTCCTGCAGCGGCGCGACCATAGCCGACGTGCGCAACAACCAACTCTCCGCGCTGAGTTCGTCCACCAGCCTGGTCACCCTCACCGTGGGCGGCAACGACGCCCAGTTCTCCAGCGTGGTCAAGGGCTGTCTGACCGAGAGCGACAGCTACTGCCAGACGGCCACGCTGTGGATGTCGTACTACGCCCAGCACCAGATGGTGGACGACCTCGCCGCCCTGTACAAGGACATCAAGGCCCGCGCGCCCCACGCCCTGATCCTCGTCTTCGGCTACCCGCAGGTGCTCTCCTCGTCCGGGACGTGCCCGGTGATCGACCTCGACGCCGCCAAGCGCACCTACATGAACGGCTTCGCCGACGCGCTGGCCGAGGGCACCAAGGCCGCCTCGGTCAAGGAGCCCGTCTACTTCGTCGACATGCGCCGGCAGTTCACCGGTCACGGCGCCTGCGGCTCCGACTCCTGGTTCAACGACCTGACCAACGCGTCCGCGCTCTTCCACCCGAACCTGGCGGGCTACACGAACGGCTACGCGGCCAAGTTCAAGGCCACCTGGGGCAAGTCCGCCTCGTGAGGCATCGCGGCGGGGTCGCCGACGCACTCGGCACCGTCACCTCGCGTCCACCGTGGCCGCCGTCGCCGGACGCCGACCACGGACGGCCGTGACGGCACCCGCCGTACGGCGGACAACCGTACGGCGGACCCGAGCGTGCCGAGGACGCCCCGGCGCTCGCGCCGATCAGCAGCGTCGCCACGAGGCCCAGGTCGGCGTCCCGAGCAGCAGCTGACACGGCCCCGCGATGGCCACCACGGGATGCCCTGGACGACGTCGGCGTCGACGAGCCGGCCCGCCCTCTGCCGCGGGTGGGCCGGCGTGAGCATCACGACGACCAGCGGGCCGGAGGGGGATCCTGTCCGTCCCGCTGTCGGGAACACCGCGCCCCGGCGGGTCACTTCTGTACGACGTCGGTGCAGTAGAGATCCTTGTCCGGCAGGTGACCGGTGGCCAGGAAGTCGACGGTGGTCCTGTCCGCGCAGGCGGAGCCTTCGTCGTAGACGTAGTGCCCGCCGTTGTCGACGCCGACGAGGACGGAGCCGTCGCCGAGGGTCTTGTGCAGTCCGACGCCGCCTTCCCACGGGGTGGCGTTGTCCCTGCGGTTCTGCAGGATCAGGGTGTTGCGCGGGCCGCCCTTCACAACCTTGACGGTCGCCTCGGCCGGCTTGTTCCAGAAGGCGCACGCCCAGATGTTGGCGGGCATGCCCGCAGTGAGCGGCCAGTTCTCGCGGTCAGCGGTGGTGCGGGTGGCGTAGCCGTCGACGTCGTGCGGCCATTCAGCGTCGCCGCAGGTGAGAGCCATGAACATGGTGGCCTGGTTGTCCGCGGGGATGCCCGGGGCCGTCGGCGTGTCGGCGAACACCTCCTTGAGAACCGCGGTGTCGGTGGCCGTGGTGCTGCCGTGGGCCAGGTCGTCGGCGGCCTTCCAGAACGTGGCGAGCACGGGAAGCGTGTTGTTGTGCAGCAGCAGGGCGTAGGTCATGTTCCGCAGCAGCGCCCCGTCCAGCGACGCCGATGCGCCGGGAATCGCCGCGGGTGTGCGGTCGAGCCGGTCGGCGAGGGTGAGGTAGGTGTGGGTCACCTGCGCGACGCTCGTGCCCAGCCTGAGGGTGCTGTCCTGCGCCGCGGCGACGCGGGCGGCGTCGGGGAACCGGTCGGCCATACCCTTGCCCCAGGTGTCCGCGACCTGGTCGGCCCATACCTTGGTGGGGTCGACGTTGCCTTCCAGGATCATCCGGTCGGTGTGGCCCTGGAAGAGGGACCGGTAGACGGCGCCGAGGTAGGTCCCGTAGGACTGGCCCCAGTAGGAGATCTTCTTCTCGCCGAGCGCCTGGCGGATGCGGTCCATGTCGCGGGCGGTGTTGGCGGTGTTGTAGTACCGCAGCTTCTTGCCCACTGCGTCCGCGCACTGCTCGGCGTCGGCTTTGGCAAGGGCCACGTTCTTCGTGATCGAGCCGTCCGTGGCGGGATAAGGGAAGAGCCCGGTCACGCTGGGGTCGTTCAGACCGCAACTCTGCGGGGTGCTGTGTTCGACGCCGCGCGGGTCGAAGCCGATCAGGTCGTAGCGTTCCAGCACGGTCTTCGGCAGGGTGGGCGCCATGGTCTCAGGCATGTCGAGACCGCCCAGCGCCGGCCCGCCGGGGTTCAGCAACAGGACACCGCGCCGCTTCCCGGGTTCAGCGGTGGACAGCCGGGAGACCGCCACGTCGATCTTCGTGCCACCCGGATGCTGGTAGTCCAGGGGAACTTTCAATGTCCCGCAGGCCAGGTGGGGGCTACGGGTCTGTCCCTCGCCCAGGGCCGGGCACTTGCCCCAGGTGATCTCGGCGTCCCCCGCGGTCTCGCCGGCGCTCTTGCCGGCGACCTGGGCCGGTTGCGCGCCCGTGGCAACGGCACCGCACCCGACCAGTGCGGTTCCTGCCACCGTCGAAACCAGCAGAGCCGCGGCGAGTCGGCGGCCTGCGGGGAAACCGTACTTCGCGGAACTGCGCGTCGTGGTCATGGCGTTGTCCTTAGCTGCTCGGCTGCTCGGCCCTGCCTGGTCAGGCCGTCGTGTTGACGGTTCGAGTCAACAAGGGACCACCGGTCGCGCGCGTCACCGCGGAGAGGACACATCAGGTAGCTCGCTCGGGGGATGCCGGGCCGAACCTGAGAAGGGGTGAGCGGCCCCAGCGGATCGGGGCGGGCGAGTCGTGGGCGCGGACGGAGCCGTTGCCGCCGGTTGCGCCGCCCCGGACGGATCACCCGGAACGAGGCGTCGGAACGTCCGGACATCCGGACATCCGGTCAGGAGGCGATCGCGGCTGTGGCGCGCTCGCCTGGCCCGGCCGGCTTCACAGGGCCGTCAGGCGCGGTCGCTGTCCCCCGTCAACCCCGCCCGATATGCCAGGACCACCGCCTGGACGCGGTCGCGGAGGTCCAGCTTGGTGAGGATGCGAGAGACGTAGGTCTTGACGGTTTCGTGGCTGATGACCAGCTCGGCGGCTATTTCGGCGTTCGACAGGCCCTCGCTGACGAGGAGGAGAACCTCGTGCTCGCGGGGGGTGAGGACCTTGAGGCGCTCGCGCTCGGGAGACGCGGGGGCGGCGGAGGGGCGTACGCGTTCGGCGAAGCGGCCGATCAGGGTGCGGGTCACAGCGGGGGCCAGGAGGGACTCGCCGCGGGCGACGACGCGTACCGCGTTGATCAGTTCGGGCGGTGGGGCGTCCTTCAGCAGGAAGCCGCTGGCTCCGGCGCGGAGGGCCTCGTACACGTACTCGTCGACATTGAAGGTGGTGACGACGAGGATCCTGGCGGGGCTGAGGGAGTCGGGGCCTGCCAGGCGGCGGGTGGCCTCGATTCCGTCGAGCAGCGGCATACGGATGTCCATGACGACGACGTCCGGCTTCAGCTCCTGCGCGCTGCGGATCGCCGCTCGGCCGTCCACGGCCTCCCCCACGACCTCCATGTCGGGCTGGGCGGAGAGGATCGTGACGAAACCGGCGCGTACGAGGGCCTGGTCCTCGCAGACCAGCACCCTGATCGCAGCGGGCGGAACACTCACGCGGCACCTCCCGAGGGGATCCGTGCGTGTACGCGGAAACCGCCCTGCGGGCGGGGCCCCGCCGCGAACTCGCCTCCCAGCATCTCCACCCGTTCCCGCAGCCCGGCAAGGCCCCGGCCTCCCGAGACGTACGGGCCGCCACCCGGCAGGGCGGCGGACACGAGAGCGCCGTCGGCCGTCCCGGCGGTGGTGACCTCCACGTCCGTCCAGCCGGGGGTGTGCGCAAGCCGTACCAGCGTCGGCCGGCCCGCGGCATACTTCACGGCGTTCGTCAGGGATTCCTGCACGACGCGATAAGCCGTGAGCTGGGCACCTACGGCCATGGCCGACTGCTCTCCGTCCTCGACCAGCTCGACCGGCTGGCCGCCCGCTCGTGTCTGCTCCACCAGATCAGGCACCCTGCCCGGCAACGGCGTCCGCTCCCGGGGCGCGGAATCACCGGTCGCCTCCAGCACACCGAGCAGGAACCGGAGCTCGGCCAGCGCGTGGCGGCCGGTGCCGTTGATGGCGTCGAGGGCCTCGTGGAGGCGGTCCGGCGACTCGGCGAGGTACTGTGCCGCGCCCGCCTGCACCACCATCGCGGTCACATGGTGGGTCACCACGTCGTGCAACTCCCGCGCCAGGCGGCTGCGTTCCGCCCCGATGGCCACCTGCGCGGACAGGCGCCGTCGCTCGGCCTCCTGCTCCCGCCGCCCGCGGACCAGGACTCCCAGGCCCCACACCACCGCGAGGACCAGGTAGTAGAGCAGGCAGTCGGTCAGGTCCTCGGGCGAATCCAGCGCGTACAGGGCGACGCCGAAGACCACGTACCCGCCCGTCGCCGCCAGCGGTACGACATGTCGGAAGCGGTCCTGGTGGGCACCCGCGGAGTACAGCGCGATGTACAGCCCCAGGCTGCCGAAGGTCGGCGGCAGACCCAGGCACTCGTACACCGCGAACGAGGCCCCCGTCACCGCGAGGCAGGCGGCCGGCCACCGGGTGCGCACGGCGAGCGGCAGGGTCTGCCCCAGGGTCAGCAGCACACTCGCGACGGAGGTGCCATGGGTGGGAAGACCGCCGAACTGCGCCCCGATCCGCGACAGCGGCGCCACGAACGACAGCACCGTGAAGACGAGCGCGAACTCGCGGTCCCTGGCGGCGGCAGGGCGTGATCCCCACCAGCGCGTCAGCACGCGGAGCCGAGCGGCTGCGGCGGCCCCCGGGTTCACTCGTGGGGAGACGTTCCTGCCCCGCGCACGCGCCGTCGGCACGGGGAATGCCGGGCCCGCTGGTTCACGCGCTGCCTGGTCTTCCGTCATCGTCATCCACGATCCCGTAGGTCCGGCGCTGAGCGGCATGAGGACCCAGCCGCGGTCCACAGCCCGTCCACCCGCTCGGTGCGACTTGTCCGGCATCTGCACCACACGGTACCGCGCAGTCGGGCAGCGGTGGATCAGCCGCCGTCCGAGGCCTAGCGTCAGAAGAAAGCAGTCCTCCTCATCCGCAGGCAAGGAGGGTGATCATGGACATCAAGGGTTCGGTAGCCCTTGTCACCGGAGCCAACCGTGGCATCGGGTCGGCCTTCGCCCAGGCGCTGCTCGCTCACGGCGCCGCCAAGGTCTACGCCGGTGTCCGGGAACCGGAGACCATCAGGGGTCCGGGGCTTGTTCCGCTGCGGCTGGACGTCACCGACGAGGAGCAGGTCGCTGCAGCAGCACGTGCCGCCGACGATGTCAGCATTGTCATCAACAACGCCGGGGTCACTGGTGGCCCGTCCCTGCTCGAGGGACCATTCGACGGTGCCAGGCGCGAGATGGAGGTCAACTACTTCGGCACCTGGGCTGTCTCGCGTGCGTTCGCGCCCGTACTGGCCGCCAATGGTGGCGGAGCGCTGGTCAATATGCTGTCCGTGGCGTCGTGGGTGGCCAACAGGCGATTTCCGAGCTACGCGGCCTCCAAGTCCGCTCAGTGGTCGCTGACGAATGCCTTCCGACTGGCGCTGCGGGAGCAGGGCACGCTGGTGGTCGGCGTGCATGCCGGCTATGTCGACACCGACTTGGCGGCGGATATCGACTCCCCGAAGATCCTTGCTTCCGAGGTGGCCGAAAAGACGATGGCGGCGCTGCTTGACGACGAACCCGAAGTGCTCGTCGACGAAGCCACCCGCACCGTACGTGCCGCGCTCTCGGGGGAACTGGAGGCGCTGTACGCCAGTCGGTGACGGCCCGAGCCCGCCGTCGCCAGTGCAGAGCGGGAGAGTGCTCGGATCGACTCGCCGGAGCCGTTCTGCGCCCCCGCATGTCCCCGCCCCCCTCACACAGCCCCGCCGGCTCGCGTGTGTGAGGGGGCGGAGGCCGGTTCTTGTTCGGCCCAGATGACCTTGCGGCCGGGTACCGTGCGGGAGCCCCATCTGCGGGAGAGCCGGGTGACCAGTCCACTGACGATCAGTTCTGTGGCGCCCGGGAGGCAGAAGAGCGTGCCGGTGTCGGTCACGGACACAAGCCACCGGACTGTGCCGCCCTGCCCCCACAGCGTCGAGATCCGCAGGTCGAAGTTGAGCATGCGGCCGTCTCCGTCGCCGGCGTTTCCCCGGAGGATGGCAGTACGAATGCAGCAGACCGGCCCACGTCGGTGCTGGTCATCGAGCTGTTGTCCGCACGTGGGCCGGGGAAGGAACGGTACGGGGTGCGTGTAGCCAGGGGGCTGAGCGCCTCGGAGTCGAGCCGCTCGGCCCCCATCAACGCGAGGCCGTGTGCTGACGGCCGGACACGTTCTTCTAGCGAAGTGACCGGAAGCCTGCACGAACCTCCTGGACGAGGAGCTCCGGCTGCTCCCAGGCTGCGAAGTGCCCGCCCTTGTCGAGCCTGTTGTAGTGGATGAGGTTCGGGTACGCCTGCTCCGACCAGCTCTTGGGGGCCTGGTAGAGCTCGTCGGGGAAGACGCTGACGGCGACCGGGAGCTTGACGCCCTTCGAACCGAAGAACGGCGTCTTGTTCTCCGCGTAGAGGCGGCCGCGGAGATCGCCGTGTTCGTCAGCCAGAAGAGCGTGATGTTGTCCAGTACGTCGTCCCGCGTCAGGCCCTCACTCACTCCGTTGAAGGACCTGGTGATCAGCTCCAGGCTGGCCTTGTCGTGGTCGAGCAGGAAGGCCGCCAGGCCCACCGGGGAGTCCGCGAGCGCGGTCAGCGACTGCGGGCGTGAACCCATCATGTAGGCGTAGTAGACGTGCCGGTACACGAAGTCGAGCTGCTCGACGGCGCGCTTCTCCTCGTCGTTGGCGAGGACGACGTCGGACGGCAGGGGGCTGCCGGCGATGATGGCCTGCTCGATGGCGGGCGGGATCACCTTGGGCATGTTGGTGTGGATGCCGACCAGGCCCTCGGGCTCCTGCACGCCCATGAGGTCGGTGACGACCGCGCCCCAGTCGCCGCCCTGCGCGACGTACTTGGTGTAGCCCAGGCGCTTCATCAGCTCGCCCCAGGCGCCGGCGATGTGCTCGGGGTCCCAGCCCTTGGAGGTCGGCTTGCCGGAGAAGCCGTACCCGGGCATCGACGGGATCACCACGTGGAAGGCGTCCGAGGCCTCGCCGCCGTGGGCGGTCGGGTTCGTGAGCGGCTCGATGATCTTCAGCTGTTCCACGACCGAGCCGGGCCAGCCGTGCGTGACGATCACGGGCAGAGCATTCTCGTGCTGCGAGCGGACGTGGATGAAGTGGATGTCCAACCCGTCGATTTCGGTGATGAACTGCGGGTAGGCGTTCAGCCGCGCCTCGACCTTGCGCCAGTCGTACTCCGTCGCCCAGTAGCGCGCCAGTTCCTTGATGGTGGCGAGTTGGGTGCCCTGAGACTGGTCGTCGACGGTCTCCTTCTCGGGGAAGCGGGTCGCCTTGATACGCGCACGCAGGTCCTCGAGTTCCGCCTCGGGGAAGTCGGACGTGAACGGACGGATGGCGGGCGTTCCGGAAGTGACAGGCATGTAGTTTCCTCGCTGTCTGAGCTCGTTCTTATCGGCTTGGTCTGCGATGCCCGCCAGAACTGCGTGTCCTGTGGGTGCCGCGCTGACCTGCAATTCCAGAGAACCAGCCGGAAAGGCGTGTCGGAGCGGTCCAGCAGGCCTCACTCGGTCAAGGCCCACTGGTCCAGGTACTGGCAGGTCCCCTCTCGTACCGATCCAAGGCGCGGAGTCGCGGCCATAGCGCCTGAGGTCGTACCGGTCGGCGCACGCCGGTCAAACAAAGGCCGATAACGCCTTTTGGTATCCACCAGCTCTGGACATGAAAGGGGCGCGTTGATTGTCCGTCACAATCCGAACATCGCAAGCCATTAGCTGCACCTTCAGCCCGGCCGCCAACGAGGCCATGCGCACCCGCTACCGAGCCCTGAACGGAGGCAGTCTGCGGTCAGACGGGAGTGGCAGTAGATATCGTAAAAGAATTAACCGGAATGCATGCCGGTGCCGATCGCATGGGGGCACCTGCTCCTCTGAAGAAGTTTTCGGCGGCCTTTCCCCACAACGTGTCGGGTTATTCAGACTCCCGTGAATCCACCTTTATGACCTCCCGGATCACAGCCAGAAAGACAGCTTCACTCGACGTGTGCACTGGACTGACGGCAGACGGGGGGCGGCATCTTTCTTTTTGCGCGGCAGCTGCTCCAGCACACCGCTTCTCACCGATAGGCGAATATTCCATGCGGACGCACTCTCGCACTGTCCGCCTTGCCGGGACGAGGCATCGAAGACTAGCCTTGCCATATGGCCAAGGCGCGCTCCGATTCAGGAGGCAACAAAGAGCTGAGTGATTTTCTGCGTTCGCGACGCGCCCGGGTGAAACCTGAGCAGGCCGGGATCACGGCCGGGGCGAGTCGCCGTGTTCCAGGACTCCGTCGTGAGGAAGTTGCGCTCTCGGCCGGGTTGAGCGTGGACTACTACATCCGTCTGGAACGCGGACGGGTGGCCAATGCCTCAGAAGCGGTGCTGGAGGCGGTGTCCCGAGCCCTGCGGCTGGACGACACCGAGCGTGCACATCTGTTCAACCTCGCCAGGCCGCAGTCCGTGGTCAGGTCGAGCAAGCCGGCCGTTCCGCGGCGCCTCCGTCCGGGCGTGTATGCACTGCTCGAGGTTCTCCGGGACACGCCTGCCATGATCGTGGACGGCCACATGGACGTCCTTGCCGCCAATCGGATGGCCTGCGCATTGTTCATCGATTTCGAGGCAATGCCGGCTCGCGAACGCAACTTGGCGCGATTTACATTTCTCGACCCGGCTGCACGTGAACTATTTATTGACTGGGACGCGGCGGCCCGCATGATCGTAACGGGGTTGCACCTGTATGCAGGGCGGCATCCGAACGATCCACAACTGGCCGAGCTCATTGATCAGCTGTCAGCCGCAGACGATGATTTTCGCCGATGGTGGGCCGCACAGGATGTGGAAAAATTCGCACACGGCACCAGACGCTACCGGCACCCCCTGCTCGGCGAAGTCACTCTCGCCCATGAGACTCTCATCTTTCCCGGTGAACCGGAGCAGTGGCTGATCGTGAATACAGCTGAACCTGGCTCCCCGTCTTCCCAGGCTTTGCAGGTCCTTGCCGGCCGGAACGCACCCTGGCAACGACGCGTCTGACCACCTGCATGCGCGCCCGCCCAATCCTTCGCCGACTTCTGCGGCGCTCACGGTGCAGGCCTGGGTCAAGCCGCAGGACCGGTACGACCTGATCAAGACCCGCCAGGGCATCGCCCCGGACACCCCGGACGAGGAGATCACCTCCGACATCCGGGGCCTGCCAGCCGCATCTACGTGAACTACCTATTCACATACGCGACTTCACGGGTGCGGCACGGATCGGTGGCACAGGTCCCAGAGAATTCATCTCGCCATTCGAGACGATCCGAGGCCGCTGTCGCCGGGGTGGCGACCCAGGACCCCTACGGCGTCCACCAAGCGGCGGCTTGGGGCACACAGAGGGCACGAGACCCCGAATTGGACTAGACAACAAACAAACCCCAGGCCGCCGACCTGGGGTTTCAATCTGGAGCGGGTGCCCTGGAGGTGCCCCAGGTCACCCCGACCCGAGCTGACCTTTCGACGCAGCGGGGACCGGGGGACGCATGAGCTTGCACCGCGAAACCGATCGGTTTACTCTTCTTGAAACCGATCGGTTTCACGTCTTCTGGAGGTAGTCATGACGGCTCTGAAGGGCGCCAACGTCTTCGTCACCGGCGGCAGCCGCGGCATCGGGAAGGCCCTGGTGGAGGAGCTGTACGCGCGCGGCGCCGGCAAGGTCTACGCCACCGCCCGCGACCCGCGCACCGTGACGCACCCCGACGCGGTCCCGGTGGCGCTGGAGGTCACCGACCCGGCCTCGGTCGCCTCGGCCGCCGCACAGGCGGGGGACGTCACCGTGCTGATCAACAACGCCGGCGCCTCGGTCGGCGCATCCTTCCTCGACTCCCCGGTCGACGACGTACGCCGGGAGTTCGAGACCAACTTCTACGGCCCGCTCCTCGTCGCCCGGGCCTTCGTGCCGGTCATCGAGCGCAACGGCGGCGGCCACCTCCTCAACGTGCACTCCGTGCTCTCCTGGATCGCGCTCGGCGGCTCCTACAGCGCCTCCAAGGCCGCCCTGTGGTCACAGACCAACTCCCTGCGCCTGGAGCTGCAGCCGCGCGGCATCGCCGTCACCGGACTGCACGTCGGCTACGTCGACACCGACCTGACGACAGGCGTCGACGCCCCCAAGTCCGACCCCCGTGACGTGGCGGCACTCGCCCTCGACGGCATCGAGGCCGGCGCCCACGAGGTCCTCGCCGACGACATCTCGCGGCAGGTCAAGGCGGGCCTGGCCGGTGACCTGGCCGGGCTGTACCCCCAGCTCGCCCGGTAGACGGAGAGGGTATTGGCAATGAGTGCGAATTCAGAGAAGAAGAAGTTTTACGCCCTGAATATGTTCGACGTGGTCGACCTGGAGAAATACCTGGCGTATTTCAGCCGCTTGCCGGAAGCGGCTCCGCAGTACGGTGGTCGCATGGTGGCGTTTGGTCGCTTCCGGGACAATGTGGCCGGCGACCTCACGCCACGGCAGGTTCTGTTCCTCGTTGAATGGGAGTCCGAAGAAGCGTTCAACAGCTTCCGGGACGATCCGGACCTGGCCGACTTGCATCCGTTGCGGGAGAGCGGGACAGCGTCCTATATCTGGCAGACATTCGATGGTTCCGACATGAGTGACCCCGCCGACGTTTCGCTCGACGATGTGCTGGCGGTGCTCAAGCCCTAGCCTCGATCTTTCGTGAGGGTCCGCCGACGGAGTCGGGGGACCCTTTCGCTTTTTGGAGCTGGTGGTGGACAGATCGGCGGCCGGTGGAGGTTGCCGAAAAGCGCGGGCAGCGCCGTGCGTCAGCCGGCCGGCCGGTTCATCTTGCGGATCTGCGTCGGTCGACGGTCTGTCGCTGCTTCGCGGGCACGCCATGTAGGACTGGGGCGGGAACCCGAGCACGGACTTGATTCAAACAGGGAGTGGGGTCATGGGCGGAGTCAGTGCGCGCGAGCGGCGCGCGAACGTCATTCGCGCGGCGATCGCCGAGTTCGCGATCGCCGGCTACCGCGGCACCACCACGGCTGCGATCGCCGAGCGGGTCGGCGTCTCACAGCCGTATCTCTTCCGGCTTTTCCCGGACAAGAGGGCGATCTTCGTCGCCGCTCTGGTGCGGAGCACGGAAGACACTCGCCTGGCTTTCGAAAGGGCGGCCGACGGGGTGGAGGGAAGCGAGCGAGCCCGGCAGGTGATGGCGGACGCCTATGCGCGGCTGATCTCGACGCGGCCCGAAACACTCCTGATGCAGATGCAGGGATACCTCGCCGTGGCGGCCGCCGAGGCGCAGGGCGACGACCTGATCGGTGAGGTCGTCCGGGCCGGCTGGATGAGTGTCTGGGAAGCCGTGCACGTGGCGCTGGGTGCCGATGGCGAGAAGACCGCAAGTTTCTTCGCCTGCGGCATGCTCGGCAACACGCTCACGGCCATCGGGCTTCCCGCGAACGCCGGGAGGTGAGGGGGTCTTCCGAACAGGGATGCGTCAGTGCACGCCTGCCGCGTCGAGCAGGGTGGTCACGGTGGGTGCGACGAGCCCGGTCAGGTTGTCGGCCTGAATTCCCGCGCGGGCGCTCGCGCCGTCGAAGACCAGGCTGAGCTGCCGGGCCAGCAGATCGGGATCACCCGCCCCGCCCTGCTCGGCCTCGGCACGGAAGAAGGCCGTCAGATTCGCCTTGACCTGGTGAGCCACGCGGCTCGCCGGGTGACTCTGGTCCTTGAGCTCGACCTGCACCGCCAGATACCGGCAGCCCCGGAACTCGGGCACCCCCGCCTGCGATTCCACCTGCTCGAAGACGTGCAGGATCCGCTCGCGGGGCGACCGGCCGTCGTCCGCCGCAGGGAGGAGAGTTGCCGCGTAGGCGGAGGCACGCTCCTTCAGGCTCACCGCCAGGAGCTCGTCCTTGCTCTCGAACAGCTGATACATGGAGCGCTTCGAAACCCCCGCCGCCTTGCACAGCGCCTCGACTCCGATGCTGACGCCGTCTCGGTAGGTGAGCGTGGCCGCCGCCTCCAGCAGGCGCTCCCTGGGGCTCAGTTTCACTTCGGTGCTCATACCGTGAGGTTAACCCGGAGCGGACGAAATGAAAACCGATCGGTTTCCAAAGTCTCCGGCGGAGCTCCCGGCAGGGGGCTTGGCGACGGCCTGGGGGAAGGACCGTCGCCGAGCCATGATGGTGTGCGCCGCCCTGCCGTCCCCGTTAGGGCGACGCACACCAGGGCCACTCCGAGTAATGGCCCGTCCTGGGTGACCTGCCGTCATGCCCGTGCGGCGGCCTTCTCCGGCTTCGCCTCCGCCGGGATGCGGTGCGGTCCCCTGCGGTCGTAAAAGGGGACTGCAGCTCATGACGTACGCGGCTCCCGGTCGGTGGAGGCTGAACGCCTCGCAGGGGGGTGCCAGCCGCCGGTGACCTCCTTGGCGGGCTTGTGGGGGAAGCGGCGCCGGGCGTACTCCTGCGCGTGGGAGCCCGGCAGGACGTACAGGGTTTCCTTCTTCTCCTGGAGCGGCCGCAGCACGGTGTCCATGAACGTCTTGCGGTCGTCCAGGTAGGGGCCCAGAACGTCCTCGCCGGCGGGGCAGACGGCGAGGCAGTAGCCGGACTTGTAGCCGGGAGGCGAGGACAGGCTCTGCCACATCGATGCGCTCTCGGAATCGCTGACCCGGGAGCGGTAGTCGGCGGCGTCCTCGCTGTCGGCCACGGTCTGCGCCCAGTCGGTGAACCCGCTCATGAACTCGCGGTAGTTGTGCGTGGTGCAGGCCAGCGCGTCGAAGGCGCCGTCCTTGGCGATGGCGCCGACCGGGCAGGCGGCGACGCACAACTTGCAGTCGATGCACGGGTTGTAGTCCAGCGCCTGCCCGTACTCGCTCACCTCGGCGTCCACCAGGACGGTGACCAGCAGGACGAAGCTGCCGAACTTCGGGTGGATGACGTTGCGGTGCAGGCCCATCACGCCGAGCCCGGCGGCCACCGCGACCGTCTTGTGCGCCACCACCCAGATCCGCTCCTTGGGGAAACGGTCCATCTCCTGGGGGAAGCCGACAGAGGGATTGAGCGCGCGGTAACCGGCGTCCTGGAGTGCCCGGGTGACACTGCGGGCGGCATGGTTGGCCTGTTCGTCGGTCTGGTGGAACTCCTGGTTGGCCACGCTGCGGGCGGGGGAGCGGCAGTTGTCGCGGTTCATCCGGACCGCCATCGAGATGAGGGTGCGGGTGCCGGGCAGCGCGGACCGCGCGTACTCGCGCTCGCCGGCCAGGTCGGGGTGATCCAGACTGACCGCGGCCGCATCGTCCGCACCGGCGGCCAGACACATTTCACGCAGCCAGGTCGCGTCTATCACCGCCGGCGGGCTGACCGCATCACTGGTCCTGCGCCGGTCGAGTACGGCCTGTACGGAGGGGTGGGCAGCGAGCTTCGCCGGAAGCCTGGGGGGCTGGGCCGTCGGTTGCCCCTCGGCGTTGCGTGCGGCAGTCATCCGTACTCCTCGGGATTCGGGGCACCGGCTCTCCCGCACAGCGAGAAACCGATCGGTTTCACCACCGTAAACCGATCGGTTTCTGTGCGCAACCCCGCACGGTGAGCACCTCCTTCGGGCCGGCGATCGAGCCCCTCCCAGACGTCGGCGTTCAATCACCAGGCGATCAGACCGAGACCCCCGCGGTCGCCGGACTCCCCTCAACCGGAACAGGGCGGGGGCGCCATGGGGGTTGGCCGGTCGCCGGAGGTCGGGTGTCACGCGAGGCGTCAGCGCATGTCCGCCGCATCGAGCAGGGCGGTCACGGTGGGTGCGACGAGCCCGCCGCGCGTCTCGGCTTTGATTCCCGCACGGGCACTGGCGCCGTCGAAGACCAGGATCAGCTGACGGGCCAGCAGGTCCGGGTCGCTCGCCCCGCCCTGTTCGGCCTCGGCGCGGAAGAAGGCCGTCAGGTTGTCCTTGACCCGATGGGCCACCTGGCTCGCGGGGTGGCTCGGGTCCTTGAGCTCGATCTGTACGACGAGGTACCGGCAGCCCTGGAAGTCGGGTGTACCCGCCTGCGCCTCCGCCCGTTCGAAGACGTGCAGGATCCGCTCGCGGGGTGGACGGTTGTCGTCAGCCTCGGGGAGGAGTGCCGCCATATAGGCGGAGGCGCGTTCCTCCAGGCTTGCCGCCAGCAGGTCGCCTTTGCTCTCGAACAGCTTGTACATGGAGCGCTTGGACACCCCCGCCGCCTTGCACAGCGCATCGACGCCGATATTGACGCCGTCTCGGTAGGTGAGTGTGGCCGCTGCCTCCAGCAGGCGCTCTCGGGAGCCTGGCATTGCTTCGGTGGTCATATTGCGAGGTTAACTCGATTCCGACCTAATGGAAACCGATCGGTTTACGGGTGGGTGCCGGGAGGAAGCGACAGAAGCCGGGCGGCGCCTTGCCCTTCTGGGCCGCGCTCGGTGCGCCCGGCGTCTCCCGCCACGCCGGGTTCAGGCTCAGTGGGCGATCACTGGTTCGCCCTCCGACGGCGCCAGGGCCCGATTCGGCATCAGGAACGCCATGAGCACCGCGCCGGCCACGAAGATCCCGGCGCCCCACGCCAGGGTGGCCGTGTAGCTCTCGACCCCGGCCTGGGCCATGGTCAGTGCGCTGGGCTTGTGCGAGGACAGGTAGTCGGTCGCGGCCGATGAGGCGACGGTGGTCAGCAGTGCCGTGCTGATCGAGCCGCCCACCTGCTGGCTGGTGTTGATCAGTGCCGAGGCGACGCCCGCGTCCTCGTGGTGCACGCCCGCGGTCGCGCCCTGGAACGCGGTGGTCATCACCGCACCGATGCCGAGGCCCAGCAGGATCATGCCCGGCATGATGTCGGCGACGTAGGCGCTGTTCAGCGTGAGCTGCGTCAGCAGGGCCATGCCGGACGCGGAGACCAGGAAGCCTGCGGTGATCACGATCTTCGGGCCGACCCTGGGCAGCAGCAGGGACGGCACCGTGGTCGACGAGGCGACGATACCGCCGACCATCGGCAGGAAGGACAGGCCGGCCTCGATCGGCGAGTAGCCGATGCTGGCCTCCAGGTAGTAGGTCAGGAACAGGAAGATCGAGAACATCCCCATGCCCAGGACGAACACGGTCAGGAACGAACCGCCACGGGTCCGGTCCAGCACGAGTCGCAGCGGCAGCAGTGGATGCGCGGCCCTGGACTCCAGCCAGGCGAACACCGCGAGCAGCACCACGCCGCTGATCATGGAGCCGAGGGCGACCGGGTCGGTCCAGCTGGTGGATTCGACGTGCGCGAAACCGTAGACGATGCCGAACAGGGCGGCGCTCACCACGACGGTGCCAGGAATGTCGATCCTGGGTCGCTCGGTGACCACGGGCTTGGCCAGCAACAGCAGCGCACCGGCCAAGGCGACGCTCGCGAAAACGACGTTCACGTACATCACCCAGCGCCAGGACGCCCATTCGGTGAGCATGCCGCCGAGCAGGAGTCCGACCGCGGCGCCCGCACCGGACAACGCACTGAAGATGCCGAACGCCTTCGGCCTCTCGGCCGGGTCGGTGAAGGTCACGCTGAGCAGCGAGAGCGCCGCGGGCGCGAGCAGTGCGGCGAAGAGGCCCTGGGCCACGCGTGCCGCGACGAGTATGTGGAAGCTGGTGGCCGCGCCGCCGACGACGGATGCGGCCGCGAAACCGACCAGGCCGGTCACGAAGGTCGTACGCCGGCCGAACAGGTCTCCGAGGCGGCCCCCGAGCAGCAGCAGGCTGCCGAACGCCAGGGCGTACCCCGTGATGACCCACTGCCGGCTGCCGTCACTGAAACCGAGGGCGTGCTGCGCTTCGGGCAGCGCGATGTTCACGACGGTCGCGTCGAGCGTGACCATGAGCTGCGCCGTGCCCAGCACGACCAGCACCCACCAGCGCACGGCATGTGAGCCGCGGCGGCCCGAGTCTGTTTTCCCGGAGGCGGGCGCCCCGCGGTCGAGGGTGGTACTCACTTTTCCCCTTAATCGCTGGTCATGGGCCGACCATGGGCCGGAAACCGATCTGTTTCCACTTAGGAAAACAGATCGGTTTCCTCGGTGCAAGTGAACGGGTCGGTTCCGACCCGGGGCCGCCGCGCCACTCGGCGGCGTGGTGACCGCGGACACGGCACCCAGGCCCAAGCGGGTACTCAAGTCCTCCGAGGCGGCCGCATCACCGTGTACATCGAGAGCACGAAGGGCACCCGCTCCAACTGGGCTTGACCACGCCGACATCGGCCCGGCCGGACAGACGGGTGGGGAACTCGCCGCCACAGGGATCCACGGGCGCGGAACTCCCCCGCACAGCCGGAGCCGGCCGGACTTGCGCTGCAAAACCGATCGGTTTACCTTGATGGAAACCGATCGGTTTCCCATTCTCCGGAGAGGGTCATGACCGTTTGGTTACTCCCTCACACCAAGGAGCCGGCGAGATGCCCAGCCAGGAGTCACGTCCCACCATTCACATTCCGGGGACCACCAGCCACACCATCGCCCCGCGTGCAGGCCTCGACGGCCGTGAGGGAACCCTGCGCTACCTCAAGGCCGGCACCGGCGCCCCCCTCGTCCTGCTGCACACCGTGCGCACCCAGGCCGAGCACTTCCGCCTCCTCATCCCGCTGATCGCGCAGCGGTACACCGTGTACGCCCTCGACCTGCCGGGGATGGGCTACTCCGAGATCGTGCCCGGGGCGTCGTACGACGAGCCCGCGATGCGTGCGGGCGTCGAGCGGCTGCTGACCGAACTCGACCTGCACGACGTGACGTTGGTCGGTGAGTCCATGGGTGCGGTGCTCGCCCTGACCGCCGCGGCCGAGCTACCGGAGCGGGTACGACGCGTCGTCGCGGTCAACGCCTACGACTTCCGCGACGGAATCGCCCGGTCCGGCCTCCTCGCCCGCGTGGTGGTCGGCGGTGCCCTCGCCCCGGTGGTGGGCCCGGTGATCGCCGGGGTGGAACCCAAGTCCGCCCTCCGCAGGATCCTTCAGGGCGGCCTCGGCGACAAGAGCGCATTGCGCGAGGACTACGTGGACGAACTCCTCCGGGTGGGCAGCCGCCCCGGCTACCCGACCGTCGCCCGAGCCGTGTACCAGGCCCTGCCCAGCCTCATCGCGGCCCGCGCGCACTACCCCGAGATCGAGGCGCCCATCCACCTCGTCTACGGCGAAAAGGACTGGTCCCGCCCGTCGGACCGGGAAGCCAACAAGCAACTGCTTCCGGCCGCCGACTTCACACAGGTCCCCAAGGCAGGCCACTTCATCGCCCTGGAACGGCCCGACGTGCTGGCCGACCTGCTGAACGCGGTGGCCTGACCCGCGCGGTCACTGACCTGAGGTCCCGGATCGTCCTGCCCGTGGTACGCCCGGGTTGACCGGATGCTGCCTCCGTTTTACTGTGGGACCAGTTCGGAGGCAGCCTCCGTTTTATCGGAATCGCAGGATCGCGTGAGTCGGGAGGACGCATGGGTGCCAGTGCACAGCAGGGGCGCAGGCCCCGTGCGGATGTCCAGCGCAACCGTGTCGCCCTGCTGGAAGCGGCGCAGCGGCACTTCCTGACGTACGGGGTCGGTACGTCCCTGGAGGCGGTGGCCAAGGACGCGGGCGTCGGGCCCGGCACCTTGTACCGGCACTTCCCCACCAGGGAGGCGCTGCTCGCGGCCGTGCTGCAGACGCGCTCCGAAGAACTGGTGGCGCGACAGGAAGAGATCGCGCGCCTCGGCGACGCCGACAAGGCGCTGGAGCAGTGGCTGCGCGCGCTGGAGGAGTACTTCAGCGCGTTCAGCGGACTGCCGGAACCGCTCATGGCAGCGGCCAGGGCGCAGGATCCGGACAACCCGCTCACACTCCCCTGCGACACCGTCATCACCGTCACCGAGGAATACGTGCGGGCCGCTCAGCGAACGGGATACGTGCGCGAGTCGGTGAAGGGGTACGACCTGTTCCTCGCGGCCATCTCCGTCGCCTGGCTCAAGGGTGCCGGCGCCGCGGAGGAGGAGTCGCTGGACCGCGTTCGCGCGCTCATCGCCGCCGGTTACCGCGAACGGAACACCGAGGCGTAAGCCCCTGCTGGGCGATCACCGGAGCATCCAGGGCCTCTGGACTTCGGGCGGTCCCGCGCGCCTCCATTCCACCGTCCACAGTTCCACAGTGCTCACTTCGTGCCGCCCTGGGGTGGTACGTCTCTCAGAAGGACAAATCATGAAAATCTCCGTTATCGGCGCCGGAGCAATCGGTGGCAACCTCGCGCGCAAGTTCGGCGCAGCCGGTCACGACGTCCAGGTGGCCGACGCCCGCGGGCCCGAGGCCGTCGCACCCGGCGTACTGGAGACCGGCGCCCGCGCCGTGGCTCTCGACGACGCCGTCAAGGACAGGGACGCCGTCATTCTGGCCATCCCCTTCGGGGCGGCGGGACAGCTGGCCGATCTGTTCGCCTCCGTCCCCGCTGGGACGGTGGTCATCGACACCTCCAACTACTACCCGCACCTCAGCGGACGGGTCGAGGCGGTGGAAGCCGGCGCCATCGAGAGCGTGTACACCTCCGAACTCCTCGGACGCCCCGTGATCAAGGCATGGAACGCGGCCCTGGCCGAAACCCAGCGAACGAAGGGTGTCCCGGCGGGCACTCCGGGCCGGATCGCCATCCCGGTGGCCGGCGATGCCGAGGAAGCGAAGCGGGTGGCCATGCGTCTGGTGGACGACACCGGATTCGACCCCTACGACGCGGGAGCACTGGCCGACTCCTGGCGTCAGCAGCCGATGGGCCCGGCCTACTGCACCGAGCTGACCCTGGACGAGTTGCCGGCAGCCCTGGCCGCGGCCGACCGAGTCAAGGACGCGGCCGTCCGGGAGAGCATGGCGGAGCGCTTCGCCGCCCTCGGTGCCGATCCCACCCTGGAGGACGTCGTCGAGATGAACCGCGCCGCCCACAGGTGACCGCACCTGTCGTCGGCGTCATGACTGCCACCCCGATGTCCGACACCTCCGCCCGGCCTGCATTCCGCGACGCCATGGCCGCCACCGCCTCCCCGGTCGCCGTGGTCACCGCCCTGGACGGCAGGCGCCCGCACGGCACCACGGACGGCGCCTTCGGCTTCTGTCCCTGACGCCCCCGATGGTGCTGGTGTCGCCGGACAACCGGTCGCGGGCCAGAGCAGAGCGATCTCGATGGCGAGGGCACCGAGGGCCTCCTTCTCAGGTGGGGAGATGGCGCGGATGTCGGCCAGTTGCTGGTCGCGGGTGGCGGTCGGGTCGACGTCGGCCGTCCCCTCACCGTCGAGCAGGGCCGCGAAGTCGACGTACTCGGTGACCCGGACGATTCCGACCTCGCAGGTCTCGTCTGTGCCCTTGACACGGAACCGGATGGTGCCGCCTGCGGCGAGGCCGGCGAGGTGCGGGTACATCACGCGCACCTCGGTGGTCTTTGTGCCGGCGGCGACGAGGTCGAAGTACCGGCGACAGAGGTTGAGTTCGCGGACGCGGGCGTGAGTCTCGGTCATGGAGCGGGAACGCTTGTGGGCGCTGGTGCGGTGATCAGGCGGCCGATCTCGGCTGGAGAGTACAAGCGGAAGAAGCGCCGGTCATGACCAGCAGTCGGTCAGCGTATGCGGTGACGCTGCCGGGCCATTGCCGCACGCCGAGCATCCCATCCGCCGCGCCGGTGGCGCGGTGGCGCGGCCTTCGCGGATCAAGGGATCGAGCACCGCATCCGCGCCCTCCTCACCGACCTCGGCACGCAGGCCGGGACCTGACACACCCCACTAGCTGACGTGTGGCCCACTTCCTGCTCTCTCGCCCCGGGTACCCCTGAGGTGTCTGGGCTTGCTGTTATTCTCGTGCCGCTTTGCATGGGGGGCAGCTGGGGGGCTGGGCATTTTCGCAGCGCTGTAGCTGTATGCGCGCGCCTGATCGGCCGCCGCCGTCCCGTCATGCCTTTTCCGCAGAAAGGCCCAGGAGGCGACGATGGCCCGTCGTACCACCGCCCGTGGCGTCGTCGCCGCATTGGCGGTTCTCACCGTAACCGCCGGTCCCGGCCCGTTCGCCGTCACGGCTGATGCGGACAACGGTGTCGGGGGCACCGCCCTCACGGCGGAGAAGGTCTTCCAGGCGGACCGCTACCTACCGCGCAGGGACCGGATCCACAGCGCCGGCCCCAGTGGCTATCTGCATGCCCAGGAGGGTCGTCCGGGCTACCTGTGGACGTCGTACGACACCGGTACGACGACCGAGCTGGGCGACCTGGCCCGACTCGAACTCCCCGCATACCTGGGGTCGTCGTCCGACGTCGTGGCCGATGTCGTCTCGCCCACGCAGAAGGTCGTCCTCAGGGACCTGTCCGTCGGCACCACCACGGACATCGCCATCACCCACGGCTCGTACGAGGCCACCTTCGGCGCCCATGTGCTGACCCAGGCCCGGGACGCCGACGGCAACCGCGCGCTGTGGCTCTACGGCGACGGCGCGCCCGCCAACGGCACCCTCGTTGCCGGATGGCCGACCGGAATCACGGCCAACTTCACTGTGCTGGGCGGTGACAGCGGCACCGCCGTCGTCAGCTATGCGCTGGGAAACGGCGAGCGGCACCTGGCCCTGGTGAACCTGGCCGCCGCGAGAGTCACCGGCGATGTGACCGTGTCCGTCGCTCCCACGGCTGTCGCGCTGAGCGCGGACCGACTGGTCTGGTACCAGTCCGGCAGCCCGGTGGCACACGTCCTGGACCGCACCGACCTCTCCGCCACCGAGACCACCGTGACGCTGCCCGGCACGGAAGGCACCCCGTACGCGGGCATCGCCGGGCGCTGGCTGGTGGTGGCCCGTTCCGTACCGACGGACCCGTACGATCTGGCCGACAGGTCCGGCGAGCGGCTGATGGCCGTACCCCTCACGGGCGGTGACCCCGTCACCCTGCTCCGGCACGCGAACACTTCTCTCGTCACGGCACCGGACGGCACTTTGCTGGCCGTGGGCGGCACCGACGCCGGGCACTGGGCGGTACGCAGGGTCACCGACACGGGGACGGGCACCCCGACGCTGACGGAGCTGACCGCCGTACCGCCGGCGGCCGCGAAGATCAGCCGGCTGTCGTTGCAGAACGGTCTGCTGGCCACCGACGAGGCCGACAGCTCGTTCCTGGGCGCCTACTTCACCCGGCGGATCGCCTCCGACGGATCGCCGGGCGCGCCGACCTGGCAGACCTGGGACAACCGCGGGACGGGCCCGTACGCCACCGGTGACGGAAAGGTGGTGACGTTCACGGCCGAACCCGACCCCAACGGCCCCGGCTCGTCCGTCCAGTCCCTCGACGGCCAGGCGGGCTTCTACCTGCCCTCGGCCTCCGGGGCCGTCCTGGACATCACCGGTCGCTACGCGATCGTCAACGGTTCCTCCCCCGCCAAGCAGTACGTCGGTGACCTGGGCGTCTACTCCGACCTGCGGCCCGTCGTCACCCGCTCCGTCACGGCCGCCTCCGTCTGGGGAACCAGCCTGTGGACACCGGGTTCCGGCACCGGTGTCGTCACCGCCAAGGATCTCAAGACCGGCAAGGTCACCGACACCGTCAGCACCGGCGCCCCGTGCACCCCCAAGGAGCTGCAGGCGGTCGGCCGCTGGATCTACTGGTCCTGCGGCCCGACCGCGACGGCCGGCGTCTGGGACCGCACGGCGAAGAAGAACATTTCCGTCCCGTCCGGCCAAGCAGTGCTCGGCGACGGCTACCTCGTCCGGCACGACACCTCGGCCGGCGCGCTCCTCCTCACCTCCTTCGCCGACGGCACCGCGACCACCCGCAAGATCGGCGACCTCGCGGCGGGCAGCTCCAGCCTGCGCGGGGTGACCTGGACCGTGGACAAGTTCGGCGGACCTGCGGCCTACGTCGACGCGGACCAGCGGATCCACCTGGTACCCAGCGGGGGCGCCACCCAGCGACTCTCCGCCGTCGAGTCCGAGGCGACCGACAACGCGTCGGAGAGCAGCTCGGCCGACAGCCCGTGGTGGCAGTGGCGCGGACTGCTCTCCAAGCCCGCCGCCTCCTGGACGGCCACGCTCACCAGCAAGGCCACCGGCGCCGTGGTCCGCACGCTCACCGGCGGGGAGGTGGACGGCACACTGACCGCACGGTGGAACATGCGGAACACCGCGGGCGGACTCGTCCCCAACGGCATGTACACCTTCAAGCTCACGGCCGCGCCCGCCGACGGTTCAGGGCCGGCGCTGACGGTGACCCAGACGGTGGACGTGTCCGACGGAGCAGCCGTACGCCACGACTTCACCAACAACGCCGGCTGGGCGCCCGACGGTATCGGCGACGCCCTGACCCTCGGCTCCTCCGGCGTCGTCAGCTACCGCCCGGGCAACCGGTCGGGCGGCTTCGACAAGGCCATGTCCGCCTCGGGCTGGCCCTCCTCCGTGACGCTGGTCCCGTTCGGCGACCTGGACGGCGACCGGCGCAACGACATCCTCGTCCGGTTCAGCAGTGGCGAGCTGCGGGTGTACCGGACCATGCGCGGTCAGGCGTTCCTCACGAGTACCCCGCACACCTCGCTGGGCACCGGCTGGAACCAGTACAACCTGCTGACCTCGCCCGGCGACATCACGGGCGACGGCCGCCCCGACCTGATCGCCCGCAAGACGTCCACGGGAGAACTGTTCCTGTACAAGGGCACGAGCACGGGGAAGCTGTCGGCGCGGATCAAGATCGCGGGGAACTGGTCGGGCTACAAGAAGATCGTGGGCGTCGGCGACTTCAACGGCGACGGCCGCGGTGACCTCCTGGCCCAGGACCGTTCCAACACCCTCTGGCGCTACGACGGCAACGGCTCCGGCGGCTTCAAGTCCCGCGTGAAAGTGGCCTCCGGCTGGGGCTCGTCGTACAACGCCGTCGTGGGCGTGGGCGACATCACCGGCGACGGCAAAGCGGACATCGTCTCCCGCGACACCTCGGGCAACCTGTGGCGCAACACCGGGAACGGCTCGGGCTCGTTCGGGCCCCGCACGAAGATCGCCTCGGGTTGGCAGGTGTACAAAGGCGTGTTCTGACGGCCCGGCCCACGACGACGGCGAGCACCCCTCACTGACGACGCCCCGGCTCCTCGGGAATGAGGCGCAAGTGGCCTGGAGTGGCGCTCGAGAGCCTCTTGGGTGGCTGTTGCGTCTGGGCTCGGGGCACACAGAGGGTATCCACGCTCGAATCGGACTAGCCAAAAGCAAACCCCACGTCGCTGACCTGGGGTTTGATTCTGGAGCGGGTGACGAGAATCGAACTCGCGCTCTCAGCTTGGGACGCGACGCGCTTGGCTGACCGCATCTCCTCTGACCTGCGTGGACTTATCCTGCTGACGCTGTTGCGAGGTCCCGTTCACACCGCTGTTGACCGTGGGAGTCCGCTCTTATGGGCACGCCGTGGGCACGGAGCAGTCGATGGGAGTGGTGCGAGGCGTACGCGGCCCTTCCCGGAGTGCGGTCGGCGGTTCTGGCAGTGCGCAACCCCATGAACGGTTGCGCTCGCACATGTCGGGCGCTGTGGGTACGGCTCGGCCGGGCCACACCGGTTGTCGCCGGTCGCCTCGCGGCGGCAACCGGGCGAAGGGAGCCGTACCGGTCTCGTGCAGCTCACGGCTTCTTGCCGAACCGGCAGCTTCCACAAGAGCGGGTTCATGTGTCCGGCCCGCTCACAGACCGAGTGCCAGATCCTCGGCCTTCAAACCCGTAAGCGGCACTTGAATCGCCGTAGCTCCCGAAACCGTCACCAGCCGAACGCGTCCTCGTCGTCTCGCGTCTCCCGGCGCGGGGCAACCGGGCGCGCTTCGTGGCAGGTGAGGCCGAGCCGGGTCAGCGCCCGGCGCATCTCCTGTGGCGTGAAGTCCCGGCGGTTCTGCCTGGTGATCACTTCCCCGACCTGCATCACGGGGTAGATCTGGCCGTCGATGGTCACGGAAACACCCGTGACGGGTTGGGGAGTGATGCCGCTCATCGACTGCTCGACCCCGCTCTTGGTCAGGTCGAAGGGAAAGCGGGCGATGACACAGCGCATGAACGCCTCCACAGGGATGGGTGAGAACGTCGGGGAACGGCTCTGGAGAGGCCGGACGCGCAACGGCGACCGGACGGCGGTCAGGGTGTGAGAGCGAGGACGCCCAGGGCGTAGCCGTGCTCGTCGACCACGGGGGAAACGTCCAGCGTCCGTACCCGCATGGCGGCTTCCGCCTCGCCGAGTGCGGCCGCCGACGCGGTGAACGGTCCGCGGTCGAGCGGGATGTCCCGCAGCCGGGTCCGGTCGCTGAACCACGAGCCGCCACGGTGTGCGGCGAGCTGGGCCCGAGTGACCAGTCCCGCGCAACGCCCGTCCTCGTCCTGGAGGAGGAGGTGCGGAACACGAGCTCCGATGAGCACGGACAGGGCCACGTCGACCGCCATGTGGTCGTCGACCTGCGGCCCGGGAGCGTGCAGCATGGCGTCGCGGGCGGTCAGACCGGTCCGATGGGCCTGACCGGACCGGTGTGCTCGGGCCGTGATCGGCGTCGTGGGCGGAATCGGCTTCAAGGGCTTCTCCTCTTCGTCGGGGGCGGGCAGGAGGGCGACGTCTCGGCGTGACCGCTGGGAGCGGGGGTGCGTTCCCGGTGCCTGGGCTATGTGGTGGGCCCGGCGGTGGAGCGCCGCGCTCGGGCTGCGGCCCGGCCGTTCCCGCCCCGTCCGGCGGCCCGGCCCCGGCGGTCACGGCCGGCGGATCCCTTGCCCTCGCGTTGTCCGGCGACCGGTGCGGGGATGCTGACGGGCACGCCGGACGGGGTCCGGGCGCCGGTGACGGCATGCAGTTCGGCCGTGCCGGGGCGGATCCGGGCGGTGCGCGGGGTGATGCCGGCGTCGGCCATCAGCCGGTCCACCGCTCGGCGCTGGTGCGGCAGGACGAGGGTGACGACGGTGCCGGACTCGCCTGCGCGGGCGGTACGGCCGCCGCGGTGCAGGTAGTCCTTGTGGTCGCCGGGAGGGTCGACGTTCACGACCATGTCGAGGCGGTCGACGTGGATTCCGCGGGCCGCGACGTTGGTGGCCACCAGCACCGTGACGTGGCCGTCCTTGAACCGGGCGAGCGTCCGGTTGCGCTGCGGCTGGGACTTGCCACCGTGCAGGGCCGAGGCGCGTACGCCCACGGACAGCAGGTGCTCGGTCAGCCGGTCGACCGCGTGCTTGGTGTCCAGGAACATGATCACTCGTCCGTCGCGGGCGGCGATCTCGGTCGCGGTGGTGTCCTTGTCGGCGTCGCGCACGTGCAGCAGGTGGTGCTCCATGGTGGTGACGCTGCCCGCCGGCGGGTCGACCGAGTGCACCACGGGGTCGTGGAGGTAGCGGCGCACCAGGAGGTCGATGTCACCGTCCAGGGTGGCCGAGAACAGCAACCGCTGCCCGCCGGAGGGGACTTGGTCGAGCAGTGTGGTCACCTGCGGCATGAAGCCCATGTCGGCCATCTGGTCGGCCTCGTCGAGGACGGTGACGGCGACCCGGTCCAGCCGGCAGTCTCCCCGTTCGATGAGGTCCTTGAGGCGGCCGGGCGTCGCGACGACGACCTCGGCCGCGCCCCGCAGGGCGCTCGCCTGGCGGCCGATCGGCATGCCGCCCACCACGGTGGCGAGTCGCAGGCCCAGGGCGCGGGCGTAGGGCGCGAGTGCGTCGGTGACCTGCTGGGCCAGTTCCCGGGTGGGGACGAGGACCAGGGCGAGCGGCTGCCGGGGCTGGGCGCGCTGCCCGTCGAGGCGGGCCAGTACCGGCAGGCCGAAGGCGAGCGTCTTTCCTGATCCCGTACGACCCCGGCCCAGGACGTCCCGGCCCGCGAGTGCGTTCGGAAGGGTGGCCGCCTGGATCGGGAAGGGCACGGTCACGCCCTCGGCGCGGAGCGCGGCCAGCAGCCGTACGGGCATGTCCAGTTCGGCGAACGCCTCGACCGCGGGCAGCGGCTCGGTCAGGGTGACGGGCAGTGCGAACTCCTGTCGGCGCGCGGTGGAGTTCGCTCCCTGACGGCTTTTGCGCCCGGTGCCCGGACGAGGACCCTGGTGGCCCGTCTCCTGCTTACGGAATCGACTGCCGCGCGTGGAGCCTGTCGAGTGCAGGGCACTCCCGTTCATGCGGGAGCGACCGGAGGTGCCGTTGGTGCGACGGGTGCGGTTCAAGGGGGAACCTTCCTCGATACGGCATATCAAGGAATTCCGTCCAACGGCGGGCAGCCGTACGGGGAATCACAAGAACGAGCCGAAGAAAAAAGCCAAAAGCCGGGCCTCTGGATATCGAAGGCAGGGCTGTCGATAATGCGGGAGCTCCGCGAGATCTGGGAGGTCCGGAAAATCTGGTAACGCAACGGCCGGGGGCCCGCACCCCAAGAGTGCGGGCCCCTGCCACGTCACGCGAGCCCGTGGCTCACGACGTTCGCGTCGGCGTCAGGCGGCGACGATGTTCTCGGCCTGCAGGCCCCGCTGGCCCTGCGTGACGTCGAAGCTGACCTTCTGGCCTTCCTGAAGCTCGCGGAAACCGCCGTTGCTGATGATGTTCGAGTAGTGGGCGAACACGTCAGCGCCGCCGTCTTCCTGCTCGATGAAGCCGAAGCCCTTTTCCGCGTTGAACCACTTCACGGTGCCAGATGCCATATTGAATCTCCCTTGGGGGGCAGTACCGGACTCCGCACTTTACGGAGCCGAGTCGCCGCGATGATCACCCCTCCGAAAAGATCCGGAAAGCTCTGCAAAGATGAAATCTCTGGCAACCAAAACCGCAACTCGTATAACGCTAACACAGGTCGGAAGGAAGCGACCAGGGCATTTTGTTATTCGCCCGGTAACCCTCATCCCGTCGACGGCCGTATTTCTGTATCGGCGGGACCAGGTATTCACGCCCCTTCGTCCAGCCTCCGTCGCATTTCCCGGTTCATACGGAGAGCGTCTTCGAGCTGGTCCTCGAGAGAGATGATGCGGCACGCGGCCTCGATGGGGGTGCCCTGACCGACCAGCTCCCGGGCGCGGGCGGCGACGCGCAACTGGCGGCGGGAGTACCGGCGGTGACCGCCTTCCGAACGCAGAGGAGTGACAAGTCCGGCTTCACCGACGGCCCTGAGGAAGGCGGGGGTGGCGCCGAGGACATCGGCGGCCCGCCCCATGGTGTAAGCGGGATAGTCGTCGTCGTCGAGGTTGCCGGCAGTAGGGACGGGGGCGTTCTCGGCGGGCATGGCACCTTCGTTTCGGGAGAGGTACGGGGGGACCCAGGCGTGCGTGGCACCCCGTGCCCCGATGGACTCAGCACCGTCTGCCTCGTCCGACAACCCTAACTCCGGCAGGTACGGACAGGTGGCCTCGCCGTGACAGTTTTCCTTCCTTGCCACACCCCGATGTCCCCTCCGCGTACGGCAGGGCTCGCCACCGCACGTCACCGCCCGTCGAGGAAGACCCCGGGCAGGTCACGGCACGCCGTCCCGTCGGCCGTTCGGCCCTCCTCCCAGGCGTCCTGTCCGTTCACTGGGCGGGAAGGCGGCCCAGCAGCCCGGTGCAGCGGAAGACCAGGTCGGTCGTGCGGTTGTCGTGGACGATGCGCAGCCGGCCGTCCCGGACGCGGCAGTCGGACCACGCCTCGCACAGCGGCGGCAGGATGCTGCAGTCGGCGAAGGTCAGCTGCTCAGGTCCACGATGATCAGCGGCCGACCGGACCGGGACCGCGCGGGCCTCGGACAGAGCCCGACCCGGCGGTGCCACGGTCTGCGCGTCCAGGTCACCGTGCACGCGGACGATACGGCGCCCTTCGAAGAGCGCAGACGCCTCGCTCCGACCGGCCGACGGATCGCGCGGTGAGGGGGATCAGGACGGGACGGCATGCCGCAACGGCTTCCACCGGGGCCGCGAACCTCATTCCTTCTCCCCTGCCGCGCCTCCGAGACGACCGGTGCGGACGAGGGCCAGCATCCGCGTGGCGGTCAGCCGGTTCTCGGGGTCGTCGACCGCGGCCAGCAGCCGGGCGGCCGTTCCGGCGGGCTCCTCGGGCGGGACCACCAGAAGCACCCAGCGTCCCACGGTGCCGCAGTCCAGGGTGATGACGTGCGCCTCGCCTCCGGGACCAGTCGCCTCCACGGGGATCGCCCGGCCGGGCGCCATGACCGCGTGCGGGGCGCCGGGCCATTCGTCGGGGTCGACGGCGACCCGTACCTCGGCGTCCGGGTCCGGTTCCAATGCGCCGACGAGCGAGGGCAGTTCGAGTTCCAGGGCGTCGCAGCGCGGCCACCATGCCCCGTCCAGCGGGCCGTGGCTGACATCCCGGGTGAGGGTCAGGCGGGGCATGGGCATGCGATACGTGTGCGCGTCGGCCGCGGACGCGCCTGCGCCCGGCGTTCTGCTGGTTCCCATCGTGCGGTCCCGTCCCAGGCGCCAGGAGAACGGCCGCCTGTTGCGTCACTCGCCGGGAACGGCACCGCCGACCGCGCTGCGCGAAAAGCTCTCGGTGCGGTCAGGCTACTCCTGCTCGTGGAGCTGCGGACGGGGCCGATCTTCCTGCTCCTGTGTCTCTCGCTCCTCTCGCTCCTCCTCCCGTTCCTCCATCAGGCGAATGCCCTCGTGTGTCAGCGAGACGGCGGCCGGGGTCCGGTGCGAGGTCCAGTCCACGTTGATCAGGCCCTCGTCGGCCAGGTAGACGCAGGCGGCGGAGAGGTCCTCGTCGGGCAGGCCCAGCTCGGCGCGGAGCGTCGATCCGCTGACCTCGGGTTGGTTGTGTTCCACGGCCCCGTACAGGGATCGCAGGACCGCCTTCCGGTTGTTCTTGCGTTCGCGGAGTTTCGTCATGTCTGTCGTTCTCCGAGGTGTTGCTCCGAGGTGTTGCTCCGAGGTGTGGGCAGCCGTGTGGGGACGGCCGGGACGACCCTCCTGGACTCACGGACCCGGGTCACACCTCATCGGTGTGTGCCGGCGCCTGCCCCGTCGACTCACTGGTCGCGAGCCACGACCGTGCGGGTTCCGCGGTGCGGGCGGTGTCGAGGGTGAGATGGAGCCTGGTCCCTCCTCCACGTCCGGCGGGGTAGCTGCGCTGCTCGGTCGAGGCGAAGCAGCGACGGAGTACCTCGGCCACACGCCGGGCGACCTCCGGGGTCGAGGCGACGATGCGTACCTCGGCGTGGCTCTCGGAGGGCACGGGCTCGTAGTTCATGCGGACCTCCTGGCGGGCGACAGGCAGGACCGGAGCGCGTCGCTGTCCGACCCGCCGGGAGACGGTGCGGAGGCTGCCGCGGCGCGTTTCCGCGCGGGCCCATCCGAGTTTCCGGACGCCCCCCTTTCTGAAGGGTATGCCGGGGAAGACCGCCCGTGCGTGCCACGGCCGCGCAGCAGTCCGCCCCTCCACGGGTTGCCCACCCCCGGCGACCGCCGGGCCGCCGGGGCGCGTCCGGCCGGGAGTACGGTGGGAGAGACCGAGGGCATGCCGTGCACCGCCTTCGACATCGATGCCGTTCTCGGCGATCGATGACGCCGGGGCGGCCTTCGGTCGTGCCCGGGGCAGGGTTGCTCATGTCCGCGCACGCGTTCCTCCCGACGATCTTGGCCCTCCCCGCGCTCCAACCCGCGCGGGGCAGGCCGCGCACGCTCCTGCCGGACTCGGCGAAGGCGGAGCGCCGCTCCTCGCCCGAGGTGGCGGAACGCGTCCGTCCACTGACCCGTGGTCAGGTCGCAGACCGTCTCCAGGAGCTGGGTGACCTGTACGCGGAGACCTCCGGTGGCGACGCGTGGGCATGGAACCAGGCGCGGGCGGCTTTCCTACGGCGTCTCGCGGCTGACGCACGACGCCCGGGGTTCTCGCTGCTGATCGCGGAGACCACGGTCCTGGCCGGATACGCCTACGGCTTCCGCCCGGCCGACGCAGGTCCGTGGTGGGCCGGGGCCTGCGGACACCTGGGAGGGAGCCTGCTTCGCCGCGGCGCCTCCGGGGGGCTCTTCGTCGTCTCCGGAATCGTGGTGCCGCCTCGCGTGCGCCGGGAGTACAGGGACCAGGTCTGGAACCTCGCCCGGCGCCTGCAGCGGCGACTGCTCGCCGACCACGGTGCCGCGCTCGGCGTCACGCTGGTGGACGCCCGGGATGCCAGGACGGTCGAAACCATGCGGTCCTGGGGCTGGCGGACCGCAGGAGACGACACCCTCCCGGTCATGCCGCCGGCCGTACCGCCCGGCCCCTTCCGCGTTCTGGTACTGGCTCCGGGGACTTGAGCAGCCACCCCGTCATGGATCACGCCTCGGCCCCGGTCAGGGCAGGCGCAGGGCGAGAAGGGCGATGTCGTCGGTGCTGCCGGGCGGCATCCGGGCCGCCAGCTGATCACACACGGTGTCCAGCGGCTCGTGGGCGAGCGTGAGGGCGTGGCGGCGCAGTCGGCCGAGCCCGGTGTCCAAGTCGCTGCCGGGGGACTCGGTCAGGCCGTCGGTGTAGAGCAGGAGCGTGGACCCCGGCGGCAGGGCGTGGACGGCGCTCGGCCGACGGCTGCTGCCGCCCAGGTTGGTTCCGAGGATCAGTCCCTGCCCGGCTTCGAGGTACTGCGCGTTCCCGTCGGGGGTCAGCAGCAGGGGCGGCGGGTGCCCGGCACTGGTCCAACGCAGTGTCCAGGGGCCGGTGTCCGGGCCCTCCACCCGGGCGAGGACGAGGGTGGCCATCGGCACGGTCGTGATGGCGTGCATGGCGTCATCGAGGCGGTCCACGATCGCACCCGGTCGGCCCGGTATGGTCCCAGGCGAGGGAGCGCAGGATGCCGTGCAACTGCGCCATGCCGACCGCGGCGGTCAGATCGCGGCCGACCACGTCGCCGATGACCAGGGCGAGCGTGGCGTCCCTCAGCGTGAACGCGTCGTACCAGTCGCCGCCGACCTGCGAGCCGGCCGGAGCGGGCTGGTACCGGGCCGCCAGCTGGATCCGACCGTGCTCGGGCAGCGGGGCGCCTCCCGGGTCCCGACGGCACAGGTCATGCAGGTCCTGCCCGTTCACCACCGCTGCCGGGCGGCCCAGCAGCCGCTCGGCGGCCGGGTTGACCGCGACGATCCGCCCAGCCGGGTCGATCACGGCAACGGCCGTGCCCAGTTGCTCCACCACCTGCTGCCACAGACCTGGCGCCACCGCCGACAGTCGCCTCTCGTGCTCTCCGCCGGACCTCAAGCCCTCGACCGCGCCGCCGTCCTTGCCGCACAAACCGCACCGCGGCCCGGGACCCCAGGCCGCCGGGCCGCAGAGATGTCGGTGCCCCGATGGTCCCTCGCCGAGTACCCGGCGCACGGCCGACACGACAGCGCCTCCGAGGCAACGCGGTACGGCCACTCCGGCCGGGCCTGTCACTGCCGGTACGGATCGCACCGGCCGTCGCGGTCCGCGCTGCGCGATAGCCGTGTCGGCCATGGCTTTCCCATGGCGGAAGGCCAGATGGCCCTCGGTGGCCGACCACCGGACCGAACGCCAAGGCCCATGTCTCCGACCCTGGCCTACGACGCGGGTCTGCACCACTCAGCCGATCCAAACCCTTCCCCAACGTCTCGGCTGCGCTTGGGCAGGGGCAGACCCCCCTGCCGGCGTGCTCGTCCTGGACCTCGCCGCCATAGTGAACATCGCGCCGCCGACCACGACACCGCCGCGTTCCCTCCCCTTCGACCATCGCGATGTCCGCGCCGTACGACCATTGGCCCGCCGCGAGGCATCCGGGTCCTGCCCGACGACGTGCCACTCCGATGCGGCCATTCACCGGCGAAGTCCCGGCTGCTGCAGGGGACTTCGGTAATCACCGCTCCCCGACGCACCAAGACGCGCTTCAGCAGTACCGAGGGAAGCGCAGGCTGAGGGCTCACAGGTGCGGCCGATGCGATTGGCATATCGAAACCGCAGGTCAGAGGCTACGTTCGATGCCAGTTCCGGTGAGCCTGCCATGGCCATCGAGAACTCGCGCCCTCCGCGTGCCCAATCCTCGTGACCCTCCAGGCCGATCCGGCTGAACATCCCCTCGCAAAAACACAAGCCCCAGGCCAGTGGCCTGGGGCTTCAAGAAGAGCGGGTGACGAGAATCGAACTCGCGCTCTCAGCTTGGGAAGCTGATGTTCTACCATTAAACTACACCCGCGTAAGACGCCGAATTTGTCGGTGTCCGAACGCTCGCTCACTGTACCCCATCGCGGACCTCCGGCGCTCAGAGCCTGGGGTTCGTGTGCGTTTCGGGGGCCGGCAGGGGGTGGGATCCGGCTGCGGGCGGCCGGAGTTGGGGCGTACGGTGGGGGTGTGGGAGAGGGTCCGGGCGGGACGGAGTGCCGCCTGGAGAGCCGTCCCTTTGATCCCGTAATGTGGCTTTCCGTCGTCACGGCAGTAAGCCCGACGCGGCTCCTGGGGAAGGGACTTAAGGGACTTGATGGAACGCACCGTCGTCCGCTGTGCCGAAGGGCACGTGTTCAGCACCGCTTCGTTCCCGATGCAGCAGGCCGAGCGGCTCGGCCCCGGCCGGCTCGTCCGGTGTCCTAAGTGCGCCCGGTTGCGCAGCGCCGTACCGGTCACGCTCGAAAGGCAGTAGCGGCACACGAAGAACTGCAGTAACAGAGGCGCGTGGACTCGTGGTGGTTTTCGCGGGTCCGCGCGCCTTGCGTATCCTCGGGACGTGCTTCTCTCAGACAAGGACATCCGGGCCGAGATCGATGCCGGGCGGGTACGGATCGATCCCTACGACGAAACCATGGTGCAGCCGTCGAGCATCGACGTACGGCTGGACCGGTTCTTCCGGGTGTTCGAGAACCACCGGTACCCGCATATCGACCCCTCCGTCGAGCAGCCGGACCTCACCCGGCTCGTGGAGCCCGAGGGCGACGAGCCCTTCATCCTCCACCCCGGTGAGTTCGTGCTCGCCTCGACGTACGAGGTCATCAGCCTGCCCGACGATCTTGCGTCGCGGCTGGAAGGGAAGTCCTCGCTGGGACGGCTCGGGCTCGTCACCCACTCCACCGCCGGGTTCATCGACCCGGGGTTCAGCGGGCACGTCACCCTGGAGCTGTCCAACCTCGCGACCCTCCCGATCAAGCTGTGGCCGGGCATGAAGATCGGGCAGCTGTGCATGTTCCGGCTCTCCTCCCCCGCCGAGCACTCCTACGGCAGCGAGCGCTACGGCTCCCGCTACCAGGGGCAGCGCGGTCCCACCGCCTCCCGCTCCTACCTCAATTTCCATCGGACACAGGTGTGAGGCGCCGGGTATGAGCAGCGGAAGTGACGCTCGGGAGAACCTCACCTACGAGCGGTTCGGCGTGGCCGTGCGCGAGCTCGCCCAGACCATCGCCGACGACGGGTTCGAGCCCGACATAGTGCTGAGCATCGCCCGCGGCGGGGTCTTCGTCGCCGGCGGACTCGCCTATGCCCTCGACTGCAAGAACCTGCATCTGGTCAACGTCGAGTTCTACACGGGGGTGGGGACGACCCTCGAGATGCCCGTCATGCTCGCCCCCGTCCCCAACGCCATCGACTTCAGCGACAAGAAGGTCCTGATCACGGACGACGTCGCCGACACCGGCAAGACGCTGAAGCTGGTCCGCGACTTCTGCCTCGACACCGTCGCCGAGGTCCGCTCCGCAGTGATCTACGAGAAGTCCCACTCCCTCGTGAAGTGCGAGTACGTGTGGAAGCGGACGGACGACTGGATCAACTTCCCGTGGAGTGTCTTGCCTCCAGTACATAAGTCGGGGGAAGCCGCCAAGGCGAACAGGGAGGCGCTCTAGGTTCGTTCGCCCGTGCGGCACAACATTTGGGGGTGCCCCGGATGTCAGTGCCGACCGATATGCTGACTGCCGTCCACTTCCGGTCCATCCCGAGCTTCGGACCTAAGAGCCGAAGGCCCCTGCACCCCAGGGGTTAGCACGACCGGACTGGAGGTGTGACATGGCAGAACTGCGAAAGCCGGAAGAGCCGGACCGTGATCGGCGCCAAGGCCCCACAAGGGCCGAGATCCTGATCGCGATCCTCACGGCGATAACGGCACTCGCAGGCTGTGTGGAGCAGCTCGCGCGGTAGTACCGCGTAGCGAAGTGGTGCCGGACGACAGGGCCAATGCGAAACGGGCCCGACCGTCTGTTACTCGGCCGGACCCGCTTCGATGACTCCACGCACGAGCCCGGTCCTGGTCTAGGCCGCCAGGGCCGGGCCTCCGTGCTGGAGAACTTGAAAGCTAGGTTGTTTGGCCAACTTCATTTGGCCACATGCGCTTGGCCAACCCAGTTTGCCTTGCCACTATATCTACCCCAACCCGGTCCAGCTCTAGTGGGCCCTAGCGGTTCCGAGCGGAATCTAGCGAAAACTATCGGTCGCCATCTTGGGGATCCTGGACATTTTACCTGGTCAGGCCCCCTGGAGTGCCTCAAGACCGGCTCCATCTACGCGATAGCGTTGAGTGTCAGTGCGTGTACTTTTGGTGACCCCATAGAGCAACGTCACCTCCTCCAGCCACCACCCACCCCAGCTCCCATCCCGTCTGCCGTCGGCCCACACACCGTGGAGCGGGCGTGGTTCATGGCGTCCAGGTGGAGCGCGCCACTGTACGAACGACCTGGACGCCATGGGCCTCGTCTGCTCGGCTCTGCCTGGGTCGATGGCAGGCGGGATGGGAGCACCCCGCGCACGCCACTAACTCGCCGGCACTCGCGAACGGCGCCCCCGCCATCTCGGAGCCTGAGCGCCCCCGCCGGAGGCCGTTCTGACCGTGGCCGCTTCTCTACGGTGATCGACCCATGACCCGGCACGTCCACGTGGGCGCGCGTCGGCGCAGCGCGGGCGGAGCGGGCCGAAGGCAGGAGCGGCGCCCGGAGCGGAGCCGGGAGCGCGCCCGGCGGAGCGGAGCGCAGCCGGCTTGATGAGGTAGAGAAACCTGTAACAAGATCCGCGTCGGCCTACGCGTCGAAGTCGTACTCCAGGATGTAAGAGGCCGCGTCCAAGGTCATCTCGTTGATCTCGACCGGGCGCCCTTCGTCCGCGAATGCGGTCCGGCAGATCAGGATGACGGGCGTACCGGAGGAGATACCCAGCTGCGACGCCTCATCCTTCGAGGGCATGCGCGAGCGGATCTCTTCGCGGAAGTGCACCGGCTTGTAGCCGAGTTCGGCAAGGCGGGCATAGATCCCACCTGCCCCCGGATCCTCGTGCGTGATGGCGGAACCCCCCACCACTGATGTGGGGAGGTAACTCGTCGCCAGCAGTACAGGCTTCCCGTCCAGCACGTACCGCCGCCGGCGGACGCAGACCGTCTCCTCGTCGGCAAGGTCAAGCACGCGCCCGATGTTCTCCGGCGCGGCCTCCTCTGACACCGCCACCTGGTCCACTTCGAGTGTGCGGTTCTCGGTATCGGCCGCCCAGATGGATCGACCGCTACCCCACTGCTCCTCGGAAAGCCGCTGGATGCCCCGGCGCCGTAGAGGCCGGAAGGACCGAACGAAGACGCCGGCGCCCTTACGGGCCTCGGCTACGCCTTCGTCTTTGAGTACACCCAGCGCCTGACGTGCCGTCATGCGGGCCACGCCGTGCGCGGCCATCAGCTCGTTCTCTCCCGGAAGCCGATCACCGGGACCGTATTCGCCCGACTGGATCGCCTCGCGCAGGGAGTCTGCGATCCGCTGGTACTTCGGCCGACGGTCGTCGTCGGTGGTGGCCATTCGGAAGCCCTCCTCTCTTCTCTAGACAGCCTAGGGCATGGGCAGGTCACCCGCTCAGTGCGTGTAACCGCAATCCTTCACTCTCAACCTCTCTAGACATCTCCCTTGACGACCTCTCTAGACATGTGCTTCCATCGAGATGTCTAGAGAGGTCGCGTAAGGCGGCCTCCAAGAACGAGGGATGTGCTCATGCCGTCTTTCAAGGTCGACCTTTCGACCGCTGTGGTGTTCGTGGCGACTGCGCCGGAACCGAAGATGGTCAACAAGCGGACCGGTGAGCGTGCCGTGGACCGGGACAACCCGAACGTCGGCATGTCCACCGTGGGCCTGCTGGTCTCGGACGAGGGGGAGGGCAACCTCTACCAGGTCACCGTCCCGGAGACCGGACTCCCGGAGGGACTCGCGCCGGGCACCATGGTCGCCGTGACCGGCCTCAAGGCCCGCGACTGGGAGAACACGTTCAACGGCGAGAAGCGCCACGGGATCTCGTTCCGCGCGGTCGCGGTCACCCCGCTGGGGGCCTGACCATGACCGACGTCACGCCCTGGCTGGAACTGGGCAGCGTCGCTGCCGGTGCCGGCGGGCTCGGCTACGCGAAGGTCCGCGCCCCGCGCGTGTACTGGTCGCTGGTCGGCCTGCCGGTCACCTGGGGCCGGTTCACCTGGACCTACGGCTCGACCATGGAGGTGTGCGGGCTGACGGTGCAGCCGTCCCGCCTGCGGGCCTTCATGACCCGCACCATCGCCCACTCCGAGGTGCGACCGGTCCCGCCGAAGGTCCGCCGGGTCCGGGGCACCTCGACCGGACTCGTGGTGACCCTGCGGCTCCCGGCCGGTCTGGAACCGGCAGACATCGCCGCGTCCTCGGAGCGGCTCCGGCACGCCTTCGGGGTGCGGTCGGTGACCGTGTCCGAGACCAAGCCCGGTTACGTGGAACTGCGGATGACCGGCTACGACGTCCTCAATCGGGTCCGTATGCCGCGCACAGCCAAGCCCCGTGACCTCATCGTCCCGGTCGCGCTGCGCGAGGACGGTTCGGTGTACGAGCGGGACTACCGCAAGGTCCCGCACGGTCTGATCCTGGGCGCGAACCAGTCCGGGAAGTCCATGCTCCAACGCAACCTGGTCAAGGGGCTGGCTCAGCTCCCGGTCGGGCTGGTCGGTATCGACTGCAAGCGCGGTGTCGAGCAATCCCGCTACGCCCCGCGTCTGTCGGCGCTCGCGACCGATCCGCAGTCCGCCGGCCTGCTGCTCGACGCGCTGGTCCGTGAGATGGAAGAGCGCTTCGACCTGCTCGCCCTGCACGGCGCCTCCGACCTGTGGGACCTCCCGGAGGACGTTCGCCCGGTGCCGCTGGTCGTCCTCATCGACGAGATCGCCGAACTGTTCTTGGTGACCTCGAAGAAGGACGAGGCGGCTCGCGACCGCACCGTCATGCAACTGGTGCGGCTCGGGCAGATGGCGCGTGCGATCGGGATCTACCTGGAGGTCTGCGGGCAGCGCTTCGGCTCCGACCTCGGCAGGGGCGCGACCGCTCTGCGTGCCCAGCTCACCGGCCGCGTGGTCCACCGCGTCAACGACAAGCAGACCGCTGAGATGGGCCTGGGGGACATCGCCCCGGACGCGGTGTCGGCCGTGACCGCGATCCGTGCGGACCGTCCCGGCGTCGCGGTGGCCGGCGACACCTCCGGCGGCTGGTCCCGCGTCCGCACCCCCGAGGTCACCCCCGACGAAGCGGCGGCCGTCTGCCGCGAATTCGCGGACCTGACACCGGAGTTGGCGTTCCTGGACCCGTTCCGGCCCGTCGTCCGCAGCGCGCCGGTGAAGGCTCCCGCGCTGGTGATCCCGGAGCCGGTCACCGACTGATCCCCCCTTCGCACCACGGTCCGCGCGACCGCTTCGCGCCAGGTCCCTACCCGCTCCATGCCCGAAACCGAGAGGAGATCGCTCATGGCCAGGAAGAAGGCCCCGGAGCCGAAACCCGCCGCGTGCGAGGTCTGCAAAGGCACGGGTGAGGTCTCCCGCACGGTCGAGGTCGGCCGCAAGCGCCGCGCGGTCGGCAAACAGACCGGGTTCTGCCTCAACTGCCTCGGCTCCGGCGAAGCACCCACCGACTAGCCCCTGACCTGCTCCAACGCCCTGAAGGAGGTGAAGACATGAAGCTCTCGATCCGACCGGACGCCGTGCTGGTGCAGGCCGTGATTGCCGGGGCGTTGTCCTTCGCCCACCTGCACGACCTCGCCCAAGCCGCCGGGCAGACCGGATGGAAGGCCTGGGCCTACCCCGTCTCCGTCGACCTGCTCCTCGTCGCCGCCTGGCGCCGGCTGCGGGCGCAGCGCTCCCGGCTGGCCTGGTGCTGGTTCCTGGTCGCCCTGGTCGCCTCCCTCGGCGCGAACATCGCCACGGCCGGCTTCCTCGACATGGAACACCCGCCCGCCCTGCTCCGCCTCGGCGTCGCCGGCTGGCCTGCGGTCGCCTTCCTCGGCGGCACCCTCCTCGCCCACCAGCACACCGACCACGCCCCCGACCCGGTACCCGCCCCCGAGCCGGAGCCGCGTGCAGTGGTCGAAGTCGACCGCCCCCAGACGCCCGAACCTGCTCCGGAGATCTCCGAGCCGGAGCCGGTCCCGGCGCTGCCCAAGACCGCTCTCAGCGTGCCTCCGGCGCTGATCGACCACGCCCGGAAGGTCGCCACCGACCACCGCGCCCGCACCGGAGCAGACATCGACGCGGCCACCCTGCGCGCCCGCCTGGGTCTGCCGGAAGACCTCGCACTCGCCATCGTCGCCCAACTCGCCTGACAGCAAAGGAGGTTCCACCGTGCGCCCGAACCGCTTCTACGACGTCATCCGCATCGGGCCGGTCAAGGTCGCCACGTTCAACAACGGCCGTGGCCAAACGAAGCACATCGCCGCCTGCACCGCCCCCAAGTGCGGTTTCTCGACCGAGCACTTCGACCGAGCCGCCGCCGAACTCGCCGCCCGAACCCACACCTGCACCTGACCCCGAAGGGAGATCCACCGATGTTCACCCCGAAGTACCCCACCCCCGACACCGCTCCGACCCCGGCGCCCACCGCGCCCCAGACCACCTCCCCGGCGCCCGTCGTCCCCACGGTTCCCACCCCGGCCCCGGTCACCCAGGTGACCCCGGTCTCGGCCCGGCCGATCGTTCAGCTCACCCCCGGCAGCACGCTCGCCCTCGCGGCCGGCGGTGGCGCCGTGGTCCTGGTCGTCGGCGCGGTCCTGGTCTCCATGCTCCTCGCTGTCGCCATCACCGCCGTCTCGCTGGCCGTGGTCGCGGTCGTCCTCAAGTCGCTGCTGAAGGACCTCAACAACCAGCGCTGAACGGCCCCGGGGCGGCTCTCTCGCCAAAGATCCGCCGCCCCGGCGCCTGCACCCATTCCTGATCCAACGGACCCGAGAGGGAAGCCCCATCATGCCCCGGAACACCCCGAGCCCGCGCCCCTGCCGCGACTGCGACGGCTTCGCCACCGCCGCCATCGCCACCGGCACCCGCAACCCGGACGGCACCCGCACCACCCTCCGCGTCGACTGCCCAGCCTGCCACGGCACCGGCACCACCGCCCCCGCCCCGGCGCTCGCCCGGACCGGGAGGTGACGGCCATGGAGAACCTCACCGTCTCGGCCCACATCGAGCCGGACACCCGTTTCCGCGTCACACCGTTCGCGGACCGCACCCGCCCCTTCGTCAGCCTCCGCATCGGCGGCGACAGCGTCGAGATCGCCCTTCTCGCCGCCCCCGGCACCTCCGAGACGCTGCGCAGCCTCGCCGCCGCCGCGATCGAAGCCGCCGGCGCCCTGGACGCCATGACCGCTGACGCGCCGGAGGTGACCGGCCGTGGCTGACCTCACCCCAACCCCGGACCGCCCCGGCCTGCACGTCCGCAAGCCGTCCCCGGACGCCCCCGCCACCGCATCGGCCGTCTGCCACTGCGGAGCCCGCGCCACCGCCACGGGCGACACCCAGGTCAAGGCACTGGTCGACGGCTACACCGCCCACCACGGCCCCGCCCACCGGAACGGGCGGTGAACGCCATGACCACCCTCGACCTCTTCGCCGGCCCCGGCGGCTGGTCCCAGGGCCTGCGCGCTCTCGGTGTGCGGGAAGTCGGCATCGAGATCGACCCCGTGGTCTGCCAGACCCGCGCGGCTGCCGGGCACGCCACGATCCGCGCCGACGTCGCCGCCTACCCCACCAAGCCCCTGCGCGGGAAGGTGTCCGGGCTGATCGGCTCCGCGCCCTGCCAGACGTTCAGCGCGGCCGGTCTGCGCGCCGGAACCGACGATCTGCCCCTGTGTCACCAGGCGTTGGACGACCTCGCCCGCGGGAGGGACACCCGTGCCACCCTCCGGGCCGCTTGCGTCGACAAACGCTCCCTGCTGGTGGTCGAGCCCCTTCGCTTCGCTCTGGACCTGCACCCCGAGTGGGTCGCGCTGGAGGAAGTCCCGGCGGTGTTGCCGCTGTTCGAGCACACCGCTCGCCTCCTGACGGCCGCCGGCTACTCGACGTGGACCGGTGTCCTCAACGCGGCGGACTTCGGCCTGGCCCAGACCCGCCGCCGCGCCTTCCTGCTCGCCTCCCGCACCCGCCCGGCCCTGCCCCCGGATCCGACCCACGCCGACGGCGGCACCCCCGACGACCTGTTCGGCACCGGCCTGCCGCCCTGGCGGACCATGGGCGACGTCCTGGGCTGCCCGCCCGCCGTGGTCCACACCCGGGGGAACCACACCACCGGCGGCAGCCGCTTCCCGACCACTGGCCCGTCCTGGGCCATCACCGGCCGCGCCCGCTCCTGGCTCCTCAAGGTCGGCAACCGCCCGGCCGCCACCCGCCGCCGCCTCGACCAGCCGGCGCCCACGCTGCTGTTCGCCAAGGCACTCAACGACGTCTCGTGGATCGATGCGGACGGCACGCCGATCCGCCGCCTGGCCGTCGAGGAAGCCGCCGTGCTCCAGGGCTTCCCCGCCCACTACCCGTGGGCGGGCTCCCGCACCAAGCAGTTCCAGCAGATCGGCAACGCCGTTCCCGCGCCACTGGCCACCGCCGTGCTGCGCCCCCTGGTCCCGGCCGTCCTGGAGGTGTTCGCGTGACCGACACCGCCACCCTGGCGGGCCTGGCCCCGGCCACCCTCACCGACGTGCTGAGGCTGGCCGGGTCCGCCGGCTTCGACCGCATCCAAGAGCAGATCCGCCGTACCGGCGGCTGCTCCGACCCGATCCACCTGCAAGGCTCCACCGTCACCCGCGACCGCACCACCGGCCAGGTCCTCCACCGCTACGACACTGACAACGAGCCGGGCGGCCGGCTGCGGATCGCGTGCGGAAACCGTCGCGCGTCCCGCTGCCCCTCCTGCGCCTGGACCTACGCCGGAGACACCTACCACCTCATCCGCGCCGGCCTCGTCGGAGACCCCGCCAAGGGCACACCCGAGACCATCCGGGATCACCCCCGCGTGTTCGCCACCCTGACGGCGCCCTCGTTCGGCCCGGTCCACAACCGGCCCGGCAACCGGCCCTGCCGCTGCGGCACCCGCCACGGCGAGGACGCGCCCGAACTCGGCACCCCGCTCGACCTTGAGACGTACGACTACGCGGGCGCCGTGCTGTGGAACAACCACGCCTCCGACCTGTGGCGGTACTTCACGATCTACCTCCGCCGCGAGATCGCCCGCCGCGTCGGCCTCACCCAGAAAGAGGCCCGCGAGCAATCCCGCGTTGCCTTCGGCAAGGTCGCCGAATACCAGAAGCGCGGAGCCGTCCACTTCCACGCCGTGATCCGCTTCGACGGCCCCGAAGGCCCCGACAGCCCGCCGCCGGCCTGGGCCACCCTCGACGTCCTCACCGACGCCATCCGCGCCGCCGCCGCCCGCGTCGCCGTCGACGTACCGCCCGCAGGAGACCAGCCCGCCCGCCTGCTGCGCTGGGGCACACAGCTCGACGTACAGCCGATCGGCGCCTTCGGCCACGGCGAAGAGATCACCGAACAGGCCGTCGCCTCCTACGTCGCCAAGTACGCCACCAAAGCCGCAGAGACCACCGGCACCGTAGACCGCCGCATCGGCAACAAAGAGGCCCTGGTCCTGCTCGGCGTCCCGGATCACCCCGCCCGGCTCATCACCGCATGCCTCGACCTGCACGCCCTCTACCCGGACCGGAAGCTTCGCGACTGGGCTCACATGCTCGGCTTCCGAGGCCACTTCTCCACCAAGTCCCGCCGCTACTCCACCACCCTGGGCGCCCTGCGACAGGTCCGCGCCGACTACCGCGCGCAGCAGCAACGCCGCTCCCTGGGCTTGCCCGACCTGGACGACGAGACCGAGGCCACCACGCTCACCCTCGCCCACTGGGCCTACGCCGGCCACGGCCACACCCCCGGCGAATCCTGGCTCGCCGCCAACATCCGCCGGGACATCCAGCTCAACCGCGAGACCGCACGTGAAGAACTCGGTGCCCAGGAGGGAGGTGAGCCCGATGGCTCGAACCGCTGACCAGGAACCGCGTAAGCGCGTGATGACGAAAGACGAGTGGATCGAAAAGCACCTCCGCCGCGCTCCGGCAAGGGATGAGGACTGGGTGCGTCGACTCCTCGTGCTTCAAGGCAGGGGTTAGCGATGGCCCCCAAGGTCGCGGTCTATACCCGCATTTCCAGGGACGACGAGGGCGACGGGCTCGGTGTTGCCCGTCAGCGTGAGGACTGCGAGCGGCTGGCTGAGCTGCGCGGCTGGGACGTCGCGAAGGTCTACGAGGACAACGACTTGTCAGCCTTCAAGCGGAACGTCAGGCGTCCCGAGTTCGAGTTGGTGCTGAGCGACCTCGCGGACGGGCTGATCGATGGTGTCGTCGCGTACGACCTCGATCGGCTCGCCCGTCAGCCGAGAGATCTTGAACGACTGATCGACCTCTACGACGAGCGCAAGCGCCGTCTCTTCGCCACGGTCACCAATGACGTGAATCTCTCCTCGGCCGACGGGCGCACCATGGCCCGCGTCATGGTCGCCTTCGCCAACAAGTCGTCCCATGACGCATCACGTCGGATCCAGCGCAAACACCTTGAACTGGCGCGACAGGGCAAGCAGAGCGGTGGGCCGGCGCCTTACGGCTGGCTCAAGGGCGGAATCAAGGTCGACCCGGAAGCGGCCGAGCACATCCGCGCTGCCCAGCGACAGCTCCTGGCAGGCGTACGGATCGGAACCATCCGCACCGACTGGCAGACCAGGGGCCTGGGACATCCGCGGCAAGGAACGACTCGGATGGCTCATCATCAAGTCGAGCACATGCTGACGAACCCCCGGCTGTGCGGCTTCCGTACCTATCGCGGCGAAATCCTCCTCGACGACGACGGCCGACCAGTCATCGGTGAGTGGGAGACGATCAACACCGTTGAGGAGTGGGAAGCGGTCTGTGCGGTCGTTACCGAGCGCAAGAAGAAGGACCCAGGGCGCTCGTTCGCCCGCAAGTACCTGCTGTCCGGTATCGCCCGCTGCGGACTGTGCCATGCCAAGATCCGTGGTCAGGTCAACAATCGCCGCAAGCCCGGTTCCAAAGCCGCGACGTTCACCTATCAGTGCTCCGTGGTGAATGGAGGGTGCGGCCAGGTGGGACGTGTTGGGGAACCCGTCGACGAGTTCGTCATCAGTCTGGTTCTCGCTGAGCAACGGCAAAGGGCTGAGATCGATGAGTTTGAGCCGGTCGAGCAGTGGCCGAACGCTCCAGAGTTGGCCGCTGTCGAGTCGGACATCACAGAGCTGACGCAGGCTGCGAAGGACAAGAAGATCACCGTCTCGACTCTGCTTCAGCTCCTGCCGGATCTTGAGCGACGCCGTGACGAGCTGAAGTTGGAGCGCGGACGGTTCAACAAGGAGCGGCACCAGGCCGAGTCGTTGATCGCTGACGTTGGTGAGGACTTCCGGTCATTGCCCATCGAACGTCAGCAAGCGCTGATCTTGCACAGCCTGTCAGCCGTGCTGATCCATCCCGCGGGGAGGGGCCGGCGGAAGTTCGACCCGAGTCTGATCGAACCTGTCTGGCGCTGACTGATCGCGAAGTTCCTGGGGCCCTCGGCTGAAGTGATGCCGGGGGCCTCATGGCGTTGACCTGCGGAAATATCCAGTTACCGACCACCCTCATTCGGTCAATGAAGCCTGGAGTGTCGAGCAGCCCGTGGTGAAGAGGGCCGGGCAGGTTCTGGACGCGTGAGGTGTGCGGGCGGCGAAGGTCCGTGCTGATCGAGGAAGGGCCCCCGGCTGTCTCGCCGGGGGCCCTTCTCGTACGGACCGTGTGTGCCGGTGGCGGCTAGAACGTGCCCAGCTTCACGATCGACAGCAGTGCGATCAGCTGGATCGCCGACGCGCCCAGGGCCTTCGGCCACGGCAGGTCGTGGGACCTGCTCACCATCAGGGTGAGCAGGGCGCCCGCGCCGACCCAGGTGGCCCAGCCGAGGAGCTGGACGAAGCCCGCGTCGCCGCCGAAGAACATGGCGAACAGGAGGCGGGGGGCGTCGGTGACCGACATGATCAGCATGGAGAGGCCGACCGTCGGCTGCCAGGCGCCGTCGCCGCCCAGCTGGCGGGCCAGGGTGTGGGTCACCACTCCGAGGACGAAGGACATGGCCACCACCGCGACCGCGGTCACCAGGACGATCGGGATCGCGTTGGAGAGTGTGGCGTTTATCGCGTCCGAGCGGGCGCCGTCGAAGCCGAAGACCGCGAGCAGGCCGTAGAGGAAGGTCACGATGAGGGCGGGGGCCCACATCGAGTAGTCCCGCATCTGGAGGAAGGTCTGGTCGGGGGCCAGGACGATGCCCCGCAGCAGGTCCTTCCAGTGCAGACGCGGGCCGATCGGGCCGGACGGCGCCGCCGAACCGGCGTGGTAGGTCGCACCCTGCGTGTACGCACCGGCCTCGTCGACCGAGAAGGCCTGGGTGTGGCCCGGCTGGTTCGCCGCGTACGGGTCGGGCGCGCCGCCGTAGCCGCCGTAGCCGTTGTCGTCGCCGAAGTACTCCGGGCCGTCGCCGCCGGGCTGTGTCCGGCCCTGGTGTCCGCCGCGCGCCTGCGCCTGCGGCCAGCCGGGCCCGCCCCCGTTCTGCGGGTACGGCCGCGGAGCCGACGGGTGTCCGTACGACGGCCCCGGCTGCCCCCCGTAGTTCTGGGGCGGCGCCTGCTGCCCGTACGCGGGTTGTTGCGGTCGCGCTTGCGGGGCACGGTTGTCCCGGGCGCCGCGTCCGATCCTGAATCCAGCCACGTCCTCGAACGTACCCGGTCCGGAAGGACCGCGTGCGGGCTCGGCCGCCCGAGCCCGCCATTGCGGCAGACCTGTGACATCCCCTAAGGGACACCTAAAGGGATACCTAAGGGATGTCCAAGCGGTCCTCGGCGTTCATCCTGGGCGTTCCTGAGCCTTCCCGGGGGCTCAGTCGGCGAAGACCGCGCCGAACTGCGGGATGCCCGTCGTCGGCACGCCCACGTTGCTCGCGCCGATGGCCCGCGAGCCGGCCGTGGTGATCTTCGAGCCGTTGGACGGCAGGTAGGTCACCGCGCCGTCGCCACCGTTCTCGTACGAGCCGACGACCAGGTCGGCCCTGCCGTCGCCGTTGACGTCGTCGAGCTTGACGTCGGCGCCGAAGAGGTCGTTCTTCTCGTCGTCGCCGGGGACACCGGCCGTGCTCTGGGCGAAGGACTGGGCGCCGGAGGCGAGGTTGATCCCGGTCTTCGAGCCGTACAGGACGGTGACCTGGCCGGTGTTGGTCTTGCCGCCGAGGTCCTCGTTGGGCGTGGAGACGACCAGGTCGGCGTAGCCGTCGCCGTTGACGTCCCCGAGGTCGAGGTCCCAGCCGAAGCCGTCGCCCGTCTCCGAGGCGCCGGGGACGTTGGAGGTGTTCTGGTTGAACATGGTGACCTTGGCCGGGCCGGAGGCGCTGCCGTAGGTGACGGCCACCCGGCCGCCCTTGGCGGAGTCCGGGACGGTGGTGCCGTCGGAGGTGTTGTCCCAGTCGGCGCCGCTGACGATGTCGCCGAAGCCGTCGCCGTTGATGTCGCCGATCCCCGTGACGATGCCGCTCTTCAGCGTCTTCACGCCGGTGGCGGTCAGGCCGTTCGCGGTGCCCGGCAGCCAGTAGTTGGTGTTCCACTGGTTGCTGGTCTTCGTCTCGAACCCGTCGACGACCAGGTCGCTGCGGCCGTCGCCGTTGACGTCGCCAGCGGTGAGGTGCAGCGGGCCGTAGGCCGACGAGCTGTTGCCGGCGCGGATCGGCGCCTTGACGGTGTACCGGCCGCCGGGGGTGCCGTTGCTCGCGATGCCGCCCTTGAGCACCCACAGGGTGGCGGAGGAGCTGCCGACGGCCAGGTCGGCCTTGCCGTCGCCGTCGAAGTCACCGGCGGCCAGGGTCAGCCCCCAGTTGTCGTGCGAGGACGGGGACGGGTCCTTGAGATCCACGCCCTTCCCGGTGAGGCCGCTCTTGGAACCCCAGAGCAGCGTGACGGTACCGCCGTCGGTGTCGGTGCCGACCTTGTCGTACGGCGCGGAGACCGCGAGGTCGTCGTAGCCGTCGCCGTTGAAGTCGGCGTACGCCAGGTCGTAGCCGAACTCGTCGCCGGCCGCGGCGGTGCCGGGGACGCCGGTGCTGTTCTGGCTGAGGGTGGTGTGCTTGGCGGCGGTGACACCGGTGGTCTTCGAGCCGTAGAGGGCGACGATCTGGCCGGCGTTCTTGTGGCCGCTGACGTAGGCGGTGGCCGCCGAGGTGGCGATGTCGCCGATGCCGTCGCCGTTGAAGTCGGCGTGCGCGACCTTGACGGAGTCCGCGGCCGACGCCGAAGCGGCCGAGAACGTGAGCAGACCGCCCGTCAGCGCGGCCGCAGTGGCCGTCGCGAGGGCGAGTCGCGGGAACGTGTGCATGCGGGTGGTCTCCTGCGGCATGCGGGGGGCCGTCCGCACCGGGCGGACGTCCGGAGTCGTTGAATGTCCGGCGATCAAGAGACCCGCGCCAACAAGTAAAGGTTGTACGTGAGTTCGATGAAATCACCGGGGCGGGTGGCTGCGACTCGCCGGGGCCTCGGGCGCGGCACCGCCGGTGCAGGGCGGGCCCATGAGAGTGACGGGCCCAGGAGGGTGATGGGCCCAGGAGGGTGATGGGCCCAGGAGGGTGATGGGCTTGCGAGGGTGACGGGCCCATGAACGCCGTGAAGGCCTGTGCAGCGACCGTGCCCGCGGAGCGCTTGACCTTACCCTTGAGGGCAGGGTTTAGCGTTCTTCGAGGTGAGAGGCATGCGGATCGGGGAGCTGGCTCGGCGAGCCGGTGTGACGACCAAGGCGGTGCGCTACTACGAGTCGCTCGGGCTGCTCGCCCCGGCGCGGCTGGGCAACGGCTATCGGGACTACGACGAGCACGACGTACGGCTGACCCAGGAGATCCGGGCGCTGGGCCGCCTCGGCATCCCTGTCGAGGGGACACGGCCGTTCCTGGACTGCCTGGCCCTGGGACACCGGCACGCGGACGACTGCCCGGCCGCGCTGGCCGGGTACCGGGACGCCATCAACGAGCTCACGCAGCGGATCGAGGGCCTCACCGCCCGCCGGGCGGTGCTTGTGGCGCACCTGCACGAGGCCGCCCACCGCAACAGCCGCCGCTCACCGGCCACCGAAGGAGAGGAACCGATGACCGACTACACGAGCCTGCCTGCCGACCTGCCCGTTCCCGAGGACGACGGCGCCGCCGCCCACCTGCCCGGAACCGGAATGCCGCAGCTGGAACTCCGGGCCACCGACGGCGCGACGGTCGGCCTCGACGCGCTGGGTGCAGGTCGCACGGTGCTCTACATCTACCCGCTGACGGGCCGTCCCGGCGTCGATCTGCCCGAGGGCTGGGACGCCATCCCCGGCGCCCGTGGCTACACCCCCGAGACATGCGGCTTCCGCGACCACCACCAGGATCTGCTCGCGGCCGGCGCGGCCCGGGTGTACGGCCTCTCCAGCCAGGACAGCGACTACCAGCGTGAGGTCACCGAGCGGCTCCGCCTGCCGTTCGAGATGCTTTCCGACCCGGCCCGAAGCCTGGCCCGAGCGCTGGAACTGCCCACGTTCACCGTCGGCGGGCTGACGCTGTACAAACGGCTCACACTGATCGTCAGGAACGACGTGATCGAGCACGTGTTCTATCCGATCTTCCCGCCGAACAAGCACGCCGACCAGGTCCTGGCCTGGCTGAGGGACAACGCCCTGTAACCCTGTGAAGCCGCCTCAGACGTGGAGCTCCGGCGGAAAGCCGGTCCAGCGGAGCTCGGTGGGGAGGTGGCCGGTGTCGTTGAAGAGGAGGAGCGCCGGCGGGCGGTCGGGTGCGTAGCGGATGACCGTCAGGGCCGCGTTGGCGTGGTTGATGCCCAGCCATCGCCACTTCGGCGCGGCGAGAGCGGCTCGGACGAGCCAGCCGACGAGGAAGTTGTGGGTGACGACAAGCTCGTGGCGCGGTTCGTCGCCGGCGACGGGTCCGGTGAAATCCGCGAGCGCCGCCGCCGCGAGCCCGGGGCCCTGTTCGCGTTCCTCGGCCGTGAACTGGTCCAGGAACTTGATCCAGGCGTCGGCCGCCTCCGGCGGCAGTTCCTCGTGTGCCGGCAGGTAGGGGAGGTAGTCGCCGGCCGCTTCGGAGCGACGGCGCGGGACGCCGTCGAGCTGTTCACCGATCAGCCGGGCGGTCTGTTCGGCACGGGCGAGGGGCCCGTGGTGGATCGCCGCCAGCGGGACCCCACGGAGCCGCTCCCCCAGCAGGGCGGCCTGGCGGCGGCCCGCAGCGGTCAGTTCGCTCTCGTCCGGCGATGCCTCGGCGTGACGGGCGAGATAGAGATAGCGGGCGGCCGTACCGGTCATGGGCGTGTCCTTCAGTGGAGTCGACCTTGCGGACTCATGGAGGGACGCCGACCCGCGCGGACCGGTTGCGCGAAGGGCGGAGTCGTACGACCACGGTTCGATCGATCCCCGGGTCGGCCACAAGAGGGCGCCCGTTCCTGTCAGCCGACCGGGTCACTCCGTCGAACTCCCCCTTCTCGCCGAGGAATCCCCGGACGATGGCGTTGAAGGGGCAGGTTCGGTCAGCGGTAGAGGTCGATCGTGAAGCGCCGCGTACCCGTGCCGATCGTGACGGCGTGGACCGAGCCACGAGCCCGGTTGAACACCCCGGTGCCGCCGGTGACCGCGTTGTCGAACGAAGGGGGAGGGCCCGGGTTGAGGATGCCGAAGACCATCCCCTGCACGGTGAGTTGGCCGCCCGGGAGGTTGTAGTTCACGACGCACTCCTCCGCTCCGCCGCTGTCGACCCGGGTGGTGGTGCAGGTGCCGCCGGTGTCGCCGACCTTGTTGCCGAGCTGGTCGAAGAGTTCCGAGCGGAAGACGGTCCGATCGCCCTGGGCGGGGCTGCCGCCGGGATTGACGGGGAAGCGTGTCTGCTGCACGAGGTGGCCGATGAGTGTGATGACCTGGTGTCCGCCCTTGGCGTGGGCGAAATCGGTGTCCGTCGCGGCGCCCGCGACAGGGGCGCAGGCGAGAAGGGTGACCAGCGCAGTGGCCGTGCCGAGAAAGGCTGCCCTGATGGGGCGCATCGTGTGGCTCCCGAGGTCGATGTTCATGAACGGTCAGATGCCGCATTCATAACCTCGGCTCTGCCCCCGCCCGGAACGCCCCGGCACGACCCACCGTCAGATCCGACCAGTCGGACCAACCCGGGACGAGAGATGCCCCGACCGACCGCGCACTGCGAAGCTCGCGATCCACGACCGGCACACCAACTGGCCGCTCCCGCCCTCCTGATCACCCTTGTACTCCCTCATAAGTCCCCACAACCCCGCGCAGCGGAGCAGGCCGTTCGCATCGTTGTGCACGGCGGCCGTCCCCTGACGTCGCTGGTGGCGAGCCGACGGGACCCCGCGGGGGATCTGGTGCTTCATGCGGGCTGGGGCCGGTTCCGGAGGAATTGGCGTGGGTGTTTGTCATACCGGTGATCTAAGGTCGTGCCGTTCGTCACCGCCGGAGGCGTGACCGGCTTGCCGGCGTGCAGCTTCAGCAGCTGCGAAGGAGACGGACCGGTGCCTGTGCCCGATCGCCCGGTGGTCGGCGTGGTGCGGACAGGGACTGACGTCCCACCCGGTCCGTTCAGTGAATCCATGCAAGCCTCCTCAAACATAAGGATGTTGATGAGACGCAATTCCCTCACCGGCTTAGCCGCCGTGTTCGCTTCGGCGGCAGGTCTGGCCGCATCGTTGCTGGTCGCGGGTCCGGCCGGTGCTGTTTCCGGCCAGCCGGTGATCACCATGGACGCGCCGACTCCGGCGGCCCTGCCGGCCGCTCCTGCCACGGCAGGCCTGTACTTCGACTTCCACACGAAGACCAAGAACCTCACGGCCTACGATGCCACTCTGACCGTGGACGCCCGGGGTCTGTCGAAGATCGCCAAGGTGGCGTTCTCAAGCAACTGCACCGCCCATGGCCTGGTCGCCACGTGCTCGGAGTCGTTCGAGTCGGGATCCGATCCGAAGACCGGCCTCGGGTCCATGACTCAGCTGACCCTGACCGCGCTCAGAGGCAGCCGGCTGGGCGCCACGGGAACGTACAAGATCACCGGCCGGTCCGCGCACGCGCAGATCGTGGGTGGCACGGGATCGGTCACCGTGGGAGGGCCGTCCTTCGGCCTGAACCGCCTCGCCGATCACACCAACCTGAAGGTCGGCAGCAACCTCACGGAACCGGTCCGGTTCACCAACGTCGGCGACCGTCCCGCCCGCGGTGTGCAGACCGTCCTGGCAGCCTCACCCGGCCTGGACTTCGCCGACCACTACTCGAACTGCCAGTACGGATCCAACGGACCCGTCCACTTCGCCAAGTGCTACCCCAAGGGTGCCATCGACATCGCAGAGACGGCTGCCCTGTCCGCCCCGGTGCGCCTGCACGTGAACTCCACCGCCCTGTTCACCTACCTCGACGTCCTCACCGCACCTCTCGGCCAGCCCGGCTGGCCGGACGGCCAGGGCATCAAGTGGACGTGGGGCAAAGACTCGGCGCCCGCGCTCAAGCTCAAGGTGATCAAGGCAGGCCGACATTCTTCGGCCCCGGCGGGATCCGTTTCACTGCCGCAGACCGGCACCGTCACCGACTACGGGATCGCTTCGCTCAAGGCCCGCAACACAGCCGACTTCGCAGTCTCCGGCGCGAGTGCTCAAGCCGGTGTGGGTACGACCGCGACCCTCGGCTTCAACCTGGCCGCAGGCGGTCCGGCGACCCTGTACGACCGCAGCGGCGGTGACGGAGTACCCACCGCCTGGGTCACGCTCCCGCCCGGCACCACCGCCGTCGGCCACTCGGCCAACTGCGCCCCGTGGCAGGAGGACAACCCGACCGCCAAGGCCAAGGGACCCTACATCTGCGCGCTGCCGGGCTACATCGTGCCCAAGGGACAGGTCACCGACTTCGCCCTGACCCTTCGAGTCGACGACGTCGTCACCCATGCCACAGGCAGCGTCCAACTGGTCTGGGGCCCGGACCCGGCCGACTCCCACCGGCCCGACTTCGATCCGGACAGCCGCAACGACTCCGCCGTCCTCACCGTGAACTGAGCCGCAGCCCACGGGCAAGCACCGGCCCCCTCCGCCCGGTCACGGCCCGACGACCACTCCACCGCTCTCCCCGACGCGCAGGCCGGTGCCGGGCAACCACCTGCTCGGCACCGGCGGGCGAGGCGTCACGGAACCCGAGGCACGCCGATGGCCAACGCGCCGGCGTGGGCGACCGGCCGCATGCCGCTGCCGGCGAGAGGGTGACCGCCGTAGTCCTCGCCGCGCATCGACTGGGTGTCACCGACGGGATGCCCCGCGCCCGAGGGGTGCCGCGGACGTCTCCGCAACCGACCCGGACGGCTCTTCGCCGACGGCGCCACGACTACGGCAAGTACCGCCGACTTGCTGCGGAAACGCGGCATCTGCCGCCTGGTCGACCGACGTTCCGTTGCCCACGGCTCTGACCTCGGCCGCACCCGCTGGGTCATCGCGCGGACCGAACCGCCTGGCTCCGTCGGCCCGAACGACTCCGTGTCCGCTACGAATGATCAGTTGGTCGCTCACGCCCTCCTGATCACCTCTGCGGCAGGATGGGCCCATGAGCGTAGTCAAGATCAACGTACTGACCGTGCCGGCCGAGCAGCGGGAGACGCTGGAGAAGCGGTTCGCGTCCCGGGCCCACGCCGTGGAGAACTCGGACGGGTTCGAGTGGTTCGAGCTGCTGCGGCCCGTCGAGGGGACCGACCAGTACCTGGTGTACACGCGGTGGCGGGACGAGGAGTCCTTCCAGGCGTGGATGGAGGGGCCGATGAAGGCGGCGCACCAGGGCGGGGCCGAGGACGAGCGGCCGAAGCCGGCGGCCTCCGGTTCGACGCTGTGGTCCTTCGAGGTGGTCCAGTCGGCGGGGCCGAAGGGCTGACACCCGGGCGGTCCCGCCGGAGGCTCGGACCGGGCGGGTGAAGGCGGCTCACGGCTCGGACAGGCACTTCACCACCGCGTCGCCGGACTCGGCCGTCTGCGCGTAGAAGGTTCTGAGCTCCTGGTGGGCCGCGGCGAACTCGCCCCAGGTCTCGGGCTCCGCGGGCGTGCCGCCGTAGTGCGGCATCAGGGTGTCGCGGGCGAGATCCCACAGGGCGTCGAAGTCGGCCGCCGTCAGGAACCCGGCCACCTGGCGGGCCTGGGCGGCGGTCAGTACCAGCAGGGGCGGCTTGTGGCGGTCGAGGCGGACCACGGGGCGGCCGCCCAGCAGCACCTGGGTCTCGGGACGGGTTGTGGAACCGAGCGGGCAGGCGCCGGCGTAGATGCGCTCCTGGTCCAGATAGCGCCGGTGCCGGACGGTCTCCGAGTCGCTCTCGAAGAGCCGTTCCAGCCAGGTCGGGCTGTTGCGCAGCGCCGGGGCCGGCACCGCGCGCAGACGGAGGTACTCGTTCATGTCAGAAGGAGCGCACGCGGGTCTCGATCCATCACGCTGCCGGGTGGGAACGGGGCGGATCGGCCGCTGACCTCGTGCGCCGTGCCGCCGTGACGGATCGGCCGGACGCCGCGGCGGATCGGCCGGACGCCGTGACGGATCGGCCGGACGCCGCGGCGGAAGGGCCGGCCGCCCCCGCCGGCTCCGCGCCGTTCACGGGGGGAGACACGAACGGCGTGGAGAGGTCCGGGGAGCGACCGGCTTACTCCCCCAGCGCACGGTCGCCGGGAAGCGTCACCCCGGCCAGGGCCCGCCGGATGCCCGGTACCGGTCAGGCAGGTCACACCGGGGGGCCGGGGAGGCCGGGGGGGGCCGGGGAGGCCGGGGAGGCCGGGGAGGCCGGGGAGGCCGGGGAGGCCGGGGAGGCCGGGGAGGCCGGGGAGGCCGGGGAGGCCGGGGGCAAGTGGCCGTCAGGCCCGCGTGGCGGTCTGTGCGGTTGTCGTCGGGGCCGGCTGCGGTGCGACGACGTGGCGGCGCCTGGCGGGGATGCCGAGCAGCGGGTTGGCGACGCCCCAGGCCGCGCCCTTGCAGACGAGTTCCTTGTAGACGGCGGCGGTCCGGCCGGTCAGGGCCGCCCGTACGGCGCGGTCGTCGGCTGTGACGTACTGGATCAGGCCTTCCCTGCGGCCCAGCGAGATGCACTGGTTGAAGTAGCGGATCGGGGTGTTCGGGAGCTTGCCGCCGGTGAGGCGGGCCGCGATGGTGTCCGCGGCCTGCCAGGCCATGGGGACGCCCGAGGCGCAGGACATCCGGAGCGGCTTGTCGCCGGGGCCCGCCGCGAGGGCCGCGTCACCGATGGCGTAGACGTCGGGGTGCGAGACCGAGCGCATGGTCCCGTCGACGACGATCCGGCCGGTGTCGGTGACCTCCAGGACGGTGGCCCGGGGGATGGGGTGGACGGCGAAGCCGGTGGTCCACAGGGTGACGGCGGCGGGGACCGTGCCGCCCTCGGCGGTGGTGACATGGTCGGCCGTCACCGCGGCGACGGCGGTGTGCTCGTACACGGTGATGCCGAGCCGGTCGACGACCTTCCGCAGGTGCCGGCGCCCCTTGGGCGAGAGCCAGTCGCCGAGGCCGCCGCGGGCGGCGAGGGCGACCCGGAGGTCCGGGCGGGCCTCCGCGATCTCGGTCGCGGCCTCCAGGCCGGTGAGGCCGCCGCCGACCACGACCACGGGCTGCCCGGCGGCGAGACCGGCGAGGCGCTCGCGTAGCCGGAGCGCGCCGGGGCGGCTCGCGATCTGGTGGGCGTGCTCGGCGGCGCCGGGGACGCCCTGGTCGTTCCAGGCACTGCCGAGGGCGTAGATGAGGGTGTCGTACGCGATCTCCTCCGCCGCGCCGGCCGCGTCGACGGTGGTGACCGTCTTCCGGTCGACGTCCACGGCGGTGACCGTCGCGAGCTTCAGGGCGACTCCGGTGCCCGCGAACATCTCGGCGAAGGGCCGGGGCCTGAGCTCCTGGCCGACCGCGAGCTGATGCATCCGGACGCGCTCGACGAAGTCGGGTTCGGCGTTGACGAGGGTGATGGCGACGTCCTCGCGGTGCAGCCGCCGGGCGAGGCGGCCGGCGGCGACGGCTCCGGTGTATCCGGCTCCGAGGACGACGATGCGGTGCTGCATGTCCGTGCTCCTGTCATCCAGCTCTTTGGCGGGTCGCCCCTTGAACCGGGCGGCCCGCCGATTCCTGACAGGAAGGTGATGTGAACCAGCTCACATGGTTGTTCAGAAGAGGCGGAGCAGAGGTTCGCCGTGGTCGCCGGCCGCCCACTGCCTGGTCGCGCGTTCGAGCTTGTCGGGGTTGGCCTGGCTGCGGAACGCGGCGATGCCCTCCGGAGTGATCTCCAGGCACATGATCCCGAAGACCCGGCCGTCGACGACCGCCACGAGGGCGGGGCCGCCGTTGACGGCCGTGAAGTAGAACTCGACCGAGCCGCCGGCCAAAGCCCGCTGGGCCGGGCCCGGTTTGAACAGGCCCCGCATGAGACTCGCGACCGCGAGGGCGCCCTCGAACGCCTTGGCCCGGGCCGGGACCTTCCCGCCGCCGTCGCCCATCGCGACCGCGTCCTGGGTGAGCAGCCGGACGAGCGGCTCGGTACGGCCGCTGGTGGCGGCCGCGAGGAACTCCTCGACGATCCGCCGGGCGGCGGCCTCGTCGACCTCGGTACGGGCCCTGCCCTCGGCGACGTGCTTCCTGGCCCGGTGGAAGATCTGCTGGCTGGCGGCCTCGGTGAGGTCGAGGATCGCGGCGATCTCCCGGTGCGGGTAGTCGAAGGCCTCCCGCAGCACGTACACCGCGCGCTCGCCGGGGGTGAGGCGCTCCAGCAGGGTCAGGACGGCGTACGACACGGACTCGCGCCGTTCGGCGGTGTCGGCGGGGCCGAGCAGCGGATCACCGGCGAGCAGCGGCTCGGGGAGCCACTGGCCGACGTAGGTCTCGCGGCGGGCGCGGGCCGAGGTGAGCTGGTTGAGGCACAGGTTGGTCAGCACCTTGGTCAGCCAGGCCTCGGGGACCTCGATACGGCCGACGTCGGCCGCCTGCCAGCGCAGATACGTCTCCTGTACGACGTCCTCGGCCTCGCTCGCGGAACCGAGGAGCCGGTAGGCGATGGCCCCCAGCCGGGTCCTGGACGCCTCGAACCGGTCCACCTCGCTCGTCGTCAGAGCCATGGCCCGGATCCTAGCCCGCGGCACGCTCCCGGCGGGTGCCGGTGCGCAGGGCTCTCAGTGGTGGTGGCCGTAGCTCGTGTCGGTGGTGCCGGCGCGGGTGGCCGCCTCGGCGGCGCGGATCCGGGCGTGGGCGGCCTCCGGGGCGCGGCCGGCGCTGTCCAGGACCCGGGCGAGGTTGTTCCAGGTCAGGCTGTTGGCGTACCAGTTGTCTGAGTCGTGGCGGATGCGGAGGGACTCCTGCAGGGCGGCGACGGCCGCATCGGTGCGACCCGCCGCGTGCAGGACGCAGCCGAGGCTGTTGAGCGAATCTCCGTGCAGGAAACGGTTGTGGGTCTCGCGGTGCAGAACGCAGGCCCGTTGGAGCACGAGCGCCGCCTCGCCGTGCCGGCCCAGGGCGTCCAGCACCAGACCGAGGTTGTGCCAGGCACGGCCCTCGTGGGAGCGCTCGCCGATGTCACGGAAGCGGTCACGGGCCCGCCGGTGGGTGACGACGGACTCGTGCAGCAGGCCGCATCTGCGCTGGGCGAGACCGAGGTTGTTCCATGCCATGCCCTCGCCGGCCGGATCGCCGAGCCGACGGAACAGGTCCGCCGCGTGGACGAGGGGTTCGATGGCCTCGTCGGACCGCTCGGCACGCAGCAGCGCGTTGCCGAGGTGGTTGCAGACGGTCGCCTCCGCGTGCCGGTTCCCCGACCGGCGCGCCCGTTCCCCGGCCGTGCGGCTGACACTGACCCAGTCCTCGAAGTAGCGCCGTCTGCGCAGGAATTCGGCCAGGTGGAGCGCGAGCGCCACGGTGCAGTCCGGGTCGTGTTCGTCGGGCCACTGGACGGCGGCGACGAGGTTGACGCGCTCGGCCTGGAACCAGGAGAGCGCCTCCGCCCGCCCCTTGAACAGATCGGGCGGCGGGCCGTCGGAGGGCGCCCGCAGCTGACGGTCGGCGGCCGCCGCCTTCGTCCGGTAGTGGTGCCGTATCTCCCGGCGCGCCCGGCGGCCCTCCTCGCCGAGTACGGGGTCGTCGGCGGCGAGCGCACTCGCATAGCCGCGGACCAGGTCGTGGATGCGCCAGCGCTCGGGGAGTTCGTCGCCGCGTCCCTCGCCGGTGATCAGATGGGCACCCACGAGGTCGTCGAGGAGATCCAGTGCCAGGGGCCGGGGCCGTCCGGTGGCCACCACCGCCGTTTCGGTGCTGAAGTCCTGGAAGGGCACCTGGGCCAGCCGGCACAGCGCCCGGGTCCGGTCCGGGGGCAGCCGGCGGAAGGACATGTCGAACACGGGGGCCAGCGCCAGGGCCCGGCCGTATTCGTCGACGCCCCGGCTGGTCAGGACCCGGGTGCGGTCGACGGCCGCTCTCAGCTCCTCGACCAGTGACGCCAGCGGGTTGCGGACATGGCGCCGGTGCAGGAGGGAGGTGGCGATCCGCAGGGCGAGCGGCATACGGTCGCACAGCCGGGTCAGCTCGCGCACCGACTCGGCCTCCTCCGGCGTCCACTCGTCCGCGCCGCCGGCCCGCCGGCGTAACGCCGGGGCGATCAGGCGGACGGAGTCGTCGGGGGTGAGGGGTCCCAGGGGTAACTCGACGGCCGTCAGCGACTCATGGCATTCGCGCGAGGTGATGAGCACGCAGTGCAGACCGCTGGCGGGCAGCAGCGGTGAGATCTGCGCCGAGTCGGAGACGTTGTCGAGCACCAGCAGGACCCGCCGGCCGGCGTCGGCGAGCGCCGCGAGGTGGCTGCGGTAGGCGTCGAGCTGGTGGCCCTCCTCGCCGTAGTGGCCGACCAGGTCGGAGCGGAGGTCGAGGTCGCCGGTGGCGAGGGCGTGCAGCAACGAGGTCACCGCCTGGGTGGGGGTGACGGGGGTGTCGTCGTAGCCCGCGAGGTCGAGGAAGAGGGCTCCTCCGGTGAACCAGCCCTCGTTCCGGGCCCGGTGCGCGGCCTTGAGCGCGAGCGCGGTCTTGCCCATGCCGCCGAGGCCGGTGACGACACAGACGAGCGGCGCGTCCGGGGCCGGGCCGACGGGCGGCCCCAACCGTGCTGCCAGCGCGGCCAGTTCGCCGGCCCGTCCGGTGAAGCCGCGCTGCGCCATCGGCAGCGTGCACGGAGCGGGCCGGTCGGGACGGCGACGGCCGTGGTTCACGATCATCTTTCCGACGACCTGCCCCCGGAAGACACCCTGCCGGAAGTCGACGTGGTCGTCGGCATCGGGGGCCGAGTCGCCGCCGGGGTCCGGCGTCCGGCCGTCACCTGCCTGCACCTGTGGCTCCCCCTCGACCCGCAACCGCCAGGCTCGCACCGCTTTGAGGGGCTTCACGGTAGAGCATCCCCACCATCCGGGGGACGGGTTCGGCCAACCCCACCCGCACCCGTAATTCTCATGCGTCCCACCACGGCACACCCATGCGATCCCCCCGCCGCCCGTACACCGGTGCGCATCGAGCCACCGGCTTCGGGCATCCAAACGGGAGGGACCACTTGACCACGCCCTTCGGGCACACTCACTCGCACCCGCACCCGCACTCGCACACACCCGCGCGCGTGCCGTCCTCGCCGTCCTCGGCACCCTGGGGCTGGCGCTGGCCGCCGCCGCGGCACCCGCGAGCGCGGCCGCCCCGACGCCCGTCACGCCCACTCAGCTGTTCAACGGCTACCAGACCTGCTCGACCGACGCGGACCAGCCGGACACCCGGAACCCGGACAACCCGTCCCCCGAGTTCGGCGACACGGTCACGTTCACGCTCCGGCCCGATCCGGGCGTCCAGGCGGTCAGCCCGGTCGTCGGCTACTCGGTGAAGACGCTCGACGACAGCACCGTCGACGTCCCGGCCGGGTCGGACGGCACCGCCCGAGCCGACCTCACGCTGGACGGCATCGCCGGCGACAGCGTCGACGTGACCAGCAAAAGCGCGAACGGCTGGGTGAGCGACGCGGGGTCCTGGAACATCGGCTACGACACCACTCCCACAATCACCTCGGACGTCTACCCGGAGAACGGCTCGGGCGGCGGCGCGGGTGTCCCCGGCACCTTCACGTTCGCGCCGAAGGTGAAGGGCGTGGCGAGCTACACGTACTCCTTCGACGGCGACCCGGAGGTCACGGTCGACGCGGGAGCCGACCACACGGCGAGCGTCGACTGGACCCCGCCCGCCGCCGGCGACTACTGCGCCACGGTCTACGCGACGAGCGCCTCCGGCATCCGACTGCAGCCGTACCACTACTGCTTCACGGTGAACTGACACCACGGACAGTCACGCCCGAGCCCGCCCGGGCCCGTCGGAACCGCCGGCGGGCCCAGGCGCCGGTGCGCTTCTTCCTCGCCGCGGCGTCCGTCGTCCCCGGCGACGGCTGCGCTCGACGACGGCAGCATTCGACGACGGCAGGATTCGACGGAACTCACCTGGTGACCCTCACCCGTTGAAGGGATACTCGCCCTCATGCCCACGCTCTTTTCCCGGATCCTCGCCGGTGAACTGCCCGCCCGGTTCGTCTGGCAGGACCCCGAGGTCGCCGCGTTCCTCAGCATCGCCCCGCTGACCCCCGGCCACACGCTGGTGGTGCCCCGGCGGGAGGTGGACCAGTGGACCGACACGGACGGCGAGTTGCTGGCCCGCTGTGTCACCGTGGCGCAGGCGATCGGCCGCGGGGTGCGGCGAGCCTGGGACGCGCCCCGGGCCGGACTGGTCATCGCCGGTTTCGAGGTGCCTCATATGCACATCCATGTCGCGCCCGCCTGGGGCATGGCCGACTTCGACTTCTCCAGGGCCGAGGTCGAGAAGGACGAGGCCGCGCTGGACGAGGCGGCGACCCGGCTGCGCACCGCACTGCGCGAACTCGGGTTCGCGGAGAACGTGGCGGGCTAGCCGGCCGACGCCAGTCGGCGCAGTACGGCGGCGGAGACCGGCGTGGGCAGGGCCCGCAGCGTGCGCACCAGTGCCGCCGTGGGCCACGGGAAGTACGCCTGCGCCGGCTCCTTCTCCAGGGCGCGTACGACATACCGGGCGGCCCGCTCCTGGCTGATCTGGAAGGGTTTGGGCAGGCCGTCGCCCTCGATGCGCTCGGTGGCGACGAAGCCCGGGTGGATCGAGGTGAACCGGACGTCGTGCGGCGCGAGTTCGATGCGCGCGGTGTCGACGAGGGTGCGCACGGCCGCCTTCGCCGCCGAGTACGGCCCCTGCCGGGGGATGCCCATCAGCCCGGCCAGGGAGTTGGTGTGGGCGATCAGGCCGCCGCCGGGCTGCCCGCGCAGCTGCCCGATCAGCGGGACCAGGTAGTTGACCACCACGTCGTAGTTCAGCGCCATGATCCGCGAGACGTCCGCGACGCTCACCCGGTCCATGGCCATGTCCGGCCCCTGCCCGGCGTTGAGGAGCGCGACGTCGACGGAGCCGTACTCCGCGACGGCGGCCGCCACCACCCCGGCGGCGGCCGCCGGGTCCAGAGCGTCCGCGGGCAGGTCCAGGCAGGCGCTGCCCGCGGCCCGTATCTCCGCGGCCACGGTGGCGAGTTCGGCGGTGCGCCGGGCCGTGATGACGAACCGGTTGCCGCCGTGGCCGAGTTGGCGGGCCACCTCGGCGCCGATGCCCGACGAGGCGCCGACGATCAGAACGGTCCGGTCGGTGATGCGTCCCATGGTGCCCCTCGGTGTCCCCCGGTGTCCCTTCGTCCGGCGCCAGCGTAGGCCGGGCGAGCGGGCCGCCGGGCGAAGAGCGCCCGACGTGTGCCCGGGGCGGTCAGGGACCGGGCGTCCGCCCGGCGACGACCAGTTGCTCCACCCTGCCGTGCAGGTGCTCGACGTGGTCCTCCGACTCCGGCTTCATGAGGACGCTGCGCAGGATCCGGGCGCCGTCCGCGTCCGCCGTGATCTTGGGGTGGCGGGCGGCGAAGGCCTCGCGGTCGGCCCTGAGGGTGCTGAGGAAGACCGGGTCGGGGCCGGTCATGCCGTCCGTCAGGATCCGGGCGGAGGCCGCGTCGATCGCGGAGAGGGCCGCCGGGTCGGTGACCGGGAAGTAGCTGACGATGTCGAGCTGGGGCCGCTGGTAGAGCCCCAGGTACTCGGACGCCTCGATCAGGTCCGCCCAGCGCAGCGCCGCCCGCCGCCCGGCCGCCAGGACCTGGCCGAGGCCCTCGGGGGCGGGCGGGAGAAGCCGGAAGGTGAGCCACAGTGCGGCCGCGGCGGCGCCGGCCCGGGAGCACTCCAGGCTGATCTCGCCGAGGTGGAGCTCGGTGGAGGTGAAGTAGGTGTAGGGCGAGTCGTGCAGGTAGAAGCGGCCCACCTCGGGGTCGCGGAAGAGGACGGCTCCGCAGCCGTACGGCTGGAGTCCGTGCTTGTGCGGGTCGACGACGATCGAGTCGGCCCGGGCGAGGGCCCGCCAGGGCTCGGGCGGCAGCCCCTCGGGGCCGTCGGCGCCGGCGAGGAGCGTGAAGAAGCCGCCGTAGGCCGCGTCGACGTGGACGCGGACGCCGTACCGCTCGGCGAGCGGCAGGATCTCGTGGACGGGGTCGACGGCGCCCAGGCCTGTGGTGCCGGTGGTGAGGACGACGGTGCCCACGTCACCGGTCTCCAGCACCTCCGCCAGCGCGTCGGGATCCATCCGGCCCTGGCCGTCGGTGCGGACGGGGTGGCTCGTCATGCCCAGGACGTGGCACATCCGGCCGTGGGTGTAGTGGGCGTCGGCGCTGTGCGCGATGCCCCGGCCGGGGTGCAGTTCGCGGGCGACGAAGAGGGCTTCGAGGTTGGCGATCGTGCCGCTGGTGGTGAGGTGGCCGAGGTGCTCGTCGTAGCCGAACATGGCGGCGAGCTGCGCGACCGCCTCGCGTTCCATCGCGGCCGTGGCGGGGCCGCCGTCCAGGGCGTGGTTGTTGGGGTTGATCAGCATCGCGGTGAGGTGGCCGACCACCGCGGCGGGGTGCGGGGGCTTGAGCATCTGGCCCGCGTAGTGCGGATGGAAGAAGGGGTAGTTGTCCTTCAGCCGGTCCGTGAGCTCCTCGAAGACCGGTGCGAAGCGGTCGTCGGTCACGTCGAGGGACGGGTGCGGCCGGTAGGGGCCGAAGGTGTCGGCCCACTCCTGTATCGCGTCGGTGGCTCGACCGAGCCAGTGCTGCAGATCCACTGGTCTTCCTCTCGCTCGCGGGTCCGTGGTCCGGGGTCGGTGCTTCCACCGTACGATTTCATTGACTACTCAGCAATTGACTAGTCAGCAATTGAGACAGAGGCAGGTGAGGTGACAGTGAGTGACACAGCAGTAAGTGAGCCGGCAGTAAAGTCGCCCGGATGAACGCCTCACCCCCGCACGACGACGAAGCCGCGCGCGCCGCCAACAGCCCGCTCGTCCGCGACTTCGGGCTGCTGATCAAGTCCGCCACCCGTCTGGAGCAGCGGATCGACAGCGCGCTGCGCCGGGAGTGCGGGATCAGCCACACCATGCTGGAGGTGCTGATACGACTCTGCCGCCGACCCGGCGAGGAGGTCTCCCAGCGGCAGCTGGCCGACGACCTCACGCTCACCAGCAGCGGCACCACCCGGCTGATCGACCGTATGGAGGAGGCCGGGCTGGTCCGCCGCGCCCCGTCGCCCGGGGACCGGCGGGTGGCCCTGGTGGAACCGACCGCCGAGGGGCGTACGGCGTTCCTGGGCGCGGCGGCCGTCCATGCCCGGGTGGTGGAGGAGTTCTTCGTCAGACCGCTGTCGGCCGGCGACTACGCACAGCTGACCGGCGCGCTGTCCGCGATCGACCGGGCGCTTCGCGACGAGACCCGGTGACAGCTTGACTACCCTGATATCGGACAACCAGCGATAAACGCCTGCAATCGCCCCCTAAGGAACCGGTCATGGGTCTCACTGTCGGGCTTCCGGGCGGGAAGCGCGGATCCCTCGCCCGTGCCTGGGTGGCGGCCGTGGCCGGTGCCGGGCTGGCGCTCAGCGCGGCCTGCGGCGGGGGCGGCGGGAGCGGGAGCCGGAGCGACCACCTCAGCGTCGGTGTGCTGCTGCCGGGCGGCGGGGCCTCGCGGTTCGGGCAGTTCGACCGGCCGCTCATCGAGCAGCGGCTGAAGCAGCTGTGCCCGCACTGCCCGGCCCCGATCATCGCCGCCACCCCCGACGCGGACGTCCAGCAACAACAGCTCAACGCCCTGATCACCCGGCGCGTGGACGTCCTGATCCTCTCCGCCATCGACCCCGAGTCGCTGCGCTCGTCCGTCGAGGCCGCGCACCGGGCCGGCATCCCGGTCGTCGCCTACGACCGGCTCGCGCAGGGCCCGGTCTCCGGGTACGTCACCTTCGACGGCGCGACCGTCGGCAGGCTCCAGGGCGAGGCGCTGCTGAAGGCGATGGGCCCGAAGGCGCGGGGCGGCCAGATCGTCATGATGAACGGCGCCGCGAACGACCCGAACACCGGCTGGTTCAAGCGCGGGGCGCTCTCGGTCCTCGACGGCAAGGTACGGATCGGCAAGTCGTACGACACCGCCGGCTGGCGGCCGGAGAACGCCTACACCAACATGGCCGGCGCCATCGCGGCCCTGGGTGCGGGGCGTATCGACGGCGTCCTGGCCGCCAACGACAGCCTCGCCGGTGCCGTGATCTCCGCGTTCGACGCGAGCGCGGTCCGGCCGGTGCCCCCGGTCACGGGCCAGGACGCCGACCTGGTGGCCGTGCAGCGCATCGTCGCGGGCCGGCAGTACATGACCGTCTACAAGTCGTACCGGGCCGAGGCGGACGCGGCCGCCGAGATGGCCGTGGCCCTGGGACGCGGCGAGCCGGCCGGGTCCGTCGCCACCGGCACCGTCGACAGCGTGACGACGAAGAAGATCCCCTCGGTTCTGCTGCCGTCGTACTCGGTGACGGTCGGCACGATCAAGGACACTCTGATAAAGGACGGTATATACACCATCGATCAGATATGCACCCCGAAGCTCCGGTCCGCCTGCGACAGGGCCGGACTCACCTGACACCCCGACGGCGGGGGAAGGAGGTCGCCCCGTGGTTCAGCCCCTGTTGGCGCTGCGCGGTGTCTCCAAGCGTTTCGCCGCCGTCCAGGCGCTGGTGGACGTCGACCTGGAGATCCGGGCCGGGGAGGTGGTCGCCCTGGTCGGCGCCAACGCCGCGGGCAAGTCCACGCTGGTCAAGGTGATCTCGGGCGTCGTCGTCCCCGAAAAGGGTGTCATCGAGTGGGAGGGCCGCCCGGTCCAGATCAAACGCCCCCACGACGCCCGGGACCTCGGCATCGCGACCGTCTACCAGGACCTGTCGATGTGCGGGAACCTCGACGTCGTCGGCAATCTCTTCCTCGGCCGGGAGATCCACCGGTTCGGCATCCTCGACGAGGTCGAGATGGAGCGCCGGGCCCGCGAGCTGCTGCGGACCCTGCCCATCCACATCCCCGACGTACGGGCGCCGCTCGCCACGCTGACCGGCGGCCAGCGGCAGGTCGTCGCGATCACCCGCTCCTTCCTCAGCGCACCCCGGCTGCTGCTCCTCGACGAGCCCACCGCCTCCCTGGGCCTCGAACAGACCAACCAGCTCCTCGACCTGATCGAGGAGATCCGCGACCGGGGCACCGGGGTGCTCCTGATCAGCCACAACATGGGTGACATCAAGGCCGTCGCCGACCGGGTCGCGGTGCTGCGCCTGGGCCGCAACAACGGGGTCTTCAAGGTCGGCACCACCTCCCAGGAGGAGATCATCGCCTCCATCACCGGCGCGGCCGACCACGCCAGACGGCATCCCCCGGCCGGCTCGGAGGAGACATGGCCGTGAGGGGGCGGCGGTACGGCGAACGGTTCAAGAAGTACGCGGGCGCGGCCCGCCACAGACTGCACGAGGGCGGCCTCGGCCCGGCCCCGGTCCTGCTGACCGTCGCCGTGATCTGGGCGGTCTTCCAGGGCCTCAACGCCAACTTCCTCTCGCCGCGCAACCTGTCCGTGCTGAGCGTGGACATCGTCGGCACCGGAATCATCGCCGTCGGTGTCGTCTTCGTGCTGGTCATCGGCGAGCTCGACCTGTCGGTGGGCTCGCTGGCCGGCCTGTCGGGCGCCCTGTTCGCGACGCTGAACGTGAACCACGGGATACCGGAGTGGCTCGCCGTGCTGGTGGCGGTGGCGGCGGGCGCGGCCGCCGGGGCCTTCCACGGGTTCGTGTTCACCAGGACCGGGGTCCCCGCGTTCGTCATCACCCTCGCGGGGCTGCTGGCCTGGAACGGGCTGATGCTCTACCTGCTGGGCCCGGAGGGCACCATCAATTTCAGCGGGGACGGACTGGTCGCCATGCTGACCGCCCGCCACTTCGGCGTCCCCGTCGCCGGCTACGGCGTGGCGGCGCTCGGCACCGCCGCGTACCTGGCCGTCTCCTTCCACGACCGCGCCCGCCGCGCCGCCACCGGCATGCCGTGCCGCCCGGCGGCCGAGATCTGGGTCCGTACGGCTCTGCTCACCGTGGTGACGTTCGCGACCGCCCATGTACTCGGCCGCTTCGAGGGCGTCCCGCTCGCGCTCCTGGTCTTCCTCGCCGTCCTCGTCGTCTCCGACCTGCTCCTGCGCCGCACCACCTACGGCAGGCGGGTCCTCGCCCTGGGCGGCGGCGCGGAGGCCGCGCTGCGGGCCGGGGTCGGGGTGGCGTGGGTCCAGGTCTCGGTGTTCCTGGTGTCGGGCGCGCTGGCCGCGGTCGGCGGTCTGTTCTTCGCCTCCCGGCTCACCTCCGCGACCCAGGTGCCGGGCTCCGGAATGCTGCTGATCAACGCGATCGCCGCCGCCGTCATCGGCGGCACCAGCCTCTTCGGCGGCCGCGGCTCGACCTGGTCGGCCCTGCTGGGGGTGCTGGTCATCCAGTCGATCGCGTCGGGCATGGCCCTGCTCGGCGTCCAGCCCGCCGTCCAGTTCATGATCACCGGCGGGGTGCTGCTGATCGCGGTGGTCTTCGACGCCCTGGCCCGACGGGCAGCCGTCTCCCACGGGCGGGCCTAGGCCTGGCCTAGGCCCTGCCGGCGGCGTGTACCGCAGACTCGGGGGCGGGCCCCTCGGTGAGCGAGGGGGAGGGCGGGGCAGGGGGAGTCGGACGTGACCCAAGTCACTGGAAGCCGGTGTGGGGTGCCGGACAGCTCATTGACGTGAGCACACATATGCGTACCCGGGTGCGGGCCGGGGATCCGAGCGCGTTCGCCGAGCTGTTCGACAGTTACGCCAACGCCGTCTACAACCACGCCTTCCGGCTCACCGCCGACTGGTCGGTCGCCGAGGACGTGATGGCGGCCACCTTCCTGGAGGCGTGGCGGCTGCGCGAACGGGTCGACCCCGAGGGCGGTTCGCTCCGGCCGTGGCTGCTGGGCATCGCCACCAACACCGCCCGCAACCAGTACCGGAGCAACAGGCGCTACCGGGCCGCCGTGAACGCCGCCGCGGCCGCCGAGCTGTCGGTGCCCGACCACGCGGACGAGGTGGCCGACCGCATCGACGGCCGGCACCGCCTCGCCACGGCCCTCACCGCCCTCGCCGGGCTGCGCAGACCGGAGCGCGAGGTCGTCACGCTCTGCCTGGGCGAGGGCCTGGACTACGAGGCCGCGGCGGAGGCGCTCGGCATCCCCGTCGGCACGGTCGCCTCCCGGCTCTCCCGCGCCCGCAGAAAGCTGCGGGACCTCACCGGTGCGCCGCCGGCCGACAGCGCACCGCCGAAAAAAGTTCGCGGTCATCGGGAAGGCACCGGCCTCCCCCGACAGACAAGAGGTGATCACACCAACGTGATCCGGCCCGCACAGGAAGGAAAACGATGACCGCGAACACCTCCCGGAACCACCCGGCCGAGGAGGACGGCAGCGCCGAGCTGCTGTCCGCTACGGCGCGGGACCTGCCGCCGGGCCGCCACCAGTTCCACAAGGAGCGACTGATGGCCCAGATCCACGACCTGCAGCAGGCGGAGCACACGGCGGCGGCCCCCGCGCAGGAGCGTCCCCGCCGCCGGTTCCTCCGGCCGGCGATCACCCTGCCCCTGACGGCGGCGACGCTGGCGGCGGCGGTCGTCGCCGTCACCGCAGTGGCCCTGTCCGGCGACGGCAACGGGGTGCGGGACTCCGGCCCGGCCCTCACCACCACCGTCGGCGCGGCGTCCGCCAAGGGCGTGCCCCAGCTGCTCGACCAGATCTCACTGGCTGCCGCCAGGTCCTCGTCCTCCCGCCCGGACGTCCAGCCCGGCCAGTACATCTACATCAAGTCGGAGACGGCCGACTCCTACGTCAGCAACACCGACTCCGGGACCTCCCTGGCCGGCCACCCGCTGCACACCCGGCAGACCTGGATGTCCCCGGACGGCACCAAGGGCTGGCTGATCGACCCGGCCTCCGACGACAACCCCGCGGGCGAGACCCTGTCCCTCCCCGACGAGCGGGGCAACACCCCGAAGCCGACCCTGAACGGCCCGTCGTACGACTACCTCACCAAGCTCACCACCGACCCCGACAAGCTGCTGACCAAGATCTACGCGGAGACGAAGGGCCAGGGGAACTCCCCCGACCAGGAGGCGTTCACCACCATCGGCGACCTGCTCGTCGAGAGCTACCCGCCGGCGGAGCTGTACCCGGCGCTGTTCAAGGCCGCCGAGAAGATCCCCGGTGTCGTCGTGGTCGACGACGCGACCGACGCCGCGGGCCGGCACGGTGTCGCGGTGGCCCGGCTCGACGAGACCAGCGGGGAGCGCGACGAGTGGATCTTCGACAAGAAGACCCATGTGTTCCTCGGCGTGCGCACGGTCCAGGTCCGCAAGGACAGCGAGGACGGCGGCCTGATCCCGCCCGGCACCATCCTCTTCACCAACGCCGTCATCGAGCGCACCGTCGTGGACGGCATCAGGCAGACCCCCTCGGCGAAGTCCTGAGCGGTGCGCTCCGCGTGCCGCTCCCCGTCCGCCGGTTGAGCGGGGCGGGGCGGGGCGGGATCCTGGGAAGCGGGTGCGGGTAGCCGGACAGGCGGAGGCACCATGCAGGGACGCGTACCGGAGGACCTGGCGGTCGTCGTCGACACCGGCGGGGCGATCCTGGTGTGGAGTGCCGGTGCCCGGCGGCTGCTCGGCTACGAGCCCGCCGAGGTCGTCGGCCGCCCCGTCCGGACCCTGCTCGCCACGGACCTGCCCGCCTCCGCCCGCCGCCACCTGGCCGACGGGCACCGGTGGTCCAGCGAGGTGGCGCTGCGGCACCGCAACGGCGACCGGGTCGTCGTACAGCTGCAGGGGATCCCGCTGGCCGACGCCTGCGGCGGGTCGCTCTGGCTGGTGACCGGGGCCGCACAGGCGCCCCTGTCCGGGCGTGGCCAGCCCGGGGCGGCGGCCCTGTGGGACCTCACCCTCGCCCAGCTGCCCATGCCGGTGGCGATCTACGACCGCGAGGGCCGGTTCGTGGCCGCCAACGAGGTCATGACCCAGATCATGGGCCTGCCCGTGGAGGAGATGCGGGGTCTGACCCTGCCGGAGATCGAGCCCAACCCGCCCTTCGACGAGTACGACCGCCTCCAGCGGCAGGTCCTGCGGACCGGGGAGAGGGTCTTCCACGAGCAGCACGGCAAGGCGCCCGGTGAGACCCGGGAGCACTCCTGGTCGATGTACTTCTCGCCGCTGAGGGACGAGACCGGCGCGGTGCAGGGCCTGTCCGCGGTCGTCTTCGACACCACGGAGCAGTACTGGGCCCGCCGCCACCTGGCCGTCCTCAACGACGCCAGCATGCGCATCGGCACCACCCTGGACGTGGTCCGGACCGCCGAGGAGCTCGCCGAGGTGGCCGTCGGCGGGTTCGCGGACTATGTCACCGTCGACCTCCTGGAGTCCGTCGTCCTGGGAGACGAGCCGCGACCGATACCGCCGGACCAGCCGGTCACCGTGAGCCGTACGGCACAGCGGTCGATCCTGGCGGGCTGCCCGGAGGCGGTGTCCGCCCCCGGCGACCCCGTCCTCTACCCGTTCGGCACACCGCCCCAGCGGGCCCTGGCGGCCGGCCGGGCCGCCCGGCACACCCCGGGCGACCCCGGGATGCGGGAGTGGATCACCGCCACCCAGGCCCGTGCCGACTCCGTCGCCCGGCACATGATCCACGCGGTGATGCTGGTGCCGTTGCGCGCCCGTGGCGTCACCCTCGGCCTGGTGCACTTCCTCAGGCACCACACGCCCGAGTCGTTCAGCGAGGACGACCAGCGGCTCGCGGAGGAGATCGTCGCCAGGGCCGCGGTCAGTGTGGACAACGCCCGCCGCTACACCCGTGAGCGCCGCACCGCCCTGGCCCTCCAGCGCAGTCTCCTGCCGGGCCGTCCACCCGGCCTGGCGGCGACCGAGGTGGCCTACCGCTACCTGCCCACCGGTTCCGGCGGGGAGGTCGGGGGCGACTGGTTCGACGTGATCCCGCTGTCCGGAGCCCGGGTCGCCCTGGTCGTCGGGGACGTCGTCGGCCACGGCATCCACGCCTCGGCGACGATGGGCCGCCTCCGCACGGCGGTACGGACACTGGCGGACGTCGACCTGGCCCCCGACGAGCTGCTCACCCAACTGGACGACCTGGTCATCCGACTCGACCGGGAGGAGGGCCCGGAGGAGCGCGGCCCGGTGCTGGAACCGTCCGGCGAAGTGGGCGCGACCTGCCTCTACGCCATCTACGACCCGGTGACCCGCCGCTGTGCGATGGCCCGCGCCGGCCATCCGCCGCCCGCCCTGGTCACCCCCGACGGCGAGGTCCGCTTCCTCGACCTCCCGGCCGGCCCGCCCCTCGGCCTCGGCGGCCTCCCCTTCGAGTCCGCGGAGGTGGAACTGCCGGAGGGCAGTCTGCTCGCCCTCTACACGGACGGCCTGGTGGAGACGGCGGACCACGACATCGAGGTGGGCCTGGGCCTGCTCCGCCAAGCCCTCGGGGGCCCGCCCACCCCCCTGGAGGAGATGTGCGACCAGGTGCTGCGCACGGTCCTCACCGGCCGGCCGGCCGACGACATCGCCCTTCTGCTCGCGCGCACGTCCGCCCTCGACGCCTCGCAGGTCCGCACCTGGCAGCTCCCCCGGCACCCGGCCGCGGTCGCCGGGGCCCGCAAGATGGCGTGCCACCAGCTGGAGGCCTGGGGCCTGACGGACGCGGTCTTCGCCACGGAACTGATCGTCAGCGAGCTGGTCACGAACGCCGTCCGCTACGGCGACGGCCCCATCTCCCTGCGCCTCATCCGCGACGCCTCCCTCATCTGCGAGGTCTCCGACGGCAGCAGCACGGCCCCCCATCTGCGCCGGGCCCGTGTCTACGACGAGGGCGGCCGGGGCCTGCTCCTGGTGGCCCAGATCTCGGAACGCTGGGGCAGCCGCCAGACACCCACCGGCAAGACCATCTGGGCGGAACAGCCCCTGCCCACCTGACTCAGTGAGCGAGCGGCCGGTCCGGCCGCAGCGTGTCGATCACGGCGGCCACGACAGCGCTGGCGACGAAGCTCCCCACCATCACCAGCGCCACCCCGACCATGAACAGCCCGCTGGCGTCGTCCGACCAGTCGGCGCAGGCGGCGACGGTCAGCCCGGCGGTCGTACCGGCCACAGCGGCCGCGCTGTGCCCGCGGACCACCGTGAAACAGACCGCGACCAGCGCGGTCACGACCAGCCCGGCGATCTGCCACACCGCGTACGGCCCGCTGACCGAGCCGTCCGGCGCCACGTCGTACTGCTGGTCCCACCCCAGCCAGGCGGCCCAGGCCACCACCGACACCCCGGCCGGCACCAACGCCGGCACGACCGCCCGAAGAACGGGTTTCTGAAATCCCATGCCGTCAGGGTCCCGGCGGACGGGTGCGGCCGGACAGAGTGCGGATACTCAGACCGGTCCGAGTACGAGGACCGGAGCACCTCACCGCCCCGCGGGTGGGAGATGCTCCTGTTGCCCGGCGCGCCGGGCCCCAGGGCGCGTACGTGATGTTCGGCCCGGGCGGGGTGCTCATGCCGGCGCCGAGGAAGTAGTCGGGGGCGTAGGACTGCATATAGCCCTTGAACGTCATGCCGTTCCGGTAGGCCGGGTTCCGGGCGAGCGTGTACAGCCGTGTGCTCGCGCTCGTCGGCTGGTCCGTGGTGAAGATGATCAACTGGTCGTAGGCCGCGTCGGTGTAGACCGCCTCCTCGCGCCAGTCGCCCATGATGTCGCCGACGAAGGTGGGGTCGACGCCCTGGGAGGCGTTGACCGCGCCGTACTTCCACCCGGATGGAAGCACCGGGGTGGCGACCCGGCAAGGTCGTGGGACGGTTCGACGGACCGCACGGCCGCAGGCTCGGCTTTTGCCCGGAAACGGTTGCACATGGGCCCCGGCGACCGTCGCCGGGCGGCTGCCGCCGGCCCGCCACCCTCCATGTACCGCCCCGGCCGAACATTTCGGCAAGTGCGCGAATAGGCGGGCATAAACAGGGCAGCGGGAATCGAGGTGTAACGCGGACGCTGCCGCCGTACGCAGAAAGTCCGAGAAGGAGAGACACCCGGTTCGCCGACAGAACGGAATTGCCGTGAGCAACACAGACCCGATTCATATTCACCGCCAGGACAGCGGCCGTCGGGCCGCACTGACGGTCTGCACCATCGTCGACACCGCCGCCGGCCTGCTGGGTCTGTGGATCCTGCTGTATCTGCTCGACGCGAATCGGGTGAACATATTCGTGAAGTTCGTGCATGGCACGGCGGACTGGCTCGCCTGGTGGTCACAGGACATTTTCACGATGGACACAGAAGGATTGCGGGTCATTCTCAATTACGGGCTTCCCGCGGTTCTGTATTTGCTGATCGGTCACGGAATCGCCGCCCGTCTCAACCGGGCCTGACGGTCCGACGGCCTGACACGGAGGAGCGACAGTGGCACCGGACACCACCGAACCCGGCCGACTGCCCATCTACGAGGACCTGGTGCGTGAACGCGGTGACGTCGTCGCGGAGGCCCGGCTGGCGGCGGCCCACACACAGCACCGGGCGGCGGAACTGCTGGGCGGACAGTACGTGTTCGGCGATCCGGTGCGCCGTCCGCCCGCCCGCTGAAGCGGAGGGGTGGGTTCATCCGACTGCGGGATCATCCGTCCCGCGACCGCTCCCGCCAGCCCGTCCCCGGGCGATTCCCCCGCCAGACCCACCGCCAAGTCCGCTGACTTCGCAGGTGAGTTCAAGGACGCCAGCACCTTCCGGGCCTTCGGGCTCGTGCTCGGCGGCCTGCTGGTGCAGCTCGCGGCCGCGGCGTCCTGGCGGAACGAGCGCCGGACGGCTCAGCCGACCGGGTGACCTCCGCTGCTCTCCTGGGCCGGCACCCTGCGGCGGCGCAGCAGCCCGAGGAGCGGGCCGGCGGCGATGAGCACGGCGAGGGCCGCGTAGCCGTGCGTGAGTGTGGTGGCGGTCGCGACGCCCGCGACCAGCAACGGGCCGCCCGCGTCGCCGAGTTCACGGCCGAGCTCGGCGGCGCCCATGGTCTGGCCGAGGCGTTCCGGCGGGGTCGCCGAGGCCAGGGCCGCGAAGCCGAGAGGGGTGATCAGACCGGTGCCGGCGCCGGTCAGGACGGCGGCGGCGAGGATGCCGGCCAGACCGGGCAGCATGGCGCAGGCCAGACCGGCCGCGGTGAACAGCAGTCCGGCGGTGAGGCCGGTGCGGGTCGTCAGGCGTCCGTCGTCCAGCGCGCGTCCGGCACGCGGCTGGACCAGCGCGGCGCTCGCGGCGAGCAACGACACCGCGGCACCGGTGGCGACCGTGCCGAGCCCCGCCGTACGGCCGGAGACGGGCAGGAAGCCGACCCCGACCGACAGCGCCGCGGTGGCGGCGGCCAGCGCGGCCGTCGGGGAGAGGAAGGCCGGGTCGGCCAGCCGCCGGGCGAGGTCGAGGACCGTCTGCCTGGCCTTGGGCAGCGGCGGTACGACGGGCACGGCGACCGCGGCCCACACCGCGACCGCCACACCGAGCACCGCGAGGACCGCGAAGAGCAGCCGCAGTCCCCCGGCCCACACCAGGACCCCGCCGAGCAGCGGGCCGAGGGTGTAGCCGACGGACTTGTAGAAGCCGTAACTCCCGAAGGCCCGGCCGTGCTTGGCGGCCGGATTGAGCCGGGCGACAAGGGCGGAGGCGGACGGGGAGAAGGCGGAGGCGGCCGCGCCCTGGCCGAGACGGGCGGCCCACAGCCAGCCGGGGCGGTCGGCGACGACGTACAGCGCGGAGGCGGCGGCGAAGGCGACCAGGCCGCCGAGCAGGACGGGACGCGCTCCGATCCGGTCGGCGAGGGTGCCGAACACCGGCTTCAGCAGGACCTCGGCGCCGTCGTAGAGGGCGAGCAGCCCGCCCAGCACCAGCAGGGACGTGACCGCGCCCGTGCCGTGGCCGCCGAGGTTGGCGGCGATGCCGTGCGCGCCGAAGGCGGTGGTGAAGCCCGCCGCGTACAGCGGCCACATCTGCCGGGCCGGCGCCGGTCGGGTCGTGGTCACGGGGGTCACGGGCGTCATGGGCGTCATGGGGTGCCCGCCGGAGCCTGGTCCTGGTGCTGGTGCTGGGGCTGGGGCGTGGACACCCGCTCCGGGTAGCCTCGCCGGGACCGCTCCGAGGCTGCCTTGAGCGGGAGCGCGAGCCGGCGGCCCGGCCAGTCGTCGTTCTCCATCACATGGGCGAATGTAGCAATCGTTACATTTCTCTCTGTATCGCTATGCGTTGAGCACGCCTGTCGCCAGCAGGCCGAGCAGTCCCGCCCCGATGACGATCCGGTAGATCACGAAGGCGTTGAAGGAGTGCTTGGCCACGAACTTCAGCAGCCAGGCGATGGAGGCGTAGGCGACCACGAAGGAGACGGCCGTGCCCACGGCCAGCGGTACGGCCCCGACCCCGGCGCCCACCGCGTCCTTCAGTTCGTACAGGCCGGCGCCGGTCAGGGCCGGGATGCCGAGGAAGAAGGAGAGGCGGGTGGCGGCGACGCGGTCCAGGTCGAGGATGAGCGCGGTGGACATGGTGGCGCCGGAGCGGGAGAAGCCCGGGAAGAGCAGGGCCAGGATCTGCGCACTTCCCACCAGCATCGCGTCCTTGAAGGTGGTGTCGTCCTCACCGCGCTTGTGGCGGCCCATCTGGTCGGCGGCCCACATCACACCGGAGCCGACTATCAGCGAACCGGCCACCACCCACAGCGAACCCAGCGGCCCCTCGACGAGCTTCTTGGCGGCGAGGCCGACCACGACGATCGGGATGGTGGCGTAGATGACCCACCAGGCGAACTTGTAGTCGTGGTGGTGGCGCTCCTCCTTGTCGGTCAGGCCACGGCCCCAGGCGGTGACGATCCGCTTGATGTCCTTGAAGAAGTACACGAGCACGGCGGCGATGGCGCCGACCTGGATGACCGCGGTGAAGCCGACGACGGACGGGTCGTCGACCGGGATCTTCATCAGTCCCTCGGTGATCTTCAGATGCCCGGTGGAGGACACCGGCAGGAACTCGGTCACCCCCTCGACGACTCCGAGGACGGCGGCCTGGCCGATGCTGATAGCACTCATGGGCGGTCCAATGGCAGACTCGGGGAGCGGAGTATCTTTTACACGCACGTAAAAGGTCTACGTGACTGTAGACGGTGGTTGGGAGTACGACAAACCCCATGGCAGACGACGTACAGGCACGCGGCCCGAAACGGGCCAACGGCGTCCGCGAGGCCGAGATCCTGGGCATCCTCCAGCACGCCGGCCGGGCGCTCACCCCCGGGGACGTGACAGAACGGCTCACCGACGGGCTGACGTACAACAGCGTGGTGACGATCCTCACCCGGATGCACACCAAAGGGCTGCTCACCCGCACCCCGCGGGGCCGCGCCTACGCCTACGCCCCCGTCACCGACGACGCCGGCTTCGCCGCCCGCCGGATGCGCACCGTCCTGGAGGAGCGGCCCGACCGCGAGGCCGTGCTCGCCCGCTTCGCCGACGGACTCTCCGACACGGACGCCGACCTGCTGCGCCAGCTCCTCGGCCCCCAGCAGTAGAGCGGGAGCGAGGACCCTCCGGATGCGTATCGCCGTCTACATACCGTTCCTGCTCGCGGTGCTGGCCCCGCTCGGTGCCCGGCCGGTCTCCGAACGCTGCGAACCCCGCCTGGCGACCTGGCTGCTCACCGCCTCGTCCCTGGTGCTGGGCACCGCCACCACGATCTCCCTCGGCCTGCTGGCGGCCACCGGACTGATCGGCGTCCCGCAGCTCGCCGCCCTCGGCCACTGGTCGGCGACCTCCGCCCAGCGCGTCGACCCGACCGAGCTGTCCGTCTCCCTCCTCGCGGGGCTGCTGCTCGGCGGCGCGGTCGTCGCCGCCGCCCGCATGCTGTGGCGCCGGGCCCGCACACTGGCCGGCGCCGCCGTCGACGCGGCCTGCATGCCGGCGCGCGACGGCCTGGTGGTGACCGAGGACGACGCCCCCGACGCCTACGCGCTGCCCGGCCTGCCCGGTCGGATCGTCGTCTCCACCGGCATGCTGCACACCCTCGACGAGACCGAGCACGGGATCCTGCTCGCCCATGAACGCGCCCATCTGACCGCCCACCACTACGCGTTCGTCGCCCTGGCCCAACTCGGCGCCGCCGCCAACCCGCTGCTGCGCCCCCTGGCGAGGGGCGTCACCTACACCATCGAGCGCTGGGCCGACGAGAACGCGGCCGCCTCGACCGGCGACCGCCGACGGGTCGCCCGCACCGTCGGCAAGGTCGCCCTCGCCGCCCACCGCACCCCGGGCGCGACACGGACGGGCGCGGCGGCACTCGGCATCCTGGGCTTCCTGGGCCGGCGCGGCCCGCTCGCCAAGGCCGGCCCGGTACCACGCCGGGTCGCCGCCCTGCTCGCCCCGCCGTTGCGCCGCCACCCCACCCTCACCTCCCTCACCGCAGCCGTCCTGGCGGCGGCAACCCTCGCCACCGCCGAGGCCACCCACGACCTCCACGTCCTACTGACGGCCGTGGGCGCCCACTAGGGGTTCCCACGCGCCGTGGGCCACGAGCCGGGGGTCGCACCCGGGTAGGGCCACGATTGCGAAGTCCATGCGTGACACCCGCCCCGGCGGCAGACTTTGCCCATGCATGCCATCGGACACGCGCTGTCCATCGCCGGCTCGATGACCTGGGAGATCACCTGGGCCCTTGTGCTCGGGTTCACGCTGTCGGCCGTGGTGCAGGCGGTGGTGCGCAGGGCGACGGTCGTACGGCTGCTCGGGGACGACCGGCCACGGACCCTCACCCTCGCCGCCGGACTCGGCGCGGCCTCCTCGTCCTGTTCCTACGCGGCCGTCGCCCTCGCGCGCTCCCTGTTCCGCAAGGGCGCGAACTTCACGGCGGCGATGGCGTTCGAGATCGCCTCGACCAACCTCGTCATCGAACTCGGCGTGATCCTCGCCCTGTTGATGGGCTGGCAGTTCACCGCCGCGGAGTTCGTCGGCGGCCCGATCATGATCGTCGTACTCGCCGTGCTGTTCCGGCTCCTGCTGCGCGAGCGGCTGCTGCGGCAGGCGCGGGAGCAGGCCGACCGGGGGCTCGCCGGGTCCATGGAGGGGCACGCGGCGATGGACATGTCCGTGCGCGGCGAGGGCGGTTTCGTACGACGGCTGCTCTCCCGTGACGGCTTCACCTCCGTTTCGCACATCTTCGTCATGGAGTGGGCGGCGATCCTGCGCGACCTGGTGGCCGGGCTGCTGATCGCGGGCGCGATCGCCGCCTGGGTACCGGACGAGTTCTGGCAGTCGTTCTTCCTGGCCGGCCATCCGGCCGCGGCGAAGGCGGTCGGACCGCTCATCGGCCCACTGGTGGCGATCGCGAGCTTCGTCTGCTCCATCGGCAACGTGCCCCTCGCCGTCGTCCTCTGGAAGGGCGGCATCAGTTTCGGCGGCGTGATCGCGTTCATCTTCGCGGACCTGCTGATCCTCCCCATCCTGAACATCTACCGGAAGTACTACGGGGCACGGACCGCCGTCTTCCTGCTCCTCACCTTCTACGCCGCGATGGCCGTCGCCGGCTACGTCGTCGAGTTCACCTTCGGCGGCCTCGGCCTCATCCCCGACCAGGCCGACGCGACGATCCCGGAGGAGGGCATCAGCTGGAACTACACGACCTGGCTCAACATCGCCTTCCTGCTGCTCGCCGCGGCCCTCGTCGTACGCTTCCTGCGCACCGGAGGCCCGGCGATGCTCCGGATGATGGGCGGGACACCTGATTCCTCCGAGCACGGCGAGCACGACAAGCACGGCGAGCGCTCCGGGGACGAGGAGCACTCCGGGCACTCCGAACACGGTGGGCACGGCGGGCACTCCGGGCATGGCGGGCACGCGGAGCACTGAGTCCGTGGTCGGGGCGGTCATCGCCACCGGCCAGGGCCGCCATGGAGCCGGAGGCTGTGAGGTTTCTCCCTGAAAGCTGTGCGGATTCCGGGGGCGGTGGGTACCCCCGCCGGGTATGGTCGTAGCCTACGGATCACGACTTCGGGCAGCCGAACGGAGGACAGGCCATGGCGGGCTTCGAGCGTATGCGCGGCCCGGGCGGCGCCCGGCTGCTCGCGCTGTGCGCGGTCCTGTTCGGCCTGTTCCTGATGCACGGCTCTCCGGCCACGGTCGCCGGCGGGTGCCACGGCGAGGTGGGCTCCACCCCTGTCGTGCGGCATACGGAGCACGGCTCCCCGATGACGGCGACGGTCGAGGTCACGCAGGTTCGCACGGACACCGTGGCGATCCAGTCCATGGACGGTATGGCCGGACACGGCAACCTCTGCCTCGCCACCCACGCCCAGAACAAGATCCCGCTGCCCGCGGCCCCGCTCGCCGCTCTCTTCGTCTTCGCCGCTCTCGCGGCCTGGGCACTTCGCCGCGCCTGGAACCCCGGCGGGACCGGGCGACGCGGACCACCTGGCGGTCGGGGTCTTCTCCTCCAGGTGTGCGTCGCGCGGACGTGACAGGAACCGCACCGGAACACGCCCGTTCGGGCTGTGCGCCGGTCACCGTGTCCTGCTCATCCGCGCACCACCGGTGTGGTGCGCCACCCGGAAAGACCTCACCGGCATGTTCCTCCCTGTCCGTCCCACCGTCCGCCGTCGCGCCCTCATGGCGGCCGGCACCGCGGCCGTCCTCTCCCTGACGCTCGCCGCCTGCGGCTCCTCGAACGACTCCAGCGGCTCCGCCATGCCCGGCATGAACCACGGCTCGATGTCGTCGTCGGCCTCCCCGACGAGCGACGCGATGGCCGGCATGCCCGGCATGGGCGGCACCGAGGCCGGCGGCAACGGCCTGGCCGACGCCGTGGCCGGCTACCGCCTCACCAGCCCCGACAGCACCCTGAAGGCCGGTCGGCCGGCCGCCTACCGGTTCACCGTCGACGGTCCCGACGACAAGCCGGTGACCGGGTTCGCGCTCGACCAGACCAAGCGGATGCACTTCTACGCCGTCCGCTCCGACCTCACCGGCTTCCAGCACATCCACCCCACCATGGCCTCCGACGGCACCTGGACCGCCGACCTGTCCGCCCTGACGGCCGGCTCCTGGCGGATGTTCACCTCGTTCACTCCCGACAGCGGGAGCGGCAAGGGCAAGGACTTCGTGCTGAGCCGGACCGTCACCGTCCCCGGCACGGTCACCCGTACGCCGCTGCCCGCCGCGACGAACAGCACCACGGTCGACGGCTACACCGTCACCGTGAAGGGCGAGCCCATGGCCGGCATGGCGCACCCGCTGACCGTCCGCATCACCAAGGACGGCAAGCCCGTCACCGACCTGCAGCCCTACCTGGACACCTACGCCCATCTGACCGCCTTCCACGAGGGCGACTCCGCCTTCGCCCATCTCCACCCCACCACCAAGGTCGACGGCGACCACGGCGGACCGGACCTGTCCTTTCACGCCGAACTCCCCACCTCGGGCAACTGGCGTCTGTTCCTGCAGTTCCAGACCGGCGGCACCCTTCACACCGCCGCCCTGACCCTGCGCGTCGGCTGACCCGGGGGTCACCCACGCCCAGGTGACTCACTCCCTCCCAGGTGTCCGGGATGTGCCTGTCCCGGACACCTGGGAGGCTCCCTGGCCTTCGGACCAAGCCGGGCTCGAAATAGGCGGGTTGGAAAATTCTCGCCATGCGAGGCTGTTCCCTCCGCCTTCTGGAGGGGGTCACCATGCCCGAGCAGTTTCCGCCCATCGAGCCCTACGCACACGGGCTCCTCGATGTCGGCGACGGGGAACGGATCTACTGGGAGACCAGCGGCAACCCGGAGGGCAAGCCCGCTCTGTGCGTGCACGGCGGCCCCGGCAGCGGCGGGCGTCGCCACAGCCGCAGGATGTTCGACCCCGAGGTCTACCGGATCGTCCTGTTCGACCAGCGCGGCTGCGGTGAGAGCCTGCCGCATACCTCCGACCCGGCCGTCGGCCTCGCCCACAACACCACCGGCCACCTCATCGCCGACATGGAGCGGCTGCGGGAGCATCTCGGCATCGAGCGCTGGCTGCTCTACGGCGGCTCCTGGGGCTCGACACTGATCCTGGCCTACGCCGAACGGCACCCGGAGCGGGTCTCCGAGATCGTCATCGCCGGTGTCACCATGACCCGCCCGGAGGAGACCGACTGGCTCTACCGCGGTGTCGGCCGCCTGCTGCCCGGCCCCTGGGAGGCCTTCCGTGACTTCCTGCCGGCCGCCGACCGGGACGGCAATCTCGTCGCCGCCTACAACAGGCTGCTGAACGGTCCGGACGACGCGGTCCGTGCCGAGGCGGCGCGTGCCTGGGTCACCTGGGAGGACGCCGTCATCGCCCATGAGGCACTGGGCAGTCCCGGCGCCTACAGCGACCGGCCCGACGACTCCCTGATGGCCTTCGTGCGCATCTGCGCGCACTACTTCGCCCACGACGCCTTTCTGGAGGACGGCCAACTGCTCCGGGACGCACACCGGCTGGCCGGGATCCCGGGGGTGCTGATCCACGGCCGGCTCGACCTGGGCAGCCCCCTGAAGACCCCGTGGGAGCTGGCGAAGGCCTGGCCCGACGCGGAACTGAAGGTGATCGACGACTCGGGCCACACCGGCAGTCCCACGATGCAGCAGACGATCCTGACGGCGATCACACGGTTCGGCGAAGGCGGATGACCGCAGCTAGGCCGCCTTGGCTATGAGCTCGTGGGCCACCCATCGCGCCACCTCGTCCGGATAGGGCGCCGGCAGGCCGAGGACGATGTGCCGGAAGCCCGCGTCGAGGGCCTGGGTGATCGCGGACCGGGTGGTCTCCGGGTGGTCGTAGGAGACGGGGAGGTGCATGGAACGGGTGATCTCGGCGGGGTCTCGGCCGATCTGCGCGCAGTAGCGGTCGAGGAGGGCGCTGCGACGGACGCAGTCCTCGATGTCGCCGCCCGCGATGTTCCAGAGGTCGGCGTGTTCGGCGACCACGCGCAATGTCGCCGAGGAGCGGCCGCCGATCAGGATCGGTGGATGCGGGCGCTGGACGGGTTTGGGGTTGGCGAACGCTCCGGTGAGGTGGTGGTGGGTGCCATGGAAGTCGAAGGGCTCGGTGGCCGTCCACAGCCGGCGGATCAGCACGCAGGACTCGGCGAGGCTTTCCACCGCCTGCGCGGGAGTGCTGAAGGGCAGACCGTGGGCCGGGTATTCGCGGTGTGCCTCGGGCGGGTGCGGGCGTGAGCCGACACCGATACCGAAGTCGAGCCGGCCGCCGGAGACGACATCGACGGTCGTGGCGATCTTGGCGAGCATCGCGGGCGGCCGGAAGCGGTTGCTGGTCACCAGGATGCCCAGACGCAGGCGTTGGGTCCGGGCGGCCAGGGCGGAGAGCAGCGTCCAGCCTTCGTGGACGGGCCCGTCGGGATCGCCGCCGATCGGCATGAGGTGGTCGAACAGCCACGCGTGCTCGATCTCGGGGATCGCGTCCGCCTCCCGCCAGACCCGCAGGACCTCGTCGTACGACACGTGCATGGGGGCGGTCATGATCCCGAAGCGGGGTTCGGTGGTCATCGGTTCGGTGGTCATCGTGCTTCTCTCCGAGCGTCAGCGGCGGCGCAGGGCCGGGTCGAGCAGAGCGGGCGGGGTGTCGTACTTCTTGTGCGCGGCCAGGTCGGTTCCGGGGGCGACGATCTCGTCGATCGCGTCGAGGACGTCGGCGAAGAACACGGTGTCGGCGGCGGTGAGCCGGGAGCGCAGGTAATCCAGCGTGCCGGGCCGACGAGGGCGCTGACCTGCACTCCGGTGCGGCCCAAGGTGCGGTACTGCATGGCTTCTCTCCTCAGACGACTCAGACGACACAAGCGGGACACTGTCCCGTTTCGCGTCTTCGACGATACGGAACGATGTCCCGCTTAGCAACGCCCCGATAGGGTGACGGCGCAGGAGGAGCCCACGGCGAACGAGCCCACAGCGAAGGGCCCACAGCGAAGGGCCCGGCATGAGGGCGCAGATCGAGAGGGCTCAGGGCAAGGGGGCTCAGGATGTGAGGGGGCTCAGGATGAGGGGCGCAGGATGAGGGACGCGCGATGAACGACAAGGAACAGACGGCCGCCCGGCCCCGGCGGGCGGACGCCCGGCGCAACGAGGTGACCCTGCTGGAAGCGGCCGCGGCGGCGTTCGTCGCGTCGGGCGTGGAGGCGCCGGTGCGCGACATCGCGGCCCGGGCGGGCGTCGGTACGGCGACGATCTACCGGCACTTCCCGACCCGCGCCGACCTGATCATCGCCGTCTACCGCCACCAGGTGGAGGCCTGCGCCGAGGCCGGCCCCGCCCTGCTGGCCGCCGCCCCGAGCCCGTATGACGCCCTGCGTCAGTGGATCGACCTCTTCGTGGACTTCCTGGTCACCAAACACGGCCTGGCCGCCGCCCTGCACTCCGACCAGGCCGGCTTCGACACCCTCCACGCCTACTTCCTCGACCGCCTCGTCCCCGTCTGCACCGAGCTCCTCGACGCGGCGACCGAGTCCGGTGAGATCCGCTCCGACCTGACGGCTTACGAGCTGATGCGCGGCGTGGGCAACCTGTGCATCGGCGCGGAGAACGATCCTCACTACGACGCACGCCGGCTCGTCGGCCTGCTGATCACCGGGCTCGGACAGGGAGCGGACCGCTTCCGCGGGGACCAGGAGGTGTCCGGGCTTCGCCGCCGACGGCGTTGACCGGGCCCCTGTCGCCGGTGCGTACCGGCTGCGCCTGCCGGTGCCGTTGCGTCAGCTCCGCGCGGAACGCGGGGTCGTGTTCGGCGCGGAGGCCGAGTGCGTCGGACACCGGGGGCGCCTTCAACAGCACCCGGGGCAACACGACCGCCGGGATGTTCCCCGGCCGACCCGTCGCACCGGGGGGCGGTCGTCGGGCTGCGTCGTCGTCGGCCGGATGTTCCGACCGCGCGGCCGGTCGGCCGCAAGTGCCCCGGTGGGTGGGAGCCGTCAGGCCTTCGGGCCGGGCAGCGCGGCGCTGATCAGCGTCTCCAGCTGCCGCGCCACCCGGTCCAGCGGCTCCATGTCCCGGCGGGCCCGGCACATCGCGATCGCGCCCTCGACCGAGGCGACGACGAGGGTGGCCAGTTCGGGGGCCCGGTCGGCGGCCCCATGGCTCCGCAGGGACTCGGCGAGCAGCCCCTCCCAGTTCCCGAACGCCTCTGCCGCGGCCGTGATCGCCGGAGGGAGTTCGTCGCCGGGCGGCGGCTCCTCGACCGACACGGCGAGGACGGGACAGCCGGCCCGGAAGTCGCTCGCCACGACGATCCCCCGCCACAGTCCGAGAAAGGCCCGCAGCCCGGCGACCGGCCCCGCGTCCAGTTCCTTGCGCAGCAGCCGCTCGACGGCCGTACCGGCGTACCGCACCGCCTCCGTCGCCAACTGCTGCTTGCCGTCGGGGAAGTAGTGGTACGTCGAGCCGAGCGGCGCCTTGGCGTGCTTGGCCAGCTCGCGGATGCTCGTGGCGTTCAGCCCGCGCCGGCTGATCAGATCGGCCGCACCGGCCACGATGCGCTCGCGCGACGGCGCGCCACTGGACTCGGCCAAGACCCCGCTCCCTTCCACCCCTCTGGCTATAACGCTCGTCATAGTCTAGCGTGACCGCAGTTTATAACGACCGTCATAACCGCCGCTTCGCCATGGAGGAGACCCATGCCCCTGATCCGCCTCACCGCCCCGTCCGGCTCCCTGACCGAGGCGGGCCGCGGGACCGTGCAACGCGACCTGGCCGCCGTACTGCTGCGCTGGGAAGGTGCGCCCGACACGCCCTTCTTCCGCTCCCAGGCCTGGAGCTACCTCGTCGAACTGCCGGACGGCGCCCAGACCACCGCCGAGGACGACGCCCCCCGCTTCCTCGTGGACGTCACGGTCCCCGCGGGCGCCCTCTCCGAGCGCCGCAGGGCCGGGCTGGTCGAGGACGCCACCCGGACCGTCCTCGAAGCGGCCGGGCTCACCGCGGCCGACGCCCTGCGGGTGTGGGTGCTGGTCCACGAGCAGCCGGACGGCACCTGGGGTGCGGGCGGCTCGGTCGTCCGATACGCCGACCTCGTCGCACTGGCGGCGAAGGGCGGCCGGGCCGATGCGTGAACTGACCTACGTCGCCCGCAACAGCGTCGAATGGCGCGAGGTCCCGGACCCGAAGCTGCGCTCCGACACGGAGGCGGTCGTCGCCCCCGTCGCGGCGACGTCGTGCGACGTGGACACCGCGATCCTGGCTGGTCACGCTACGCGGCGGCAGCCGCACATCCAATTCGGCATCGACCCGCCCTTCGCACTGGGCCACGAATGCGTCGCGCGGGTCGTCGAGACCGGCGACTCCGTCACCACCGTCTCCCCCGGCGACCTGGTGGTCGTCCCCTGGTCGATCAACTGCGGCAGCTGCGACCACTGCCGTTCCGGCCGCACCGCCCACTGCACGGCCGTACCGCACATGGCGATGTACGGCGCGCCGATCGGCGGCACCTGGGGCGGTCTCTTCTCCGACCTGGTCCGGGTCCCGTACGCGGACGCCATGCTGGTACCGCTGCCCGCCGACCTCGACCCGGTGGCGATGGCCTCGGCGAGCGACAACTGGTCGCTGTCCTGGCGCCTGGTGGCCCCGCATCTGAGGAACCGGCCGGGCGCCCGGGTCCTGGTGGTGGCCCGTGGCAGCATCGGCCTCTACGTCGTCGACATCGCCCGCGCCCTCGGCGCCTCCACCGTCCTCTACGTCGACCCGGACCCCGGGCACCGCGAGCTCGCCCGGGGTTTCGGCGCCGCCACGGCGGAGACCCTGGACCCGCCGGTCCACCACGGCTTCGACATCGCGGTGGAGGCCACGGGCCGCGTCGACCAGCTGGCCCTCGCCGTCAGGTCCCTCGCCCCGGAAGGCATCTGCGAATCGGCGGGCAACCACTTCCGCCCCGGTGAACTCCCCCTCCTCGACATGTACCTCACCGGCGTCACCCTGCGCGTCGCCCGTGACAACGTCCGCGACCACATCCCCGACGCCCTCGCCCTGGCCCGCTCCGGGAAGGTCGACCCGGCCCGGGTCGTCTCCCACGTCCTGGACTGGGAGCAACTCCCGTACGCCCTCCCGGAGAAGCACCTCAAACCGGTCTTCGTACGACGCGACGGCTGACGCCGTACGACACGGGGGCTGACGCCGTACGACAACGGAGGGGCCGACGTCGCCCGCCAGGCGCGGCGCGTCGTGGCGGATATTCCCTGGCATCGGCACCAGGCCCGGGCGGAGACTCGTCCCATGGCTGACATGGGGGCGTTCCACGAGGCAGTCGTCACCTGGGCGGCCGGTGGGGACGGGGAGCCCGCGCGGGAGCTGGCGGAGCGGCTGGGCGTGCGGGTCGTCGTACTCGTCGAAGGGCCCAGCGATGTCGCCGCCGTCGGTGCGCTCGCCGAGCGGCGGGGGCGGGACCTGGCGGGCGACGGCGTCTGTGTCCTGTCGATGGGCGGGGCGATGAACATCGGGCGGTTCGCCCGGCTGCTCGGGCCGCCCGGACTGGGGCTGCGTCTCACGGGGCTGTGCGACGAGAGGGAGCGGCGCTACTACGACCGTGGCCTGGAGCGGGCCGGTGCGGCGCAGCACGGGTTCTTCGTGTGCGCCGCCGATCTGGAGGACGAGCTGATCCGCGCGCTCGGCCCGGACCGGGTCGCGGAACTGATCCGGGCCGAGGGCGACGAACGCCCCCTGCGCACCTTCCTGAACCAGCCCGCCCAGCAGGGCCGCACCACACAGCAGCAGCTCCGGCGTTTCTTCGGCACGACGGCGGGACGGAAGATCCATTACGGCCGGGTCCTGGTCGAGGCGCTGGATCCGGATCGCGTACCCGCACCGCTGGACGGCCTGCTCACCGGCCTCTGACCGAGGCGGGGCCGGGCCGGGCCACCTCACCGACAGCCCCCGGCCCCGCACCCCCGGGAAAGACTCCCTAGCCCATCCCTAGCCCGCGATCCCCAACTCCTCCGCCAGCGCCCGGTACCCCGGGAGCGGGTCCGGGTCGTCCCCGGTGCCGCCCAGCAGTTGCAGGGTCACATGATCGGCGCCCGCCTCCAGATGGGCCCGCAGGCCCTCGGCCACCTCCGCCGTCCCGCCGTGCAGGATCAGCGCGTCGAAGAGGCGGTCGCTGCCGCCGTCCGCGAAGTCGGTGTCGTCGAAGCCGAGGCGCCGGAGGTTGGCGACATAGTTGCTCAGGCCCAGGTAGAGGGCGAGCGTGCCGTCGCCCTTCGCGCGGGCCCGGGAGCGGTCGGTCTCCAGGACCACCTTCTGCTCGGGGGCCAGGAGCGTGTCCGCGCCGAGGATCTCGCGGGCCTTGCGGGTGTGTTCCGGGGTGACGAGGTAGGGGTGCGCGGCCGCCGAGCGGTCGGCGGCCAGGCGCAGGACGCGGGGGCCGAGCGCGGCCAGGGCCCGGCGGGCCACCGGCACACCGCCGGCGTCGAGGGCGTCCAGGTAGTCGTTGAGGGCCTGGTACGGCCGGACGAACTCCTGTGTCATCTCGCGATGGCCGGCGCCGATGCCCAGCAGGAAGCGGTCCGCGTGGCGTTCGGCGATGCGCCGGTACGAGCGGACGATGTCCTCGGCCGGGTTGGACCAGATGTTCACGATGCCGGTGGCGAGGACCAGGCTCTCGGTCGCGTCGAGCAGCCGCTCCACCTCGGTCAGCTCCGGGTCGGTCACGTTGCCCAGCCAGAGGGTGCCGTAGCCCAGTCCCTCCAGTGCGACCGCCAGCTCGGGGTCGGTCTTGTCGTGGCGCCACACACCGACGGCACCCAGGTCGATCTTGTCCGTGATCTCAGCCATGACAGGGGCAACGGGCGTCCGGCGGCCCCTATTCCGATCGCCATCGAAATAATCCGGATGGCGCAATCCCGCCCCCACCCGGACCATCACACCCACTAGCGATCACATGCTCGAACAGCCTTTACATACATGACTATTGACGACCCCGCAGCACCCTCCCTAGCTTCGCAGAGAAAGCGCTTTCCACACCCCTCCGCCATGTCGCCATGAACCCGAACGGAGACGATCGATGCACGTGAGACCAGTTATCGCGGCCGTCGGCCTGCTCGCCGGCTCGCTCGTCGCACTGGCCGGCACCCCCGCGCAGGCCGCGTCCACGGTGTTGTACGTGTCGCCGAGCGGCACCGACAGCGCGGCCGGCACCCAGTCGGCGCCGACCACGCTCACCTCGGCGATCAGCCGGATCGCCGCCGGCGGCACGATCTACCTGCGCGGCGGGACGTACGCCTACTCGTCCACGGTGACCGTCCCGGCCGGCTCCAACGGCTCCTCCGCCGCGCTCACCACGCTGTCCGCCTACCCGGGCGAGACACCGGTGCTCGACTTCTCGGCGCAGAGCGAGAGTTCGTCGAACCGGGGCATCCAGCTCTTCGCCAACTACTGGCATCTGTACGGCCTCACGGTCGAGCACGCGGGCGACAACGGCATCTACGTCGGCGGCAGCAACAACGTCGTCGAGCGCGTCGTGACCGCGTACAACCGGGACACCGGGCTGCAGCTCGGCCGGATCTCCTCCAGCACGTCGAGCAGTGCCTGGCCGTCGAACAACCTGATCGTCAGCTCCGAGTCGCACGACAACGAGGACAGCGGCGGCGAGAACGCCGACGGTTTCGCGTCCAAGCTGACCACCGGCACCGGGAACGTCTTCCGGTACGACGTCTCGCACAACAACATCGACGACGGCTGGGACCTCTACACCAAGACCGACACCGGTGCCATCGGGCCGGTCACCATCGAGTACTCGCTCTCCTACGGCAACGGCACCCTGACCGACGGCACCCAGAACGCGAACGGCGACCGCAACGGCTACAAGCTCGGCGGCGACGCCATCGCCGTCAACCACGTCGTCCAGCACGACATCGCCTACGACAACGGGCACCACGGGTTCACCTACAACAGCAACCCGGGCACGATGACGATCTCGAACAACGTGAGCATCGACAACACCGAGCGCAACTTCTCCTTCGACAAGGGCACTTCGGTGTTCCGCACCAACACCTCGTGCCGGTTCGCCGTCGACGGGTCGAACGACAAGACCGTCGGTGACGCGGACAGTTCCAACCAGTTCTGGACGGGCACCAACGGCTCCCGGTGCTCCTCCTACTCCGGTTCCCTCGGCTGGTCCTTCGCGTCGAGCGGCAAGCTGAACGTCACCTTCGGCGGGACGGTCGTCAACCCGTAACTCCCCATCCCCGCAAACGAATCGGCCCGGCCATCCACAGGGTGTGGATGGCCGGGCCGAAGTGCTGGGCTGGGCCGGTCAGTTCCGTACCGTCAAGTACAGCCAGCCGCCCCATGTGCTCGCGTTGCTCGTGTCCTTGGGCCCGGCCACGTACTCCGTCCGCGTCCGGAACCTCTGGCCCACCACGTGGGTGAGGACCAGATGGGTCACGCCGGTGCTGCCCGGGGCCATGGAGAAGCAGGACGACGTGCCGATGGTGTGCCAGGCGCCGCTGTAGTACTCCTGGGTCTGGAACTTCATGCACTGCCCGGACCTGTCGGGCGTGACCGTGCCGACCACCTGCGGCGATGGCGGCGACCGCGTCACCGTCGGCGAGGGCCGCGCAGAGGGGGGCGCCGTCGGCGGAGAGCGCGAGGCCGGTGGCGCCCTGCTCGTCCGTGATGGTGGTGACGGGGTTGCCGGCCAGGTCGGTCACCAGGATGCCGGTCGAGCCGGTGCCCTGGCTGAAGAACAGGTGCTGGTGGGCGGGGTCGACCACCATGTGCGCGTAGTGCGACAGCGGCGACGGGGCCGTGCCGTCGGCCCACGCGGCGGTACCGGTGAGGCCGACGGCGGCGGTGGTCAGCCCGGCGACGACGGATATCGCCGCCATGAGCGAGACCTGCTTGAGGCGCATGGAGCTCCGGGGAACAGGGTGAAGTGCGTGGGTGGGCCGTGCGGACGATAATCGCCGTCGGTGACGTGCTCGTTGTCCGAAAACCTGCTGTTGACCATGGACGGCAAAGGATTGCGCAGGTCGTCGCCGACAGTCCTGGATCCGACAGTCCCGGAGCCGACCGGTCCCGGAGCCGGCAGTCCTAAAGCCGCGGGCCGGTGAACCGGGCGAAGGTGTGGCTGAAGTACCAGGTGTCCTGGGCGATCCCGGAGCAGGAGTCGGAGCCGCCGGTGCCGACGCAGCCGCCGTTGTCACGCTGAAGGGCCCAGAAGGAGAGGGTGTCGATGCCCTGGGCGGCGGCCCAGCTCGCTACGGCGGTGGCGTTCTGGGTGGTGAAGGTCTCTGCGGGGCCGTAGTCGTCGATGCCGGGCATCTCGGTGACGCCGACCATGCCCCACAGCTGCTTCGGGTTCTTGTGCGGGTAGAGATCGTGGAGCCGGCCGTACAGGCCGCTCGCCGCGGTCTTCGTGTCGGCGGCCATGTCGTGGGTGGCGCCGTCGTAGTAGTCGAAGGTCATGAGGTTGACGACGTCCACGCGCGCGTGGTCGGCGACGGCGTTGCGGAGGACGGCCAGGGCGTTGTCCTCCAGGCCCTTGGTCGTCGTCGGCAGGGTGTAGGAGAACTGGAGCGGCCGGCCGGTGTGTTCGGCCCAGCGCTCGGCCTCGGCGATCGCCTTGTTGCGGCGGTCGATGCCCGCCGTGTTCGCGAGGGAGTCCGCCTCGACGTCGAGGTCGATACGGGAGATGCCGTACGTCGTGGCGAGCTTCTCGTACACGCCCGCGATGGCGTGCACGTCGGTGCAGCTGTCGGCGAGTTCGGTGCCGGTGGTGTCGGCGCTGTAGCCGCCGAAGGAGGGGATGGCGTCGCCGCCGCGGGCCTGGAGGGCGGCGATGTCGGCGCCGAAGCTCGACGGGGAGACGGGCTGGGTGGCGTCGCCGTTCCAGTCGGCGGTGCAGGAGCCCGCGGCGGGGGTCTGGAGGAAGGCCAGGGTGAGGTACTTGTTGCCGGACACGGCGGCGAGTGCGGCCGGGCTCTGGCCGGTCCACGCCTCGAAGTAGGGCGCGGCGACATGCGCGGGCAGGGGCTTCGCGGTGTGCGGGGCGGTCTGCGAGGAGGCGTGCGCGGCGCCGGATCCGAGGGCAACGAGCGCGGCGGACAGGGCGGTTGCGGTCAGGGCGTGCAGGGCACGGGTGCGTCTCATGGACGCACATATTTGGACTAGACCAATTAACTGTCAAGGTTCTTAACAATCAACGGCCCGACACCCGCGACCCACTGGGCGCAGAAGGCCTGTTGACGGCCGGTGGCCGAATTTTTTCCATGCAGAGATTTGAACTGACCATAAGAGAGTCATTAAGGTCTGTTACTCGTACCTCTAGTTGACCCAGTGCTCGACTCTTTCGTTCGAAAGGAGGCCGCCTCCGTGGCGTCCCACCGTCGTCCCAAGCAGCCGAGCCGCGCTCGCGTCACCGTGCTCACCACCGCCGCCGCTGCCGCCGTGGTCCTCTCCGCCCAGGCGGCCGACGCCGCGCCCACGGCCAAGCCGAAGAAGGACGAGGTCAAGTCCCGGGTCGACAAGCTCTACGAGGAGGCCGAGCAGGCCACCGAGAAGCTCAACGGGGCCAAGGAGAAGCAGGAGAAGCTCCAGAAGCAGATCTCCGCGCTGCAGGACTCGGTCGCCCGTGGCCAGGACGAGCTCAACGAACTGCGGGACGGCATCGGCAGCATGGCCACCGCCCAGTACCGCAGCGGCGGCATCGACCCGTCCCTCCAGCTCTTCCTCTCCTCCGACCCGGACAGCTACCTGGACAAGGCCTCCGCCCTTGACCAGTTGAGCAGCCAGCAGGTCGAGACGCTGAAGAAGATCCAGGCCAAGCAGCGCGAGCTGGCCCAGGAGCGGGCGGAGGCCTCCGGAAAGCTCCAGGACCTGTCCGCCACCCGCACCGAACTGGCCAAGAAGAAGAAGGAAGTTCAGGCCAAACTCGCCGCGGCGCAGAAGCTGCTCAACAGCCTCACCGCCACCGAGAAGGCCGCGCTGGCCGCCGAGCAGGACCGCGCCAGCCGTTCCTCCAGCGAGCGTGTGGACCTCGGCAACGACACGTCCGCCAACGGCAGGGCCGCCGCCGCGTTCGCCGCCGCCAAGACGAAGCTCGGCACGCCGTACGTGTACGGCGCCACCGGCCCGTCCTCCTACGACTGCTCGGGTCTGACCTCCTGGGCCTACGCGCAGGCCGGCGTCTCCATACCCCGTACGTCCGAGTCCCAGTCGACGATCGGCACGAAGATCTACTCGACCTCGCAGCTCCAGGTCGGCGACCTGGTCTTCTTCTTCAACGACCTGCACCACGTGGGCCTGTACGCGGGCAACGGGCAGATCCTGCACGCCCCGCGCACCGGCACGGTCGTCCGCTACGAGTCGATGAGCACCATCGGCGGCCCGTTCATGTTCGGCGTCCGCGTCTGACCTGCGGTCGGCCCGGCCGAGGGGGCCTCCTCCCAGCGCCCTTGCCTGCAACGCGCCCTTTAGGGGCGCTGGGGGTACCCCCGGCCGAAGGCTGGGGGAGGAACTGCGCGACCAGCCACGGTGGCGCTGCAGACCGCTGACGGCCTGTCGCGGCACCGTCTGTCGTCCCGCCGACCGGGGGGGGCGTCGGAGCGTAGCCCGCTGCGGGCCGGTCGTGGCTGGTCGCGCAGTTCCCCGCGCCCCTGACGGGGCGCTTCAGACGGGGCAGAGTCACTCAGTCCTGTGTTTCGGGGCGGCCCTCTGTCGCCCAGTGGGTGTGGAAGGCGCCGGTGCGGTCGGTGCGGCCGTACGTGTGGGCGCCGAAGTAGTCGCGCTGCCCCTGGAGAAGGGCCGCCGGGAGGCGGTCGGCGCGCAGGGTGTCGTAGTGGGCGAGGGCCGCCGAGAACGCCGGGACCGGGATGCCCCGGCGGGCCGCCGACGCCACCGTCTCCCGCCACGGCACCTGCGCGTCGGCGATCTCCTTCGCGAACTCCTCCTGGGCCAGCAGGCTCACCAGGTCCGGGTCGGCCCGGTAGGCAGCGCGGATCCGGTCCAGGAAGGACGCACGGATGATGCAGCCGCCCCGCCAGATCCGGGCCACCGCGCCGAGGTCGATCTTCCAGCCGTACTCGGCGGCCGCGTCCTGGATCATCGTCCAGCCCTGGTCGTAGGCGATGACCTTGGACGCGTACAGGGCGTGTTCGACGCGGGAGGCGAAGCGGTCGGCCTCGGTCGCGCTGAGCGGGGGTGTGGTGCCGCCGGGCAACCCGGCGTACGCGGCGCGCAGTTCGCGACGGCCGGACGCGGCGCGGGCGAACGTCGCCTGGGCGATCGCGGTGACCGGCGAGGACAGGTCCAGCGCGGTCTGCACGGTCCAGCGCCCGGTGCCCTTCTGCCCGGCCGCGTCGGTGACGATGTCGACGAAGGGGGCGCCGGTGGCGGCGTCGACGTGCGCGAGGACGTCGGCCGTGATCTCGATGAGGTAGGAGCCGAGTCGGCCGCCGTTCCACTCGCGGAAGATGTCCGCGATCTCGGCCGGCGCGTAGCCGCCGACCTGGCGCAGCAGGTCGTACGCCTCGGCGATGAGCTGCATGTCGGCGTACTCGATGCCGTTGTGGACCATCTTCACGAAGTGCCCGGCACCGTCGGCGCCGACGTGTGTGGCGCAGGGTTCACCGCCCACCTTCGCGCTGATGTCCTCGAACATCGGCCCCAGCACGGCGTACGACTCGGCGGAGCCGCCCGGCATGATGGACGGCCCGTTGAGCGCGCCCTCCTCGCCGCCGGAGACACCGACCCCGACGAAGTGCAGCCCCTTCTCGCGCAGGGCGGCCTCGCGGCGGCGGGTGTCGGCGAAGTGGGCGTTGCCGCCGTCGATGACGATGTCACCGGGTTCGAGGAGCGGGACGAACTCGTCGATGACGGCGTCGGTGGCGGCACCGGCCTGCACCATGATCATGATGCGACGGGGGCGTTCCAGGGCGGCGACGAAGTCCGCGGCGGTCTCGGCACCGACGAACGTGCCCTCCTGCCCGTACTCCTCGATCAGCGCACGGGTGCGGGCGGGAGTGCGGTTGTGGACGGCGACCGGGTAACCGTGCCGGGCGAAGTTCCGGGCCAGGTTGCGGCCCATCACGCCCAGGCCGGTCACGCCGATGGCTGCGGATGCGTTCACGGGGGACTCCGATCTGCGGTCGAACGCTGACGTGCCCGGATGTACGGGCGGACGGTGGGCGTCCGTTCAGAGCGTGGGCGACCGCAGGATCCGAACGGGCGAAAGTCACGGCGTCGGGGCGTGTGAGACCGCCCCGGACCCGGCAGATCGTCCGAGGATCCGAAGATGCGAAAGGATGATCTACGACTCCTCACTGCCGCGCTCGTCCTCCTCCTCACCGGCGCGTTCCTCACCACGCCCGCCAAGGCCGACGCCGGCCTCGGAACCTGCGGCTTCGGCACTCCCAGCACCCCGCCGCCCGACAGCGGCACCGACAGCGCCGGCGCAGGCACCGGCGACAACGGCACCAACAGCGACACCCCGGCCTGGACCGCGCCGACCGTCGGCTACCGGCTCTCCGCCGGCTACGCCGCCGAGGGCCCCCACTGGAGGCACCGGCACACCGGCCAGGACTTCGCGGTCGACTCCGGTACGCCCGTGTACGCCGTCGGACCCGGCCGGATCGTGACCGCGTCCTGCGGCGACGCCTTCGGCAACCAGGTCGTCATACAGCACCCGGACGGCTACTACACGCAGTACGCCCATCTGTCCGTCATCAACGTCCGGCCCGGCCAGGAGGTCCTGACGGGCCAGCGCATCGGCGCCGCCGGTGCGACCGGCAACGCGGACGGTCCCCACCTCCACTTCGAGGTCCGCACCACGCCGTTCATGGGGTCCGCGGTGCCGCCGCTGCCGTGGCTGCGCGGGCACGGGGTGGCGATCCTCGGCGATCCGGCGGGCCTCGCACAAAGTTCGAAGATCCCCGCACAGCCTGCACCGGCACCCGGGAGCGACCAGACTGCCACCCATGGCACACCCGAGGTTCGTCCTCCTCATCACGACGGTCGTCCTCCTGTTAGTACCGGTCTCCCGGCCTGAGACCCCGCGACCCGCCGCCCCCGGGCCCTTCGGGGCGTACCTCGGCTTCGGCGCCGACGGGGTGCGGCGGGTGGGCGCGCTCGGCGCCTGGCTCGGTCATGACGAACCCCGGGTGGGACACACCTACCTGCCGGGCGATGTGTGGCAGAACATCGAGGGCGCCCCGGACTTCGTACGGCTGTGGGCACACTGGCGGCGGGCCGTGCCGGACCGGCTCCTCGTCCTCAACGTGCCGATGCTGGAACACACGGAGGACCATGTGCCCGACGCCGAGGTACGGCGCCGGCTCCGGCTGGGGGCGGGCGGGGCGTACGACGGCCACTTCCGGGCGCTGGCCCGGCGGCTGGTCGCGGTCGGTGCGCCGGACACCGTCGTCGTCCTCGGCTGGGAGATGAACGGGGTGACGTACACCCATCGCTGCGGTCCCGACCCGGCCGCCTGGAAGGCCTACTGGGTGCGGATCGTCACGGCGATGCGGTCGGTGCCCGGCGCCCGGTTCCGGTTCGACTTCACGCCCAACCGGGGGCGGGACGCGATCCCCTGGACCGAGTGCTATCCGGGGGACCTGTTCGTGGACGTGATCGGGATGGACTCCTACGACTCCCCGCGCGGGCTGTCCTTCCGGGAGCAGGTCATGGAGCCGTACGGGCTGCGGGCCCAGGTCGACTTCGCCCGGGCCCACGGCAAACCGGTCTCGTATCCCGAGTGGGGGCTCTACGAGAACGGGGACGATCCGGCCTATCTGCGGGGCATGCTGGAGTGGTTCGCGGACAGCCGGCCGCTGTACCAGACCCTCACCGACTACTGCCCGCACGGCGTCTGGGGCTGCCGCAGCAACCCGAGGTCCAGGGCCGTCTACCGGTCCCTGATGAGGAGTTAGCCCCGCCCCTCCCCGCCCTTCCCAGGTCGGATCTGTCGGATCGGCCGGATCAGGAGGAGCCGGCGGTCGACGGGCCGAAGAACTCGATCTCGGCGATGGCCACCTGGGTCTTCGCGGAGGCCTGGTACGACGACTCGATCGTGAAGCGGACGGAGACGACGTCCGACGCGCGGAAGTCCCGGGTCTGGCCGCCGGCCGCCTGGTCGAGGACCAGTTCACGGGTCGCCGTCTTCCCGTCGGACGTCTTGATGGTCGCCTTCAGCCGGTGCGGCAGGGCCGACTTCTTGAGCTGGTCGTAGTGGGTCGACTCGCCGGACGTGATGATCACGTTCAGCAGCCGGGTCGGTTCGTCGAAGCGGGCCTCGATCCACTCGCCCTCGCCGCCCTGCACCACACCCGGGCCCCACCAGGTGTTGCTCAGCTTGTCGAAGACGAGGTCGGGCTTGTGGCCGGCGTAGGAGCGGGACGCGGTGACGCGGTCCGGGGAGACCTGGGCGCGTTTGGCGAAGTGGTCGCGGGTGGCGCTGATCGCCTTCGGCGTGTTGACCGCCAGGACCGTGACACCGGTGAGGACGACGGCGGCGACGATCCAGGTGAGCACGCGGTCGAAGGTGCGGCGCAGGCGGGGGCGGTCGCCCGCCCAGGGGGTTTCGCGGTTGCGGAAGTCGAAGAGGCGGCGCCACCAGGGGCGGGGGGCCGCGGGGGAGGTGTCGCCGTGGCCGGCCATGGGCATGGCGCAGCGGGTGCAGAAGTGGCGGTCGGGGCGGTTGGGGGTGGCGCACCAGGGGCAGGGGGTGCCGCCGTGGGCGCCGAGGTCTGCGCCGGGGGCGCGGACGGACTGGGGGCGCTGGGGGGTGGGGCGGCCGGGGAGGACGGGGGTGACGGACGAGGGTGCGGGGGCCGGTTCCGGGTCCTGTACGGGGATGAGGAGGCGGCGGGCCCGGTCGTGGGCGTCCTCGCCACCGCCTTCGGCGTATGAGTTCCCGCCCGCTCCACCCGTGCGGCCGTCGTGGTCGGGTGCGGGTGACCCCTGCGGAGGCCGGGCGCCGTCGGCGGCTTCCGGGTCGGGAGTGGTGGGGACGGGGGTGGTTTCGGCCGTCGTCGCGGTGACGGACGGTGCGGGCTGGTCGCGCCCACGCGGCGGTAGCCGCACATCGGATTCAGCCCCGCGCCCCTGACGGGGCGCTGTCGTCGCCGTTGCCGACAAGTCCTCCCGTTCCTGGCGGGGCGCTGTCGTCGCCGTTCCTGATGTCGTCGCCGTGCCCAGCAAGTTGCTGCGTTGGGCGCGGGGGAGGCCTGAGGCGCCTTCTCTGGGGGCGAAGGCGTCCCAGGCGGGGGGCGCCGGGGAGCCTTCGGGGGCCGGGGTCTCCTGTCTGGCCGCCTCCTCCCTGTTTCCCGTCCAGCTCAGGACTGCTCCGCACGCGTCGCAGAAGGACTGGCCCGGTTCTGCGACCGTGCCGCACTCCGTGCAGTTCTGGGTGGTCGTCATCGCTGCGGGGTCCTTTCGGCGGACGGAGAAGAAGCGGTCACCTGGACCGTGTAAGGCATATGGGCGGGGCGGGCGGCGGCCACGAGGTGTTCCAGACGGACCTCGTCGGCGGGGGTGGGGGACGGAAGCGTGAGGTGGACATGGAGGCGGGGGCGAGGTGTGCCGGGGAAGCGGCCCAGCGGGCGGGCGCTCCAGTCGGCGCCGCCGCTCTCCGTGATCTCCGGTGCGACGCCGAACGCCAGCCGGACCGCCTCGGAGAGGCCGCGGCGGGTGCCCCGGATGCGGTGCAGGTAGGCGGCCGCGGCCACGGCGGCCCGGAGCAGGGGTTCCGGTTCCGTGCCGTCGGTCTCCGCGCCGACCCAGGTGCCCAGCCACTCCGCGAAGTCCAGGGGGGTCAGGGCCGGGTCGAAGTAGCTGGGGAGGCAGTCGAGGACGTTGGGGATGGGGGCGATCACATCGTCCAGGCCGGCGACGAAGCGCAGGGCGAGATCGTCGTCGGCGAAGACGGCGGGGAGCATCGGGCCGATGGGCGTGGAGGAGCCCAGGCCGTCGATCGAACCTCTCAACGAATGCCTCCGCGGGCGTGGTCGGGGGTCATTCGCCGATCACCCGGACCCGGTGGTCGTAGGAGAAGACGAGCGAGGGGGCGGCGAGGTCGATACGGTCCGTCGGGTCGCCGCGCTTGCCGGTGAGGGGGTCGGCGGGATGCAGGACGACCTCGTCGACGAGTTCGACGCCGGGGACGCGTTGCAGCACCGCGAAGACCTCGCCGGACTGCACCGGGCGCCCGAACGGCCATCCCTTGCCGTCCGCCCCGCCGGTCAGCGGGTCGAGGTGGCGGTAGAGGGCGTCATGGGCCTGGCGGCGGACCCGGTCGACGTCCACCCCGCGGAAGGCATGCAGGGTGGCGACCACGGTGACGCCCTGGTAGAAGGGCGGGCCGACCGCCAACCGGGTTCCGATCAGGCGGCGTTCGTCCAGGTGGCGGGTGATGCGGTCCAGGAGGGCGTCTCCGGGGACGAGTTGCTCGAAGCGGAGCCGGCCGCCGGGGTCGGGCACCGCCTGCGGGACGACCAACACCCGTACCGCGTAAGCCCCGTACTCGCCCTCCTCGCCCTCCAGACAGGTGATCCGGGCCGTCTCGGGGGCGGCCCGGCGGGCCAACTCCTCGTAGTCGCGCAGGGTCACCGCCCGTTCCTGGGCGCGCAGGGTGATGGGGGCGCGGACCTTCGCCTCGGCCACCGTCTCGCCGTCCACTCCCCCGCGCGCCGCCTCGCGGTTGACGACCTCCGAGACGTACGGGATGGAGGAGCGCAGGATCTGTACGGCCCCCCGGGCCACGTTGCCGTCCCGGCCGCCGCCCGTGCGGTAGCGGCGGGCCCGGATGACCGCGCCCTTCGGGGCCACCGTGCCGTACTGGCGCAGCGAGCCGTCGGGTTCGCGGACCGCAGGGCCGAAGGCGATCTCGCCGGTGGTGGCGTCGAGGGTGAGGTGGCGGTCGTACGGGCCGGAGGCCGCGAAGTGCGGGACCACCTGCCAGTCCAGCCAGCCGCCCTCGCCGTCGTGCTCGGCGGTCTGGAGGAGCAGCGGCGGGGTGTCGCCGACGACGGGGGCGTGGGCGAGGCTCAGGCGCTGGCCGGGCAGGCCGGTGGACTCGCCGAGCGCCTCGTCCTCGACGGTCTCCGCGTGCACCGCGCCGGTCGTGCCGCCGATCGTGCAGGCCTCGGCGAACCGGACCGTCGGGGACGTGGTGTAGAAGGGCTGGTCGGAGCGGGGTTCGGTGACCCGGCAGCGCAGCCAGCCCGCCTCCCGGCCGCCGTTGCGGGACAGCACGTGCCCGGCGGGGACGTGCAGGACTACCTCGCCGGGGCGGTTGAGACCGCCGGTGCCGTCCCGGTCGACCTCGCACTCCTGCCAGCCGTCCTCCGTCCACGCCTCCCACACCAGCGGGGGCTGCCGCGGGTCCACGCCGACACCGTCGACCCGGCTGTCCAGATCGAGCGCGACCGCACAGTGCGGGACGGCCGCGGACAGGCCGAGCAGCATGCAGTCACCGGGGTTCGGGGCCTCGGTGAAGCACAACAGGTCCTTGCCCTCGGCGAGTTCGTGGGTGAGGTCCACGACGGCCGAGCCGCGCTCCTGCCGCATCAGGTGCCGCAGCTCGCTCGGCACGATGGCCAGGTCGCGCTCGGTCGCGAAGACCACCGCCTCCTGGGTCTCGGTACGGCGGGTCGCCACCTCCGTGCCGACCGGCACCGCGACCGCGTCCTCCTGGGCCGCCGACAGCCAGAACGTGACGTCCGTACGGGCCGCCGACGGCGGGAACAGCGTGATGCCGACCAGGTCCAGGAAGGCCAGGTGGTTCTTCTCCGGGACCCGGTTGAGCCGGTACACGATCTGGTCGGCCATGTGCGCGACCGTCTCCACCAGCGTGATGCCGGGGTCGGAGACGTTGTGGTCGGTCCACTCCGGGGCGCGCTGCTGGATATAACGCTTGGCGTCGTCGACGAACTGCTGGAAACGCCGGTCGTCGAGGTTCGGGGAGGGCAGGGCCATCGGGGATCAGCGGTCGCTTTCCGAGGAGTCCGAGGAGGCGGGCGGCAGGTCCGGCTCGTCGTGGGAGGGGATGACGTAGAAGGGGAAGACCAGGCTGCGCGGGTTGTTGGTGCCGCGGATCGAGTAGCGGACGTCGATCATCAGCACGCTCGGGTCGGCGCCGGTGGTGACCTCGACGTCCTCGACCTCGATCCGCGGCTCCCAGCGGTCCAGGCTGGCGTACACCTCGTGCTGGATCCGGCCGGCGGTCTGCTCGTTGACCGGCGCGAAGACCAGGTCGTGGATGGAACAGCCGAACTCCGGGCGCATCGGGCGTTCGCCGGGGGCCGTGGACAGGACGAGGCGGATGGCCTCCTCCACCTCCTTCTCGCCGCTGACCAGGGCGATACCGCCGGTGGGGCCGATCCGCAGCGGGAAGGACCAGCCCGAGCCCACGAACTGCTCCGCCATCAGCTCCGCACCCGCCCCTCGGGGAAGACCTCGCGCGCGCTCATGCCGGGATCACCATCACGGTCAGTCCGCCCATCATCAGGTTGCCCAGGACCGGCACCTGGGGGGCCTGGATCCCCACGGTGACCAGGGAGCTGATCGCGACGGCGGCGTTGCCGCGCAGCGACAGGGCCGCGTTCGCCATCAGGTTCACGGCGGCGGCGTTCACGGAGACCGCGCCCGTGGGTGCCTTGATGTCGACGAGTTCCGCGCTCTGGAGGGACAGCGGTCCGCCGCTCCTGATGCTGAGCGCGCCGCCCGCCTTCAGGGAGAGGTTGGCGCCGGCCTCGACCGACACCGACCTGGTGCCCTTGATGGAGACACTGCCCTTGCTGTCCACGGTGATCTCGGTGTTCTGCCGGTCGAGGTAGACGGTCAGCTTGTCGTCGCCGCTGGCCAGCCGGACGCCCTGTTTGCGGCCCCGCTGGTCGAGCAGGTCCATCCGGTTGCCGACGCGGTCGGAGACGGTGTGCCGGGTGGCGCGGCCGCGCAGGCCGTCGTGCAACGGGACGTCCCTGACCTTGGTCGGCTTGTCCTTGCCGTTGTAGAGGCCGCCGATGACGTACGCATGGTCGAGGGCGCCACGGTCGAAGGCGACCAGTACCTCGTCGCCGACGTCCATCGGGAACACCCCGCCGCCGCGGACCCCGCCCATCTGCACGGTCCGCGTCCAGTCGCTGACGTAGGTGTCGTCCAGCCAGGGGAACTTGATCTTCACACGGCCCTGCTGGAGCGGGTCCTGTACGTCGGTGACGAGTGCCGGGGCCACACTGAGCTGCCGGTCGGAACCGGCGTCCGAGGCGCCGCCGCCCGAGGCCACGCCGTACAGCGAACGCCACTGCCGGCCGCTGACCGTCACCCAGGTCTCGTAGTGCTTGTCGTCGCCGAAGACATGCCGTACCGAGGTGACGGTGTACTTGCCGGCGAAGGGTGTGCCGACGTCCTTGAGCGCCACCGGCACCCCCGGCCGCAGCTGCGGATTGCCCCGGACGATCACCTCGACCTCGGCGAACCCGGACGTCACGTCGTCGGAGAGGGCGTCGGCCGCGAACTTCACCTCGGACTGCTTGTCGTAGGGGGTACGGGTCTCGACCAGTTTGGCGGTCGGGAACTTCGCGTAGGCGTCGCCGGGGGTGGCGCCGATGCTGTACGCCTTGTTGCCGTTGGCCTTGGAGGTCGCGGTGAGCGTCTTCTTCGTCGTCACGTCCCAGCCGCGGGACTCGACGGTGGCGACCTGGTCGGCGGCGGTGACGGCGGAACGCAGCCGCAGGATGTCGTGCCCGGCCTCCAGGACGAAGGGGCTCTTGTCGCCGTCCGTGCTCGTCGAGGGCGCCCCGGAGGCGTCCTTCGGCTTCACGAACTGGAACTTGCCCTTCGCGTCGACCGACATCACCATCTCGTTCTCGTCGGCGAGCCGCGCGAGGAACTCCCAGTCGGTGACGTTGCTCTGGCTGATGAACTCGTAGACGGTCTTCGTCGCGTCGATCCGGCCGATCGGCACCCCGTCCTGACCGGCCAGCTTGCGGGCGATGTCGGAGGCCGTCTGGTTGCGGTAGGCGACCACCCGGCGCTGCCGCATCAGCCGGAAACCGCGGTCGTAGCCGCGGACCACGGCGTAGCTGCCGGTGCCGTCGTACTCGGCCTCCATCGCGGTGACCTCGCCGGTCAGCAGCGGGCCCGCGGTGTCCTGGCCGTCGGACATCGGGGTGAGCACCACCTCGCTGCCGAACTTGACCCCCAGGTCGCCGAAGAGCTTGCGGTCCTTGTCCCGGAAGGTCAGGTGGAAGGCGGCGGGCACCCCGACGCCCTGGTCGACGTGGGCCTCGACCAGCGCCGACCCCCACACCGGGTCGGACTTCAGGTCCTTCCCGTCGATGGTCACCTTGATGATGTTCGAATAGGCGTACTTCACCATCAGCGCCGCACCTCCTCGGCGGCAGGCAGCACCAGTTCCGTCCCGGTGGGCAGCCGGTTCGGGTCGTCGATCCCGTTGGCGTCGGCGATCGACCGCCAGGCCGACGCGTCGCCGTACTCCCGCCAGGCCAGCGCCTGGAGCGAGTCCCCGGCGACCACCCGGTGCACCCGCTGTGCGGTGAGGGCGCCGGAGGTCGGGTTCTGCCCGGGGGTCTTGCTCGGGATCTCCTGGAGCTGCAGCCGGCAGGTGGCCCGGATGGGCATCCCGCTCGTCCCGAACAGGGTGTAGGAGGCGTCGACGGAGCCGACGTACGCCGTGAAGCGGGCCGTCGAGAACGACCCCCACTCGAAGACCACCCACGGCGGCGAGGGCCGCTTGTTCGCGATGCTCTGGCTGGTGACCTCGCAGCAGTTCAGCAGCGACTCGACCTTCTTGAGCACCGTGTTGTCGCCCGGGTCGTCGGAGGAGTCCAGGAAGATCTCCACGCTCATCTGCCGCGGGTACGCGCCGAGGAACTCAGGGAGCGGGCCGTCGCGTTCGACGGGCGCGTAGGAGGACTTCCAGTCGGCGCGGCGGCCGATGCTGAGCTGCGCCGGGTTGAAGTCGAAGTGGAAGGACTTGATGAGAGCGCCCGGGGTGCGGCTGCCGCTCGGCGGGGGCTGGTGGATCTCCAGGGTGGCGCGCACGAGGCTCTTGCCGGCGCCCCGACTGCTGCTGGCCATGTCTTCCTCTGCCCTCTCGTCTCTCTCGTCTCGCTCGCGTCTCTTGCGTCTCGCTCAGTCCGTGAATCCGTGGTGGGTGATCTCCAGGACCTCGGTGGCCACGGCGGGGCTCGCCGGGTCGAGGGAGGGACCCCGCCAGCTCACGGGCAGGACGTCGAGCAGACCCCAGCGGGCGACCTCCGAGCCGTCCGCCCGCAACGCCGTGATCTGGGCGGTGGGGCGCTTGATGCCGGTCTGCACGGAGGAGATCCACTTGGCGACCTTGGAGGTGTCCGGGGTGAGCGGACGGGTCAGCCGGATGGTGGAGAAGGTGACGCGGGTGGGCAGTTGCCACACGAAGCCGTTGTTGCCGCCCTCCTGCCGGCGCTCGACCTCCACCTGCGACGACAACCCCTCGCACCCGTTGAAGTAGCCGAGGCTCTCGCCGTCGATGGAGAGGCTGAACCAGATCGTGGTTCCCGGGTCCTGGCGAGCCATCGGGGGCCTTTCTGTGGAGGGGGTGGTGGGCGGGCGGTGGGCGCGAGCGGCCGGTGGGTTCAGGGGCGGAAGTCGCGCAGCTTGCCCACGCGTTCACGGTCCCGGCGGAGTTCGGTGCGGACATGCCGGGTGATCCGGTCGATGATCCGGTGGACCAGGGCGTCCACCTGGTACTCGGTGAGGGCCCGGGGGTCGAAGCCGCCCTCCTCGATCGCCGTGTACCCGGGCGGTTCGTCCTCCTCGCCTGCCGCCGAGGCGGAGGCGGAGTACGACGGCGGCGGGTCGTCCGGCGGCGGGGCCGAGGGCGGCGGCGGGGGTGGTGGCGGCGTCTCGGACTTGGTGAGCGGGGCCTCGGGGTGGGTGAGGGCGGAACCGGTGACCGGGACCTTCTTCACGGAGTGCGGGGCATGGACCGGCGGCGGGGAGGCGGTGACGGCGTCGCGCTGGACGGTGGGGAGGTTGAGGGGGGCTACGGGGAGGGGGATGGTGTGCCGGGCGGTGGAGGTGCTCTTGCTTCGGAGGGGCACCGGCTGGGCGGCCTGGGGAGCTGCGGCGGCTCGCTGTACGGAGACGGCGCGGGCGGAGACCGCCGTCCCGGTGACGACCGACGGAGGCGGCGACGGCCTGTCCGAGCGGGTTGCCGGGCTCGCCTGTCGCTGCACGGATGCCGGCGCACTGGGGAGGGCGAGATCTGGGGCTGCGGTCAGGAAGGGAGGAGTGGCGGGAACGGGGGAGGGCGGGGTGGGTGTGGGTGTCGAGGCGGGGACGGGGACGGGGACGGGCTGGTGGAGGCCGCCGGGCGGTATCGACGGCATCGGTGGCATCGTCCGCGACGCCGGACGCGCCAGGCTGTCCGAACGGGTTGCCGGGCTCGCCTGTCGCTGCACGGACGGCACGGGTGCCTTGCGGCCGGCCGGCGCGGGGGCTCCGCCCGTGAGAGGGGCGCCGAGACCGAGGCGCGGGATGCCGGGGGTGCCTGGGATGCCGGGGGTGCCTGGGGTACTGACGGCACGCTGGACCGGTGCGGGAGCCGGGGGCGCCGTGGCGGGACCGGTCGATGAAGCGCCTACCGGCGCGTGCGCATCCGGCACAGCCGCGGAGGAACGAGCCTCAGCACTCGCCGCCTCCGCCGTCGGCGAGGAGACGGGGGCCCCGAGGCCGGGGCGAGGGGTGCCGGAGGGCGCCGCGGTGCGCTGCACGGAAGGGGGGGCGGAAACAGGCCGATCCCGGTGCGGCGCCGAAGCACGGCTCGCGGCGGCCCGCCGCTGCACGGACGTGTCGTGGCCACCGCTCGCGACCGGGGCGTCCAAGGTGGTGGTGGGTTCGGTGACGGCCGGTGGGGGCTGGTCGCGCCCACGCGGCGGTAGCCGCACATCAGATTCAGCCCCACGCCCCTGACGGGGCGCTGTCGTCGGCGTTCCTGCCGAGTTCCCGTGCCCCTGACGGGGACGTGTTGTCGCCGGTGCCGTATGACCGCCGTCCGAGGCAGCACTTTCCGCCTGCCGCTGCACAACAGGACCGGTGACCGGCGACACCGTGGACGCGGAAGCAGCAGGAGACGTCGGTGACACCGGAGCCGTGCGGACCCCGGCCCCCGGCAGCGGCGGCGCCGCCGATGTCGTACGGCCGCCGCCCGGTGCACTCTCCGCCTGCCGCTGCACAACAGCCGCATCCCCGCCGGAGGCGGAACCGGCAGGCGACGCGGCAGCAGCCGAACCCGAACGACCGTCACCCGAAGCGACATCCCCCGCCCGCCGCTGCACACCCCCCGCCTCCGTAAGGGAGGTTGAAGGCTTGGCCGGCGCGGAACCGGCAGGCGGCGCAGCCAAAGCCGCACCCGTCCGACTGCCGCCCGGAGCAGGATCCTGCGCGCGTCGCTGCACAACCCCCGCATCCTCACCGGTGGTTGAAGGCACGGCCGATCCGGGAGCCGCCGGCGACGCGGCCGCAGCCGAAACCGAACGGCCGCCGGTCGAAGCAGCATCCTCCGCCCGACGCTGCACAACTCCCGCATCTCCACTGGGGGTTGCAGCCTTGATCGGCGCGGAACCGGCAGGCGACGCGGCCGGAGTCAAACCCGTCTGACCGCCACCCGAAGCAGCATCCTTCGCTCGCCGCTGTACAACCCCCGCCTCCACAGCTGAGGTTGAAGGCGCGGCCGGTTCTGCGGCGGCAGGCGGTGTGGGCGGAGTTGATGCCGTGCGGTCGCCGGTCGAAGGAGTGTCCGCCGTCCGCCGCTGCACCACGGGCCCGGCTACATGCGGCGTCGAGGGCGCGACCGGGGCGGAAGCAGCCGGGGAAGCGGGCGAAGCCGGTGCCGTACGACCAGCGGCCGCCGCGCCCTGCTTGCCCGGCCGGGCGGACGGTCCGCTCACGGAAGTGGATCGTTGTACGACGGCGGGTGCCGGGCCCCGTCCGGAAGCAGCGCCTTGTCCGGCGGAGCGTGGAGTCGCCTCGGGCGTGCCCGCACCTCCGGACGGACGCGGCTGGTCTCCGCTCACCGGCGCGGACGTCACACCCTCGGCCGCGCGCCGTACCACCGCGTCCCCGACCGGTTCGCTCCCTGCTCGATCGCCTTCGCCCACCGCCACCGTCCGCGGCGCCGACGGCAACGTACGCCGCTGCACCGCCATGGCCGACGTGCCCGCCGGTGCATGCGTCAGCGCGCTGCGCCGGGGCGGGACAGGAGGTGCCGGTGTGACCCGCGGACCGGTGGCCGGAGCCGTAACGGCCGGAGTCGCCTGCGGCGCCCACGCCACCGGCACCGCACCCGAAGCAGAAGCCGTGGCCGAGGCCGAGGCCGAGGCCGACGCCGGTAGCGTCGACGGCCGCTGGGCGGCAGGCGTCGCGCCCTTGACCGGCGCGGCCGACGGAGTCGGCGGCGTCTGCGCGCCGCCCCCGTTCCGTACCGCTCCCGCCGACCCCGAGCGCTGCGCGACCGCGCCACCACCGCGCCGCCCCGCCAACGCCACCCGCTGCACCGCAGGCGCCCCCACCGGACCGGCCGAACCCGCAGCCCCGGACGAACCGCCCCCGACCGCCCGCAACGGCACCACCGGAACCGCGGCGCTCCGACCGCCCGTTGGCCCTGTCGACCCCGTCGGTCCCGCCAACGGCAGTGACTGCAGCGGGCGTTCGAGGCCCGGCGCCGTTCCCGAGTACGCCCCCGTCATCCCGGTGAGGCCGCCCCCGGTCAGACCCGCGCTCGACTCACCGTCCAGTACCGCGTGCGAGCGCATGCCCATGAACGACGGGTTCTGCCATGTCGGCAGGCGGCCGGCGAACCCCGGGTCCGCGACCGGCCCGCCCGCCCCCAGCGCACGCTGGATCGGCGGCAGCCCCGGCCAGGCGGCCGCCACCACAGGACGCGGCTGCCCGCCGCCGGAAACCTCGGCAGAGGTCTCGGCAGCGGCGTCGGCGGCCTCACGCCCCCGTATTCGATCCCACAGCCCCACAGCTCAGCCCTCCGCCGCCCGGGTCACCAGGGACGCGATCTCGGCCGTGAAGCGGCGGCGGTCCGCGTGCTCCAGGTCCAGGATGTCCTCCAGGCTCCAGTGGAAGTGGTAGGCGACGTACGCGATCTCCTCGTGCAGCCGGTCGGTCGCGTACGTCACGATTCCCCCAGGCGGCTCCCGCCGAGTTCCACCTCGAAGGGCTCCGAGCAGTGCGGGCAGTTGACCGCGGCCCGGGTGTGGCCCTCCGCGTTGATCTGGCGGTAGAAGTCCTGCAGGAACGCCAGATCGGAGGCGAACATGTTCTCCACGATCCCGTCGTGCATGAGCGGCAGCGTGCCGAGGCGGGTGATGACCCGGCCCAGCAGCACCACCGACAGGAACGCGGGGTTCTCCTGGACCCGGACGTCCCGGAGGGGGATCAGCTCGTCCCTCGCCGTGGACAGGCGCATCACACCGTCCCGGTGGACGGTGCCCTGCTCGTCGACGTATCCGCGCGGGAGCTGGAACGGGAACTCCGTGCGCAGCGCCTCGCGGGGCGCCTCCGGTTGCGGGGAGACCGGGGGCGCCGTCACCTCCGGTCCCGGCGGCGGCGCCACCACGCTCCCGGCCCGGCCGGCCGAACGCCTCATTACTCGATGACCAGTTCTTCGAACGTGATGGTCACCGACTCGGTCAGCGCGGACGCCTCGCCCGCCTTGACCGTGCTGGTGTCGATCTTGCTGCACCAGGCGTTGCGCAGGTTGTAGCGCTTCACCGGGGTGTTCTGGAAGTCCATCATGATGATGGACGCGTTCTTGCGGGCCGTGGCCATCTGGCCGTTGATCGACTCGTTGATCCACTGGTTGAACGAGTCGGACTGGGTCATGCCCCGTACGACCGTGCAGGTGCCGTTCTTCTTCACGCCCGGCAGGTTGCGGACGTGGTTCTTCCCGTCCGGCGTGTTCTGCTGGTAGGTGATGACGTCCTGTTCCATCGACAGGCCGCTGACCTCGGCGAGGTACTCGACCATCACGCCGTCGATCTGCAGCCCGAAATTGTGTGATGTGAGGGCGTCACCCGGCTGGAGACTCATGTCTTACTGCCCGTTCTTCTCAAGATGCCTGTGGAACAAGGGGGTTGAGGGCACACAGGCCCACTACTCCTGGAGCTCGCCGCTGCCGCTGGAGAACTGGGCCAGCCGGAAGATCACGAACTCGGCGGGCTTGACCGGTGCGATGCCGATCTCGCAGATCACACGGCCGACGTCGACCGACTCCGGCGGGTTGGTCTCCTCGTCGCACTTGACGTAGTACGCCTCCTCGGGCCGCTGCCCGAACAGCGCGCCGCTGCGCCACTCGTTGACCAGGAACGCGGAGATATTGCGCCGGATGCGAGCCCAGAGGTTGTGGTCGTTGGGCTCGAAGACCACCCACTGGGTGCCGATCAGGATCGACTCCTCCAGGTAGTTGAAGTACCGGCGGATGTTGAGGTAGCGCCAGGCCGGGTCGGAGGAGAGGGTGCGGGCGCCCCAGATACGGATGCCGCGGCCGGGGAACGCGCGGATGCAGTTCACGCCGATCGGGTTGAGCAGGTCCTGCTCGCCGCGGGTGATCTGGAGCTCCAGGTCGACCGCGCCGCGGATCACCTCGTTCGCCGGGGCCTTGTGGACGCCGCGCTCGGCGTCGTTGCGGGCCCAGACGCCGGCCACATGGCCGGACGGCGGGATCAGCCGGGAGGTGCCGGACGCCGGGTCGAAGGTCTTGATCCAGGGGTAGTACAGGGCCGCGTACTTGGAGTCGTAGCCGGCCGTCTCCTGGCGCCAGACCCTGATCTGGCGGGCGTTGAGGCTCGGCGGCGGGTCGATGACCGCGACCCGGTCGCCCATCAGCTCGCAGTGCGCGATCAGGCCGAGCTGGACGGCCTTGACCTGCTCCAGGTCGATCGCGCCGCGCTGGTAGGCGGCCATCAGGTCGGGCACGGCCACCATGGACACCTCGTCGACGGCCTCCAGGCCGCCGAAGCCGGTGCGGTCGGCCGAGTCGCCGAGGTACTCGGCGGGGCCGGGGTGGGAACCGGCGTCCGCGACGGGGGGCGCGGACGCCGGGGCAGGGGCGGGGGCCACGAGGGCCACCGTCTGGTTGTCCGGCCGGGCCAGCTGCGCGGCGGGCGCGGCCTCGGTCACGGTGATGAGCTTGGAGCGCTCCTTGACCTGGGTGACCACGTAGTTGCGGCCGCCCTTCTTCGCGGTCACGTCGAAGGTCTCGACAGGCCTGCCGCCGTCCTTGACGACCAGCTTGAAGCGTTCGGCGGGACCCTCGCCCTCCGCGTCGGCGACCTCGACGGAGAGGTCGCCGGAGGCCAGCGCGCTCACGCTGAAGGTGCCGAGCTGCCTGGCCTCGCCGGCCGGCAGCGCGGCCGGAGCGGCCGAACCGCGCAGAGCGGCGGGCGAGTCGGCGGTCTCGGCGCCCTCCGCCGTACCGCCGACGCGGACGACGTACGCCGCCGTGCCGCCGTTGTTGAAGAAGCCGTAGACGGAGTGCGCGAGGTAGTACCCGTCGGTGAACTCACCGAAGGACGCCACGTACTGCGTCCAGTTGGTCACCAGGGTCGGCTCGTTCAGCGGACCGGTCGGGGCCAGGCCCACGAAGGCCGCCACCGACGTGCCCACGCCCTCGATGGGGCGGGAGCCGCTGGCCACCTCCTCGACGTAGACGCCGGGCGACAGGTAGGACGGCATGCTCTGCTCTCCTCGGGGTACGAGACAGGAACATTCCCACCTTCACGCGCGAAGCGCGCGCGCCGAAACGGCCTCCGGTGCCGTACCGGGGGCAACTCACTTGCCCGCAAGGGCAGTCCCGGCACGCCCGGTGACCCCTCGGCCGCAGGGCCTGCCCCCGGTGCTGCCCCCGCGGCCCTCCCGCCCTCGGGTGGCGACGGGGTAGGAGGGTGAGGTCCCTTGTCGACCGAACGGGAATCCGTATGCGCACTCAGGCAGAGAACCGCTCGACCGCCGGCCGGGACGACACCCGCCCTCGGTCACGGCCCGCCGTCGCCCCGTCGCCGTTGGCCGCCCTCCAGGGGACCGCGGGGAATGCCGCGGTGGCCCGGGCGATCCAGCGGGTCCGGGCGGAGAGCGAGCCAGAGGGGCGGCAGGCCGACGGGGCGGTGCCCGTGCAGCGGCGGTCCTCGGTCCCCGACGCCGTCAGCTCACCCGGGTCGCCGCTGGAACCCCGTATTCAGCAGCGGGCGGAACAGGCCTACGGCATGCCCTTCGGCCATGTACGCGTGCACAACGACGCCGTCGCCCAGCGTTCGGCCGCGGAACTCGGGGCGCTGGCCTACACCAGCGGCCCGCACATCGTGCTCGGCGGGAAGCGGGTCAGCGACGAGACGATGTTCGAGGAGGTCGACCACGTCCGCCAGCAGGCCATGGGTCCGGTGCCCGGCACCCCCAACGGCCATGGTGAGAGGGTCTCCCACCCGGACGACCCGTTCGAGAGGAGCGCCTCCTCCAACGGCCGGAAGCTGGCCCGGGGCGCCATGCCCGACCTCGCCCTGCCCGGGTCCTCGGCACCGCCGGCCGAGGCGGTGCAGCGCAGCGCGGACGAGGACGTACCGGTCCAGCGGGTGGACGCGGACCGGCCCGGCCCCGCGGCCACGGACACCGGCTCGCCCGCGCCCTCGTCCGGGGCTTCCACCCCGCCGTCGGCCGCGATCCCGGCCATCGCCCAGCTGGCCCGGCTCCTCGTCGGCGGCGACGCGGTGATCAAGAACAAACATGTGCGGGCGGCGCTGCACGGGCGTGTCCGCGGCGGCCCGAGCTTCACGGACGCGGAACTCCAGGCGATCAGGGCGGTGGAGACCGAGGACCCCAAGTGGCTGAAGACGGTGGGCATCGGCACCCACGCGGAGGCCGAGGCCTACATCGAGGCGGGTGACTTCCACAGCTGGCTGGAGCAGCCCGAGGGCAAGCGCCTGCTCGTGGCCACCCTGCGGTGGCACCAGGCGGCCGGCGACCGGGCCGAGGGGATGCCGGTGGCCAAGCAGGGCCGGCCGGACTACCAGATGGGCCGGCACATGGCCATGCACGACGCCGGCACGCCATCGGCCGAGCGGGAGGCGCTCAAGGGGGAGCGCGACGAGCAGATCTTCCAGACCTTCGTCAAGACGATGCTGCCGCCCGGCGTCAGCGACGACGTACCGGATGCCAAGAAGCACAACGAGCGCGTGAAGCGCGGCACCGAGCTGCTGACCAAGATCTTCCTGATCCTGAAGGAGGGGCTCAAGGTCTTCAACCCGGAGACCGGCTTCCACGAGGACTTCGAGGACGACGTCGCCCACGCCCTGGCCTACGGCGGACGCGTCAACATCCGCATCCCGCAGCTGGCCGACGGCGAGCACGGCTACGAACTGCCCCAGTGGCTCCACATCACCCAGGAGGACCGCAGGTTCTGGGAGCCCAGGTCGACGCCCGAGAAACCGGTGTACCGGCGCCCGTTCGGCACCCACCACATGGACATCGGCGAGAACACGGAGGACGCGCGCGGCGACTTCGTGGAGAAGGGCGGGCTGAAGGCCACCGGACAGAACTGGCTCGATCCCCACAGCCACCTCTACGGCCTGCCCCTGGCCCTCGGGGGCATGGGCAACAACGACTACCACGGCGACACCATCCTCCCGAACGAGTCCTACGGGCACATGTTCATGGGGTACAAGCCCCCGTCCGACAAGCGCGACGGGGCGCTCCAGGTCGGTATCGAGACCGCCGGACCGGGCGGCCGGACCCCCGACGGCTACAAGCACGGCATCACCAGCAGCGAGAAGAACAACAACCCGGTGAGCCAGGTCGGCGGCCACAAGAACGACAAGATCGGCAACAACGCCCCGCTCAGCGCGAGCCAGCGTCTCGTCGACATGAAGGAGTTCGGCGGCTGGGTGGCGAAGCTGAACGAGCTGGAGCGGAACTGGAAGGCCGCGATCGCCGAGGCGAAGACCCATGAGGAGAAGGCGGCCCTGTACCGGGACCTGATCGGCAAGCGCACCAACATCGGTTCCTGAGGTCCGCACCGTACGCCTGCCCGCAGGGCTGCCCCGGCGGCCCTTCCCGTGGGCGGCCGGGGCGGGCTAGGACGGAGGTCACCGGACGGTTCTGCCCGACCGAGTGAACGGGGCCCTTGGATGCACGCACACGAGGACGACGGCGCGCGGCAGCGGGAGGCGGGTGCGCCGGGCACCGCACGACGCGCGGGCGAAGGCCCCGCTGCCGCGCCCCGGCCGGGCGCCGTGGCCTCGGCGCTGCTCGCGCTGCAACGCGCGGCGGGGAACGCGGCGGTCACCCGGGCCATCGAGGCCGACCGCCACCGGCACGATCCGCACTGCGGCCACGGGGAGCAGCCGACGGTCCAGCGCCGTTCCTCGGTGTTCGACGCCGTGGCCACCCCGGGCGACCGGCTGGACGCGGGCGTCCGGCGCAAGGCGGAGCAGGCCTACGGCATGAACTTCGACCATGTGCGGGTGCATTCCGGCACGGTGGCGCAGCGGTCGGCGCGGGAGTACGGCGCGCACGCCTACACCGTCGGCCACGACATCGTCCTCAGCCGTCGCAGCGTGGACGACGAGACGATGTTCCACGAGCTGGACCATGTGCGCCAGCAGTCGGCGGGTGCCGTCGCCGGCACCCCGGACGGCACCGGCGTCGCGGTCTCCCACCGGGACGACCCCTTCGAGCAGGCCTCCGCGGCCAACGGCCGCCGGGTGGCCCAGGGGCAGGCGCCCGACCTCGGCCGTCCGAAGGGCGGCTCGGCCGGTGCCGCCGTGCAGCGTGCCCCGGCGACCGCGGTCCCGCAGATACAGCGGGCCCCGGCCACGGCGGTCCCGCAGATACAGCGGGCCGGCGGGCCGAAGGGCAAGGGCAGGGCCACCGAGCCGGCCAAACGCAGTTCCGAGACCCAGTGGGAGCGGCACGCCAAGGCGATCGGCGAACTGGTCAAGGCGTGCACCTGTGAGCAGCCGCTGAAGCAGTGGGGCCGGGTCGACGAGGCGGTGATGGTCCACTATCCGCGCAGTTACGCGGGCCACCGGTCCGCGCAGAGTCTGCGCCACGCCGCCCGCCGGCTGTACCGCGCGGTGACCTTCCTGGAGGAGCGGGAGAAGGCGAGGGCCGCGAAGGACGAGAAGGAGCAGAAGGACAAGGACGCCAAGGGCGCGGCGAAGCCGAAGCAGGAGGAGGAGATCGAGGCGATGCTCTTCAACGGGCATCTGGTCTTCGCCGGGAACCTGAACCAGACGGTCGAAAGGCTGCACGCCTATCTGCTCGACCGGGGCGCCCAGGCCGCGACGGAGGAGGACGCCGCGGGCCAGTCCCTGCGCGACGCCCTGTACACCGACTTCGACAACCTGGACTACGACGCCGACGACGAGCGGAACGTGACGTCGTCCCGGCCGGGCAAGCGCCGGGCACCCGCGGGCGGCTCCCAGGGCGCCAAGCGCGCCAGGACCGGCCAGGCGTCCGGTGCCGCCGAGAACACCGAGGACGAGGACGCGATCCTGGGCAACGTGGCCGAGCAGCGGCGCCGGGACCGCTCGGCCCGGGTGAAGATCGGCGAGGGGCTGCGCCCCCGCCCGGTCGCGCAGCCGCTCCCTCCGGTGTCCCTGGACGTCGACGGGAGCCCGGTGAGCGAGTCCGACAAGCGGGACAACGCCACCACCCGGGCCCTGCGGAGGATGACCTACGTCCGCAAGGTGGACATCTCGACCAAGGCCGCGCAACACCCGTCGCACCGCGCCTACCTGGCGCAGCTGCTCGCGAAGGACGACACCGCCTTCGCGGACTACGCGTATCTGCTGCACAACGGCGACAGCGACGAAGTACTGCACGCCGAGCAGCAGTTGCTGATGTTCCTGCACCATGCGGGCGTCACCGGGGACACCCCGCACGACGTGGCCCTCATCCGCGGCCGGAAACGTCCCTGCAAGGCCTGCCTGGCGCTGCTCGACTACTTCCGCGACCGGCTGGGGATCAAGCTCGCCTACAACCCGAACGGCAACCACTTCTTCCAGAACGCCCTCGGCTCCATCGCCCAGAACTTCCCCGACTTCGCCGCCGACACCACCGAGTCCGACACCACCGGGTCCCACACCAACTGGTTCGGCGCCAACATGACCGACGGCCGCCGTATGTACGTCTCCACGGTCGGCGGCGCACGGCCCACCGACGAGAACATCGCGAACGGAGAGGCCACGAAGAGCGCGCAGGGCGGCTGGGAGCAGGAGCTGCGGCTGGAGCGCACGGAGGACGGCAAGGTGCGCTATCCGAGAGGCGTCGGGCTCGTGCCCATGAACGACACCCCGTCCAACAGCGACCCCGAGGAGTCGCAGGCCGAGTCGGACGCCGACCTGGTGTCGGCCACCAGGCAGCTCACCCTGAAGCCCGCCCCCAGGGCCCCCTCCGCTCCCCGGCTCGACCCGGCGGAGCTGGAGCGGCTGCGGGAGGAGCAGTTCGTCGGGAACGTGGTCCCGCTGCTGGAAGCGGCCATGACCCCGGAGTTCCGCAGGGAGCTGGCGAAGCGGACCGCGTCCAAGGGCAGCGGCAAGTTCGACGTCTCCTTCCCCGAAACACTGCTGCCCGTGGTCAAGGATCTGCTGGCCCGGGACGCCGCCACCAAGAAGCGCATCGCCGATCACCTCATGATGACCAGTGCGGCCCTGGACAAACGGCTCAAGAAGATGGGCTCGGCCGGCAAACAGGCGAAGGACATCAAGCTCTACGCGGCGAAGCAGCAGCAGATCGAGCAGGCCATGACCGCCGCCGGGTTGTCCGACGGGTGGCGGGCGGTCTCGGACGGCGCCACCTGGAACCCGGACCTCCCGGAGAATCTCCAGCAGCTGCTGTTCGCCATCATGAACGGAGACGACGTCCGGATCTCCTGGACCTCCCTCGCCAGGTTCCTGAAGATCTCGCCGTCCACGTTCAAACGCCACGTGGACCGGTGGAACGCCCGCTGGGGCGAGTCCGGCGACGACGCCGGCGAGGGCTCGGCCGCCTGAGCCGGCGGCGCGGGCGCCGGATCGGCCCGGAGCCCCGAAGGGCAACCCCGGACGTCCCACCGGCCCCCCGGTCTGCCCCCGTACCGCCGCGGCCTGCCCGGCGTTCCCTCCTCCGTCCCGTGCGCCGCCGTTAGCGTCCTGACGTGAGCCTGTGGACTTCCCTGGAACCCGCCTCCGCGACCGTCGACCCGGGCGCTTCGACACGCGTGCGCCTGCGGCTGCGCAACACCGGAGACGTCGTCGACGAGTACCGCTTCGAACCGGTGGGCCCCATCGCCCCCTGGACGACCGTCGAACCACAGACGCTCCGCCTCTACCCAGGGACCACGGGCACGGTGGAGCTCACCTTCGCCCCACCCCGCACCCCCGACGCCACGGCCGGACCCAACCCCTACGCCGTCCGCATCACCCCCACCGAACACCCCGAGGCCGTCACCGTCCCCGAGGGCAACCTCACCATCACCCCCTTCACCGAGC